>JAJEFC010000259.1 GCA_022820675.1 Vicinamibacteria bacterium | reverse complement strand
TGACGACCCGGAGTGGCAGATGCTGGCCGAGTGGGTTCGCGGAGAGCGAACCGGGCCCAGTTGTTCCTAGCAGCCCGTGGTGAAACCCCGCGTTGCACCGAGAGCGGCGAGGCGCCCGCCTGACAAGGCGTGAGGAGGGCGCATACGGGGGATACGCAACCGACGAACAACGCAGTCAGGCGGGATGCATCGCCGCTCGAATGCAGCGGGGCTTTCGCCACGGGTTGCTAGAGCCTGACAGCGGGGCCACCGGCGCGCGTCGGTGGCCCCCGCCGGTCTCGGCGCCGACACCCGCCTTTCCGCCTACTGCGACAGCGCGAAGACGAAGACGTTGTTGCCGCTGCTCGGCCGCAGCTCCGGGGTCATCGCGCTCCAGCGCGAGGCGTTGCCGCCGGTGCCGGCGACCACGTTACAGGCGGGCAGTCGTCGGTCGTCACGACGGGTTCCCTCCTCCCGAGACGGCGTCGGAATCGTCATCGGCGAAGCCCATCTCCGCGAGGAACCGGGACGGCTCCTTGGGCCATCCCCTGTACCGTTGCGCCCTTGACAGGATCAGGCGTTCTTTCGTTCGGGTGATGGCGACGAAGCAGCCGCGGCGTTCCTCCTCCAGTGCCGAGCTGCCATTCCGCCGCGTGACGCTGTGCCAGGAGGGCAGAATCTCCTCCGCCAGACCGATGACGTAAACGGTGTCGAATTCCAGGCCCTTGGCACCGTGAATGGTCGCCAGAGACACCGCTCCCGGTGTCGGAGCTGGTTCCTTGGAGCGCAACTCCAGCTCCTGGAGGAAACGGTCGAGCGATGTCGGTCCCACCGCCGCTCTGATCTCGCCCGACAATCGCCGCCAAGCGCTCAGGTCGTCCCTGAGGTCCTCGTCGGGCTCGTCGCCCTCGAAGTGACCGAGGAGCTGGTCGATTGCCGAGGCAGGCTTCAGCTCTCCAGCGGCCAGACCCGCAATCAGATCGACGACCTCAGCAGCGGGCGACGGCAGCCCGGCCTCTTGCGCCGCACCCGTCCAGACCGACAGGTACGTGACGCCCTCCGTCGCCGAACGGGACAGCAGTTCGTCGATGTCCAGCAGCACGGGTCCGCTTGCCGAAGAAGCAGCGCAGCCAGGCACGAAGCTGCCGAACGCCTCGACCAGCGTGGCGAGGTTGCGCCGGTCGAGCGGCCGGTCGATCTGCTTCAAGCAGGCGACGAGCCATCGCATCCGGGGCGACGCGAAGTCGTCGCGGCGATTCAGGATCGTCACGTTCACACACTCTGCCTGCAGGGCGTCGCGCATGGACTCCAGCAACGCGCGGGTCCTGGCCAGCACCAACGTTCGGCCGCGCTCGGCGAGGTCCAGACCGGCGATCTCGGCCGCGATCCCGGCCGCCTCATCCCGGTCGGTCCCGAACACGCGGCATCGAATCGGCTGGTCGTGGAGCGAACGACTGCGCTGCGCCGGCTCGGCAGGGCGCTTCGCGTCGGCGCGCCGGGCGTTGTAGACGACGAGACGGTTCGCGGCTTCGACGATGCCCGGCGGGCAACGGTAGTTGGTCGGAAGCTGCATGACCTCGCAATCGAAGTCCTCGACCAAGGTACCGATCCGGCGGACGTTGGCGCCGTTCCACTCGTAGATCGTCTGGTCGTCGTCGGCCACGGCGAAGACCCGGCGGAAGTCCTCGCCCGCCATGCGCCGAAGAAGTCCGTACTGGGCGCCGTTGGTGTCCTGGAACTCGTCGACGAGCCAGTAGCGGTAGACGGTCTGATAGTGTCGCGCCATCGCCGGATATCCGAAGAGGCGGTGCGCCTCGAAGATGAGCGAGTTGAAGTCCAGTGCGTTGGCGCGGCGCAACTCTTCTTCGTAGAGGCGGTAGGCGCGGGCCACGCGGCAGGCCTCGTCGGGCGACCCGCTGTTCCCGTCGGCAAGCCACTCTTCAGTCTGTTCGGGCCGGACCAATCGGGCCTTGAGGGCGTCGATCCTGGGCAGGAGACGGCGATCCTCGCTGCCGACGCGCCGGCAATCGCGCGCGAGGGCATCCTCCAGCACAGCTTCTCGGTCGGATGTCCGGGAGTAGATCGCGAAATCGGGCTTGATGCCGAGATGCACGCCATGCTGGCGCAGCACCTGTGTGCAGAACCCGTGGAAGGTGTGGATGTCGGCGCGTTCCTCGAGCCCGGGCGCAAGGGTGGTCAGCCGGCTCGACATCTCGTGGGCGGCCTTGTTCGTGAACGTCAGCGCGAGGACGCGGAAGCGCTCGTCCGGCGATCGATAGAGCAGGCGCGCGACGCGGCAGGTCAGTACACGGGTCTTGCCGGAGCCTGGGCCGGCCAGCACGAGCAGCGCGCCGTCGTCCCACTCGACCGCCTTGCGCTGGATGTCCGACAGCTCGTGCAGAGAGGTCTCGAGCTGGGTAGTCATCAGGTCAGACCCCGCAGTTGCTCGATGGCGGCGCGAAACGCCTCCGGAGTGCGTTGCGCCAGGTCCGCGCCCCGACGAACACGGGCCGCGAACTCTGCCGCATTGGCGGTCTTTTCGGCGCGCAAGCGAACGACGAGGTCTGCGTCGTTCAGCGCGTACGCGTCCCGGATGCCCAACGCCGCCAGCACTTCCCGCAACTCCGGCCCCAGCCCGTCGGCGACGAGTTGCGCCTCGAGGTCACCGGCGGCGTGGGTTCGACAGC
Source organism: Vicinamibacteria bacterium (assembly GCA_022820675.1). GTDB lineage: Bacteria > Acidobacteriota > Vicinamibacteria > Vicinamibacterales > UBA8438 > JAJEEA01. The sequence goes on along the minus strand of JAJEFC010000259.1, from coordinate 14,219 downwards.
GTTGGCTCAATTCTTCGGCACTGAACCCGCGGTTGGCAATCGCCCGCACGAACTCACGTCCGGCGTCGTCGCCGTCGAACACCGCCAGCCACGGAATGCCCAGTGCCCGCGCCAGGGCTGCGAAGGTAGCCGGGCTGCCGTTGTTCTGGGCGTCTACGACCGAGACGCCGTGCTGGTCGAGGTCGTAGTCCAGGGCGTGCGCAACCGCGTGCACGATCAGGTAGTCGGCCTGCCCTTCGACGATCAGCCAGCGTTCCGCGAAGAAGATTTCGCCGCGCATCCGCCGGGCGTAGGTTTCGAGAGACTGGAGTTCGTCGTCGTCGACATACAGGGACGAGCGTTCCCGCAAGTCGCGCAGCAGCGGTTCGAGCTCGGGGCGGCGCTCGTCGGCCCCGCAGCACGCGAGGAGGTCACGGTAGAGCCTCTCGCCGAGGGCACCGTGGACCGTGAGCGTCTCCGAAGCTCGTTCGTAGGTCAGCACCCCGGACGAGTTGGCCACGACGGCCTCGAGACCATCGAGGGACGGAATCGAGGCGGAGAAGCTCGCCGGCAGCGACCGCACTTCGGTGCCGTTCGCGGTGAGGCGCACCAGGCGTAGATCCCGAAACGGCACGTGCTGGACGAAGTACGGCGAGTGGGTGGTGACGATCTTCTGCCCGGGCAGCGCGCTGACGTGGCGCCAGAGGGTGCGGACGGCCTGAGGATGGAGGTGGGTCTCCGGCTCCTCGAGGGCGAGCACCGGCTCGCTTCCCGGCTCGTACAGCTCGCGCAGCAGGTGGTCCACGAACGCCTGGAACAGGAAGATCACCGACAGGCTCTGGATGCCCTGCCCCTGGTGTCGCAGCGGAAGCCACGGCAAGTCCGGCTCGTTGCGGAGGATGATCTCGGCCCTGGAGAGCAGGTCCCAGGTCTTGAGCGGCACCATTCGGAGGTCGAGACCGCCGTCGCGATCGCGCGCGGCGATGCGGGTGGCGCCGGACAACGTCTCCGCGATCTCCGCGAGGCGCGGGTCCGCCTCGAGCAGGCGGCGGTTGAGCAGATCGAGGACCCGCAAGGCACGGGACTCGAGACCGGGCGGGATCTCCAGGGCTCTGAGCAGCCGGCCCCAGAACTGAGACGAGCGCGGGGAGAACTCGTCGCCGACGTCCCGCAACGCGCCGAGGTAGAACACGGGCAGGTACTGCCAGAAGCGCTCGAGGTTGACCCGGCGCGCGCTGCGGCCGGCCAGCGGATCACGCCTTGCGTCGAGGAACTCCCAGCTCGGCTCGAAGGCGCCGGTCTCGTCGCTCCATGCGCACCGCGTTCTCAGGACGATGGCGCGACGTGCCGTAGTGGGGTCCAGTTGCACGATGTCGCCGAGGTCGGCCGCGATCGTGTCGAGCCACTCGCTTGGTTCGCCCTCCTCCGAACGGAGCTCGATGCGGACGCCGCTGGAGGCCTTCGGATCGACCGTGTCGTCGGCAAGGTGGATGTCGTACTCGCTGAAACCGGTGCCGCGCTGACCCCACCGGCGCGTCAAGGCGATCCGGAGTGCGTCGAGAATGGCGGTCTTGCCCGCGTTGTTCGGACCCACGAACACCGTCGTGTCGCCGAGATCGACGACCAGCCGCCGGATCGACCGGAAGTTCTCGATCTCGAGACGCGTTATGCGCATGTGCGACGGATCCTCCGATTCCTCCGATGGGTCAGCGCCCCGGTCATGCGGCGCCGTCCCGCTGGTCTTGTGCCGCCTGCTCGACCGCGTTCGCGGGAACGTCGTAGTACCGGGCCGCGACGACCTCCTTCTTCGCGTAGTCCAGGTGCCTGGCGGGGTTCCGGACCACGACCGGAGCCGCGTCAGGGTTGTCGAGCGGGTCCCACACCACGTAGAGCCAGTAGGTGTCGCCGAGCTGCTGCGCCTTGTACCACTCGTTTGTGGTGAGCCTCACCGGACGGCCCGTCCTGCGGCCCTTGACCTCGATGCGCCGCACCCCGGCCACCGGGTCACGGTAGCCGGTTTGCGGGTCCGGGGCCGCGAGGCTGCGGATGTCGAAGCCGATCTTGAGGTGGCCCACCCGTTGGCAGTCGCGGTTTCGGGCCTCTTCGTAGGCGACGACGATGTCCTCGGCGGCCAGCTCCACACGACGCTTCAGCGCGGCATCCTGCTCCTCGGCCAGCTCCGGGAAACTGTCGATTGCCGTGTCCGGCGGCAGCACGAGGCAACTGGCGACGTGGCGCACCGGCCCGTGACGGGCGATGCGGAGCCGGTCCACGCCGGCGAGGCGTTCCTGCCGGGTCCGTTCGAGATCGGCGAGATCCTGCTCTGCCCGCTGCCGCGCCAGAGCCATCTCGGGCTCCTTCGACTCCCGGTGGAGCAGTCTCATCACACGGTCCTGCGCCGCCCTCACCCGCGCGTCGAAGGACCTCTGAAGATAGTCGCGCGCGACATCGGCGTAGCGGCCGCGCTCGTCGCGCACGACGGTGCGCCGATCCATCTGCACCGTGGCCTTGACGTAGTCGCTGACGGGTCCGAAGTCGATCTCGGAAAGCGTCTCGGGCGGGTGCGGGTGTTCGGGAAGGTCGATGAGGACATCGGCGGGAACCATCCCGAAACGCTCGGCGTCCGCCACGCCTTCGGCGACCTCCTCGCGCACCGCCGCAAGCTCGGCATGGACGGTGGTCGCCTCTCCCTTGGTCGTCTGGCCCCGAACCGTGATCTCGTAGAAGTGCAACCGGTACGGCGCCCCGGCCATCGAGTCCACGTAGACGGCGGTGCGGCCCACGACATCGTGAAGCAGCTCGTTCAGCTTCTCGTCGACCGTGGCGTAGACGGCATGGCCGGGGCCGAGCAGCACGGCATCGAGGTGCTGATCCTGTTCGAGGTGCTCCTTGTAGAAGGTCAGCTTGCGGTAGCTCGCCTCCGGCGCGCCCAGGCGTCGCACGGCGGCGAGGCGTTCGGAGCGGAGATCGGCGCGCACGTGCTCGATCCGCCAGAGCCCGTCGGCCCTCGCCTCCGTGCGGAGGCCCACCGCCTTGGCGGCGCTCACGAAGTAGGACTCGACGTAGCGCGGCATGAGCCGGCGTTCTTCGGCCTCCAGATTGGCCTGTGCGAAAGCCGAGAAATCGACGTGCCCGCGCGCCAGGGCAATGCCGGTCGCCTCTTCGTAGCGGCCGAGCAGATCGGGGTCGATGCGGTCGATCATGTCGAGATAGTCGTCCAGCCGTCTCGGCTCGTACGCCACCTCGCGGAGCATGTCCGGCAGGTTGACCTTGTTCAGGGAGAGCACTTCGCCGACCACGTCGAACACCCGGTCTCCGAGCGCCTCGCGCATGCGGTCCAGCTTGCCGAGCAGCCGTTCGAGGATGCGCCCCTCAATGACGGGCTGGCCATCCTCCGAGGACGTCGCCACGAAGTTGAACGCGTACACGTCGCGCGTCTGCCCGATACGGTGGATGCGACCCAGACGCTGCTCGAGGCGGGTCGGGTTCCAGGGCAGGTCGTAGTTGATCATCAGGTGGCAGAACTGGAGGTTGATGCCCTCGCCGGCCGCTTCGGTGGCCACGCAGATCTGCCGGCCCGTGCGGAAGTCCTCCTGGGCCTGCTGGCGCTCGCGCGGGTTCATCCCGCCGTGAATCTGGCAGGTCGAGTAGCCCCACGCCTCGAGGTGCTCGCGCAGGTAGACGAGCGTGTCTCGGTGTTCCGTGAAGAGAAGGAGCTTGCCGCGCCCGTCCTTCAGCTCCTCGAACTCCGACCTCTGCACGCACTCGCGCAGCGCGACCAGCTTCGAATCGCGCCCGCTCTCGCGGACCCGCCCCACCCGGGCCACCAGATCGCCAAGCTCGGCAAGCTCGGCGCGGAGCTGGTCCAGCTCGGCAGCCGTGGTGGCCTCGTCGATAAGCAGGTCGCGGGCCGCTTCATCGAGATCGTCCTCGTCCTGCTCGGTGTCCGACAGCCGACCCTGCAGTTGCGCGAGCCGGCGCGCCCTCTGGGCGGGAGAAAGGCCCTCGAGCTCCCGGAGCAGATCGTCGAGCTTCTTCCGGCGGCGGCGGAGCGACTCGCAGATCGCATGCGTCGAGCTCGCGAGGCGGCGCTGGAAGACGGTGCGGGCCAGCGCGACGCTGTTCTTGCGGCGCCCCGTCGCCTGCGGCAGGAACTCGTTGATGTAGGCCGTCACCGCCTTGTAGATGGCGTACTCGTCCGGCCCGAGCTCGAAGCTGACCGTCTGAACATGGCGGTCCGGAAACAGTCGACGGCCGCGCATGTCCTTCAGGTCTTCCTTCAGCCGCCGGAGCGACCACGGGCAGTCCTCCCCGAGCTTGAGGATGTCGCGGCGGATGCGACCGGACGCGTCGCCCAAACGGTGCGGCTCGGGGAACAGGTCGCGGTCGAGCAGGCGGATGAAGTGGGCGAACCGGTCGTCGTCGCCGTGATGCGGGGTGGCGGTCAGGAGCAGCAGACCATCGCACTGCTCGGACAGACGCTCCGCGAGCTGATACCGCTTCGTGCGTTCGACCTCGTCCTCGCGCCCGGCCGAGCGCTTCGTGTAGGCGCTGCACTTGTGGGCCTCGTCGATGATGATGAGGTCCCACCGTTGCTGCCATACGCGCTCGCGGACATCGTCCTGCTTGGCGTAGTCGATGGACGAGACGACCTGACGCTCCCGCTCCCAGAGGTTCAGGAGCTGCTGCTGGTCGTTCGACGAGTGGATGATCTGAAACGGCTCGTTGAAGAACCGCAGCATCTCGTCCTGCCACTGAATGGTCAACGGCGCGGGCACCAGGATGAGGCAGCGGTCGAGGGCCTCCCGCAGCTTGAGCTCCTTGATCAGCAGGCCGGCCATGATCGTCTTGCCGGCTCCGGGGTCGTCGGCGAGCAGGAACCGCAGCCGCGGCTGCGGCAGCATCTTCAGGTAGACCGCTTCGATCTGGTGCGGGAGGGTGCGGATGCCCGACAGGCTGACCGCGAACTGCCGGTCGTACGCGTAGGCGAGGCGGATGCGGGCTGACTCCACGAGGAGTCGCAGCCGGTTCGCGTCCGCCGGCCGCGGCACCGCCTTCTCTGCTGCCGCTTCCGCCCCGAGGATCGCCGCCGCCTCGTCGGGCGAGATCACCGCCTCCTCGATCGTGCCGTCGGGCAACCGAACACGGCACTCGAACCCGGCGGACCCGTTCGCGCCCAGCGGTCGTACGTCGTCCAGGACGACGGGCACGTCGAAGTGCCCGGTCAGCGACACCCGAATCCCGATCTTCGCTGAGAAGGGATGCTCAGCCACCCCTGGTCCATCCTCCCCTATTCCTGTCCGACTCGCGCGACTAGCCGCTTCCGAGCCCATCTCCACCCGTTGTGCCGGACCCGGTCGTCCACCTGCGATAGCTTGACGAAACAGCCAACCGTCGCGGTGGGCCGGCCAAGTCCCGTGTACCGTGGAGCAAGGTATCACGTCCGCGCTGGAAGTAGCCCCACCGCGCGGGTCAGGTGTAGACTGCGGCCCTCTCCGGCCCGCTCTCCCCCGCGTCGAGGAGCGACGCTCGGGGCGAGCGGTCGACTGCCTGGTCGGTCGACCGGCTGAAGGGCCGGCCGAGGCGGCGGAACGGCTGGGGATCTCGGCGAATCGGACTCAACGAGGTCGTGGTCGACCGCGTAGGTCACGGATCCCCCACAGCACGTCGCCGGTCTCGTCGTCGAGGGCCTTGAAGCAGCCGATGACGTCGCCGACGCAGACCAAGCCGCCCCGGTGGCCGCGAGCGACATGCTGGCCCAACGCTGCTCGTGGGTCGACGCGACCGCGCCGGTCTCGGCCCAGATGGCCCAGGCCGCACCGAGCTGGTCCGTGCCGGCGGCCAGCCCCTTCGGCATGCTCACGCTGTAGAGCCACCGTCCGCCGTCGCCGAGGGGGCCGTGCGCGCGCAGGCGTTGCGCAGCGGCATATCCAGGGTGTTGGTGCCCGGGCTATAGGTGCCCGCGTCCCAGTCCCTGCCCCCTATCGCGGTGGGGCAGGTGACGACCTCCGGCCCGAAGCCGCGGAAGACCGTCTCGGGATTCTCGGTCCACCGCGCCGGTCCCGCCGTCGTTGTGACCCATGACGTTCTCGGGCGATGGTCCGGTGGCCCGGAGGAACTCGCCGGTCTCGCGCTCAAGGTGCGGACCACGCAGGTCTTGCCGGGCACGCTGGCCGGTCCAGCTCACCGCGTCGGGGTCCGGCGCGACCGCGCAGTCGAGCAGCATCCGATCGAAGCGATGGTCGCGCCGGTCGTCGCCATCCCGACCGGCACGCCATGAACCCAGCCGCTCAGCCGCGCAACGCCTCGGTCGACAAGCCCCAACATCTTGGGCCACGCCGCTCCGCTACCCCAAGTACATCAAGATGTAGTGTGCGCTTGACGGATAGCCCCATCATGTAGTAGGCTCCCAGCCTTGGGAGAATGCTGTGTCTAGACCCGCCACAACCCGCGCTCGTGCCTCCGCGACCGAATTCCTGAGGAACTCGTGGCGTCGGCGCGCCACCATCTGGACCCCTACGCCCACCAGTCCGAAGGAGATCTTTCCCCTGGATCTTCGCGCCGTGGTCGAAAAAGGGCTCGGTGTCCGATTCGACGACCCTGAGTACATCCCCCCCACTACGCCCACTGCTCCTCACTCGGTGCCGATCCAGACGGCCGGGTTCATCGACCGCGACGGCGGTCGCATCGTAGTAGCGCAGAAGTTCCCGATTGACTATCGCCGCTTCACCGGCGCCCATGAAGTCGGTCATTGGCGGCTTCACCCGAAATTCAAGTACCACCGAGACAGGCCCCTCAAGGGCACCGAACGACTTGCGCCCAAGCGGCCGCTCGAAGAGTACGAAGCGGACGTGTTTGCGGCCGAATTACTGATGCCAGAAAAGTACCTTCGCAAGTGTTTTGAAGCGCGTTTTCGCGAGAAAATTCACCTTTCAAGTCTAGACGAAAATATAGCCGTCTGGCTGTCGGGTCCCAGAGCGTCCAATGCCCGCATCTCCGATCTGGTGTCCCGTGGCCAGAGGTACTTGGCTCTGCAGGTGGCCACCTGCAGGTGCTTCGAGAGCCGGCATTTTGAGTCCATCGCGGACCGCTTTGGCGTATCACCAACCGCTGCAGCCATAAGGCTCGAAGAGCTTCGACTTGTTTGCGCTTGAGGAACGAGAAGTTGTATGGCGACCAAACGCGACGAAACATGGGGGCAACTAGTATACAGTCCGCTGACGGACACATTTGAGGCATGTACAAAGGGTCCCATTTCAAACATTGCTATCGATAGACCCATCTCCGCGGGTTGCATTGTTACGGGTAAGTGCAATTTGAAATGCCAGTACTGTTACGGGAATGACGAGTCTCTCCCGACAGAAGAGCTCTCGGCCGAAGAATGGGGAGCCATTTTCCGGCAGCTGAGGTCATGGGGCTTGATGAGAGTCGATTTGTCAGGTGGTGAGCCGACGATTCGACCAGATATTCTCCAGATCTCGGTGGCCGCGATGGAGGCCGGACTTAACGTTGTCGTTAGTACCAACGGCATGGTTCTTGCCAAGAAGGGGCTATCTTTGCTGCCAGCGGGGATTCGTCTCCATATCAGCATTGACTCCGGCTTTTCTGAGATTCACGAGGGGAGCCGTGTCCGGCGCAATCTGCTCCCCTCTACGGGTTCTATGGCGGAAGTCATGGAGTTGACTCAGCGAGCCGTAGCGGCAGACTACCACGTTAGGATCCTGACCTGCATCGGCAGGCACAATAGTCACGGCCTTGTTGAGCTGGGTGAACGCCTCGCTCTCGTTGGTGTCGGCGATTGGAACATTTCTCGTATTCTGTCGGCTGGTCGAGCTCAACTCCACGACAAGCATAGATGGGAAGTAGACGACAACGCGGTGCTGGAGGAAGTACACACCATAAGGGAGTGCTATCCATGGATGCGAATCGGCTACTCTAATCGGACCAAGCAGGATGGCTATTTTCTCCTGGTGCTGCCTGATGGCTCGTTGGCAACTCAATACACAGACGGACGCGACAAGGTTGTCTTGGGGCGATTAGGGGCCATGAGTCTTGAAGACTTGCGCAGACATCCGGACTTTGACTTGGGTTTGCATGCTCGAAAGTGGGTGGGGATCACAACTGAGTATCAAGGGGACGCTGTTGTCGTTCAGAACTGAGTCAGTCGGCTGATATTGCACATCCCCGCGGCGGACTCTGCAGCGCCGCGGGGATGTGCAATAGGAGGACGTAGAGATCAATCGTTATCGTGAGGGTTGTCAGACGGTTCGGTCGATGGTCCCGCTACGCTTGGCAGCCTCGCCGGAGACGTGGAGAGGCGTCAACCGGTATACACGATCAGCGATCTTGGATGCACGCGCAATGTCCCCCGCACGGAGCGCGTCCCGGACATCGTCGAGCTTGCAGGCGTCCTCCAGTCGCAGGTAGGGGGCCCAGCCGCCGTCGGCTTCCACCAGCTCGACATCGACTTCCGCCGCGAACTCACCGCCTCGCACGAGTCTCGAGGTCGATCGTGTACTCATGATCGTCTCCTCAGCCACGTCTCGTCCCATCTCGCGGGGTCGGGCCTGTACGCCGTGACAACGACGGCCAGCGACTCCTGTCCGGCGGGAATACCCCAGACTACATGAATCGGTCGATTCGCTCCATCGCGTTGCAGGGCGAGACAGCAGCGCCCTTTCGGATAGTCCGGATAGTCCTCGACCACGAGAGCCCCCGCAACCCCGGCGACGACATCACGAACCCGCACGGCATCCGCCGCCGACTCTTCGAATCCATGAAGCGAGACTCGCACTTCGCCGCGTGCGACCAGCGCCCGATCTGCTCGAGGGTGCTACTCACACGATTCCGTCCGAGTGACCACGCACATCCAGCCGAAGAGGCGACTGTCCTACGGCGTCGGCAGCGCGAAGACGAAGATGTTGTTGCCGCTGCTCGGCCGCAGCTCCGGGGTCATCGCGCTCCAGCGCGAGGCGTTGCCGCCGGTGCCGGTGCCGGCGACCACGTACTGGCGGCCGTCGACCGCGTAGGTCACCGGGAACCCGCTGACCGGCGAGCCGAGGTTGATCTCCCACAGCACGTCGCCCGTCTCGTCGTCGAGGGCCTTGAAGCGGCCGTTGATGTCGCCAACGAAGACGAGGCCGCCCGCCGTCGCCGCCAGCGACATGGTGGCGGAGCGCTGCTCGTGGGTCCAGGCGACAGCGCCGGTCTCGGCCGAGATGGCCCAGACGGCGCCGAGCTGGTCGGTGCCGGGGGCGAGCTCGTTGCGCATGCTGAGGCTGTAGAGCGACCGTCCCCCGTCGTCGAGGGGGGCCATGCGGGCGCAGGCGTTGCGCAGCGGCATGTACATGGTGTTGGTGCGCGGGCTGTAGGCGCCCGCCTCCCAGTCCTTGCCGCCCATCGCGGTGGGGCAGGTGAAGACCTCCTGGCCGAAGCCGCGGAAGACCGCCTCGGGGTTCTCGGTCACCGCGCCGGTCGCGCCGTCGATGCGGCTCACCACGTTCTGGGCCACGGTGGGGGTCGCCCACAGGAACTCGCCGGTGGCGCGGTCGAGGGTGTACACGATGCCGGTCTTGCCGGGGATGCCGGTCATCACCCGGCGCTCCTGCCCGGGCTGCAGGCCCGGGTTGATCCAGCTCACCGCGGTCGGGTCGGGGCGGACGACGGTGTCGACGAGCAGCCGCTCGAAGGGGTGGTCGAGGTCCCAGTGGTCGTTCAGGTGCTGGTAGTACCACACGATCTCGCCGGTTTCGGCGTGCAGCGCGAGGGTCGAGTTGTGGTAGAGGTGGGTCAGGTCGGCTCCGCCCACCATGAACTTCGGGGCCGGCGAGGTCACCGAGGTGCAGATGTAGAGCAGGTTCAGCGCCGGGTCGAAGCTGGGGGCCATCCACGTGCCGACGTGCCGGCGGTCCTCGTCGGGCACCCCGCCCCACGTCTCGTCGCCGGGCTCGCCGGGGGCGGGGGTGGTGCGGCGCCGCCACAACTCCTCGCCCGTCAGCGCGTCGTGGGCGGTGATGACGCAGGCCTCGGGGCCCGCCGCCGGCATGCAGCTCCGGCCCGAGATGACCTTGCCGTTCGCGACGATCGGTCCCGTGCTCTGGTTCGCGGGATGGGTTCGGTAGTCGAGAACCCGCGTCTCCCACACCAGATCGCCGGTCTGCGCGTCGAGGGCGAAGACGTACTCGTCGACGCTGGTGTCGATGATGAGGTTGTCGTAGATGGCGAGGTTCCGGTTGGTCGTGCAGACGCCGGGCATGATGCGCTCGCAGGCGTCGTCGGGGAGGTCGCGGCGGTACTCCCAGAGCAGATCGCCGGTGGCGGCGTCGATGGCCTGGATGACGTCGCTCGGGTTCGGCATGTAGAGGACGCCGTCGTAGACGAGCGGCGTGCCCTGCTGCCGGCCCCCGGGGCTGAGGGCGCGCGACCACACCATCCGCAGGTCGCCGACGTTGTCGCGGTCGATCTGGTCGAGGGGGCTGTAGCCCCAACAGCCCCATATAGGTTGCCCAGAGTCGTCCGTCGCCGTCCATGAGTGTCCGTAAACTGCTGAATAATAATTGATTACTACTACATCGTCGAGGCTTGACGAGGCCCGAACCGTCCGATAAAATACACCTGTTTCCGCCATCAGATACGGGGAAAATTGGTAGACCATGACACTCGAAATCGGAACCCCAAAGACCAAGCCGCACGGCCGGCACCCCCGGCACGCACTCTCCACCGCCTTCGTCCGTAACGTAGCACAGGCCGGACGCTACTGCGACGGCGATGGCCTCTACCTCGAGGTCCAGCCCACCGGCACGCGCAGCTGGATCCAGCGCCTCTCGATCCGCGGACGCCGCCGCGAGCTCGGGCTCGGCGGCTTCCCCCTCGTCCCCCTCAAGGAGGCTCGCGCCCAGGCCCTCGCCAACCGCCGCCTCGCCCGTGCCGGCGGCGACCCCCTCGCCGAGAAGCGCCGCCTCAAGAGCATGCCCACCTTCGCGGACGCCGCCGAACGGGTCTGGAACCAGATGCGGCAGGGCTGGCGCGACCAGCGGCACGCCCGCGACTGGCTGTCGAGCCTGACCCGCTTCGCCTTCCCCCACCTCGGCCACCTGCCGGTGGGCGAGGTCACCAGCGCCGACATCGTCGAGACGCTGCGGCCAGTCTGGCACGCGCGGCCGTCGACGGCGCGGCGGGTCCGCCAGCGCATCGGCACGGTCATGGAGTGGGCCGTGGCGATGGGGCATCGCGACGACAACCCGGGTGACCGCATCGGCCCGGCGCTCGGCCCGCAGGGCGACCTTGTTCAGCACATGCGGGCGTTGCCGCACCGCGAGGTCGCGGGGGCCATCGAGCGGGTCCGGTCGTCGCGGGCGTGGACCGGGACGAAGCTGGCGTTCGAGTTCCTCGTCTTGACCGCCGCTCGGTCCGGCGAGGTCCGCGGGGCGCTGTGGGATGAGATGGACGCCAAGGCCCACGTGTGGACCATCCCGGCCGCCCGGATGAAGATGAAGCGCGAGCACCGGGTCCCGCTGAGCCGGCGTGCGCTGGACATCCTCGACGCGGCGCGGACGCTCGACGGCGGCGGCAACCCGCTCGTGTTCCCGAGCATCGGCGGCAAGCGATTGCACGACATGGCGCTCTCGGGGCTGCTGAAGAACCAGAAGATCGCCGCCGTGCCTCACGGCTTCCGCTCCAGCTTCCGCGATTGGGCGGCCGAGAACACGGACCACCCGCGTGAGGTCGTCGAGGCGGCGCTCGCCCACGTCGTCGGCAACAAGGTCGAGGCGGCCTATGCGCGCTCGGACCTGTTCGAGCGCCGCCGGCGGTTGATGGAGGACTGGGACGCCTACCTGAGCGGTCGGGGCACGCGCGGGTGATGAGGCTGCGGCCAGCAGCTTGTGGTGGTGCACCGTGATAGGCCCATTCTTCGGCGGGTGCGAATTCCGCCCGACAATTGGACCTCGACCGCCCGACCGCAGACGAGCGTCCGGGCAAGGCACTCGACGTACTGCATCACCTTGGAACGGCGTTCGACTCCGGCCCGCTGAGAGCGGGTGGCTTTCAACGGAGGAGATGGCCGAGGTTCCTGGGCCGCTGGACTGAGGGGAGGGGTGGTGAACACCTACACGGTTCGGTTCAAGGACGGTGCTCGCCTCAAGATCGAGGCGGACTACATCTACTGCGACGGCAGATCGTACCGCTTCCTGGCAGAGCCCACCTCCTCCAGGGCCGCCACCACCGTTGCCGCAGTCCCGAAGGAGCTCGTCAGCCGCGTCAGCCACAACGGCCTCTACCTCCACGTCGCTCCATCCGGAGCCCGCCGCCGGGTCTAGCGCCTCGTCATCCACGGCCGGAGCTGGCGGAGCGCCCGGTCGACCCCGGCGCCGGTGGCGGCTCTGAAGCCGTTGCCGGTGTCGACGTCGACTCGAACTCCTGTCTCGTCGGTGGCCAGGACTCGCCAGCGGATCGGCCATCGGGGCCCGAGGACTCCTCGTGGTCGTCGGGCCGTGGCTGACCGTGCAGGCCCCAATCGGGTGGCGCCGGCGCCCCATGAGCGCCTCGACCCCGGCGGCGGTCGTCCGTCTCCCCTTCCGCGGAGCGGAAAGTGCAGCCTGAGCGACCCCGCGGTGCTGACCCGGAAGTGACACCTTGGTGTCGCGCTCCGGGTCAGAAACGAGTAGTACGTAGCGGGGTCGCTCAGGTGTTGTCTGCCAGCTCGGGCGTGACCCAAACTGTTGTGGTGGTCGTGGCTTAAGTGTCTGTTTATCAATGATTTGACTGTTCAGGGGGCGTGTTATCAGGGTCGCGCTGGACGTGGTATTTGGGTCAAGTCGATGATTACCACGGATCGGGTCACGACCAGGGGCGGATCAGAGTGCGGATCAGGGCGTTCGTCACCTTGCAGGAAGGGCTCGACGCCCGCGCGTGCTACCGTGTCATGTCATGCGCCGTACAGACGTCTTCCAGATCCGCATCGAACCCGAGCTCCGCGACCGCCTCGCGCGACTTCGCCGATGAACGGCACGTCAACGTCAGCGCCTGGGCTCGTGACGTCATCGCGGCGGCACTCGACCGCGAATTCCCGGCCGCCCTCGAGGCGCCGAAGAGACAACCCCTCGCCGGCTGGAGACCCTGCAAGCTCGACGACGGCTGGGGCGCCGTGCTCGACGGACCCGATGTCGCCGCGCTCGCGGAGGACCCGCGCGGAACCCCGATAAGCATCACCGACAGCCGGGGCGGTTCCTGGACGGCCACGATCACCGAGGTCGTCTCCCGCAACCAGCAGCGCATCGTCGTCCGCGACACCGGCCGGCCGTAGGGTTCACGCCCTGCTCGACACGCTCGCCGTCGCGCAGGCGAAGGACATCAAGCGCGACCACGAACACCAGGAGATCCGTGGGAGACACGCCCCGGCGCGATGCCGGGGCGTGTCACTGTTCGGGATTCTACACGGTCAGCGGTCCTCTTCCTCGAAGCTGCGCAGGTAGCGGGACACGGTGATGGGCGCGCAGCCGACCGCCCGCGCGATACGCTTGAAGCCGAGGCCCTGGGCCCGAAGCTCGACCATGCGCGCGACGGCCTCGGCCGACATCGGCGGACGCAGGAACCCGCGCCTGACCGTCACGCGGCCGCGACGGCGCAGCACCTTCCGGTCGGCGAGGGCCGGCATCGAGCGCTCGTCGTGCTCCACGTCCGGAGCGTGCTTCGCCAGCTCGTGCCAGTCGACGGCCGCGCGCGTCGGACTGCCGTCGATGGGCTCGGGGTCCGGCATCTGGTCGAGGAGGCCGTCGCCGCCGTGCCACGCGACCTCGAACTCCTGCCCGGCGCTCACGGTCGACTCGCGGACGACCGTGGTCAGCGGCTCGACCTCGCGGTAGACGACCGACAGCCCCGTCGTATGGCCGGCGCCGGTGCGATACGACACGTCGGCGAGGGCCGAGCTCACGGCCGGGCTCGCGAGCGCGGCGTCCAGCGCCGAGCCCTGAAGCCGCAGCTTCGCCGTAACGCGCAGAGCGCGAATCGTCGAGCCCCCGGCGTCGATCGCGCGGACGACGATCGCGGAGCCGACCCTCCGCGGCCGGCCCTCCCACCGGCTCGGCAGTCCGACAGACACATCGCCGTCGCGGAACCGGTCCCTCCTCGAGCTGCGGTCGCGAGTGCTGGCCATCGTTCACTCCTCCTGCGGCGAGTCGCGTCCGGCCTCATGCCGACCCGCGCTCGGGCGCACACGTCGCGCCGCAGGACCCCTGCCCGCG
>JAJEFC010000242.1 GCA_022820675.1 Vicinamibacteria bacterium | reverse complement strand
CGACGACTGTTCCCGCTTCCGCCTTTTCAGGGTGTCACGACACGCGCGTCGACCACCAAAGAGTCGCGCTTCGGCAGGGCGCCAACCTGGTCGCGTTTCATGACCTCGGGGCGAGCGGCGCCCCGGTCATGACGGTTTGGTAGTGTCTCAGTTTGATTTGGGCTTGCGCGGCCCCTTTGGACAGGGCTTCGCGGGGGTCGGCGCGTTGGCGTCCACGAGCCCGACGATCCACTCCGCATCCCGCAGGGTGTCCGTCACGCCGGCCGCCATCGCGGGCGACATCCGCAGCGTCTTGTGAATTCGGCAGAAGTTGTAGTGCACGAAGTAGAGCGCCAGCGCGTACATGTGGTTGTTGAACTTCTTCGAGAACGCGTTGGTCAGCCGCGTGAACCGGCGCATCGACATCCGCATGGTCAGGTTGTGGCGCTCGACGTAGGCGGTGTTGACGTGCGCCAGATCCGGATCGCCCTGAACCGTGTGCCTGACCGCGCCCTTGCACTGACCGGGGCCGTAGCGGACGGACGATTCGCGGGTGTCGCCGAACACCTTGATGAGCTGAGCGTAGTCGATGTCGGCCCCGAACGCATCCTCGATTGCGCCCTCGTAGAGGTCCGACGTGAGCTGCACGCGGCCGGTCAGCCGCAGGGCCAGATCGTGCATGAACGTGTAGGCGGCGATCCCGTCCCGCTGGCCGAGCAGCCACGAGACCATCAGCTTGGAGTCGGCATCCAGCGCGGTCCACGTCCACGTGTCGCCAGCGCCCTCGGGAGCGGCCTTGGCCGTCTCGACGGTCCGCTGCTTGGCGTAGCAGAACTGCCAGATTTCGTCGACCTGGATGCGCTTCGCGGAGACACCGCGCACGTGCTCGTCGTGGTAGGCGATGCAGGCTTCGCCCGCGTCCACGAGCAGCTTGGTGACGGTGTTGATGGATGCGCCGGTGATGCGGGAGATCGAGCGGAGCGACGACCCTTCGACCAGCATGTTGAGGATCGTCGCCCGCTTCGCCGTGCTCAGCCTGTTCATGTTTAAAATGATACAGGCTGCAAGGATTTATGCCAAGTGGTTTAGGCTTGAGTGGCCTGATACATTCCGCTCCTGTACGCGGAATCCTCCAAGCGATTCAACCGCGTCTCAACCCGGTCAATCTGGTTTCCGATGCGGTCAAGTCGAGTGTCAATACGGTCCAATCGCTCGGTCAGATGCTGCCCCATGGTTTCGAGTTGGCGAGTCAGCGCAGAAAACTGGTTATCGGTCATCAGCCCCCCCACCGAGCGGACGCCCCGCTCGCCGCGATCTCCCGGCGCCGCTCAGGCGTCAAGCTGGCGGCCCTCGCCTTGCCGGCTGCGCTCGCACGCCGGCTGTCCGCTGCCGGGTCGGGCCGGCGCGGCGCCTCGAACGTCTCCTCGATTTCCCCAGTGGCGATCCGTCCGACGTGGACGGCGGCGGCTACCGGATCAGCCGGCCGCCACTGGCCCTGCGGCCCCTTTGGCATGGAACCTCCCCTCCCGATTCGGTTGAAAACGCGGGCGTTTCAGGCGCTTCGGCGGCTGTCGGTGGGTCGGCCATTAGCGTGTGCGTGGCCGTGTCGTGTATGGCGCCTGTATAGCGGATAATACAGTATTTTATTGCAGCCATAAATCCCCCCCCCGGTTCCGGGTGTAATTGAACTGATACACTACCCACGTTTTTGACGCAAGCCCTTTATTTTCAGTTACTTAGTTGGCTGTTGACATGACTGGTCAGACCCTCAGCACGCGCGCCGTGCGCTGGGTCGAACAGGAGGTGCTCGACTTCATCGCCAGCCGGCCGCGGGGCGGTTCCGAACGCCCCAACGCGTAGCGCCATGCTCGACCTGCTCGACCGTCTGTCGGGAGTCCGGCAGTCGGGTGCGGGTTGGACGGCGCGATGCCCGGCGCACGAGCGACTTGCTCGACCTGATCAAGGCGGCCGAACCGTACGACCATGCCGCGGACGAGCAGGCATTGCCGGCCGGATTGGTGCGCTTGGACGACCCCGACCTGGTCGGCACGCCGGAAGATGGCCCGCCCGCCGTCGCCCGGCTGATCGCTCCAATTCTGGAGATCGGAGCGGCGGCACCCGACGGACAGGACGTCGATCCCGGTTCCGCGGTCGGAACCCACGACACCCGGATCCGGTCAGACCGCCATCCACGAGACTGGCAGCAAACCAGCGTAGCGGATTCCTCGAGCCGCCAACCGTTGCGTATCAGGGCCAGAGGTCGGCGAGGCTGAAGCTGGCGGCCTCGAACGGGGGGATCTGGACGACAGCGTCGTCGGCAACGATCGCGATCGTCGACCACTCCCCTGCTGCAAGCTCGAACGCTTCGAGCGTGCGTCCGTCGGGGTCGACGAGCCACAGGTGACGCACACCCTCCCGAGCGTACACCGGGCGCTTGGCGTCGAGGTCGAGTCCGCGGGTCGATGGCGAGAGGATCTCGCAGACCCAGTCCGGTACGAGCGTCGTGTACGCAGTCTCGGGATAGCTCGGCATGCGGGTCCGGCGCCAGCCTGCGAGGTCGGGGACCAGGATGTCGTCTCCGAGGTGCAACTCGGGCTCGTCGATGATCCACCAACCGCCCGGGCCACCCCGGCCCAGATGGAACGGTGCGATGAGTTGGCTGCCGAGCAGCGACGAGGCCAGCGCGTGCGGCATGGCTGGTCGCGGAGTGGCGTAGAGCGCCCCGCCGACGATCTCGGCGACCTGGTGGGTCGGCGCGTCGAGCACGTCCTGGTACGTCGCCCGTGGCCGTGCTTCCGGTGCTCGTCTTTGGGCTGCCGTCGTCATGGCGTCGTGTCTACCCGCTGGTCCAGTGTACACGGTAGGCGTATGCGTCTCCGCACCCCACCTCGTGCCGGCGGCCACTCCCGTCTTGACCCCGTAGGCCCGGGCGGGAGACCGCACCGCCCACTGCGCAATCGGGCTCCGGTTCGCTTCGACAGCGCCGGCGGCAAGACCCGGCAGGGTGGAGTGCGCCTCGAGCAGACTGCGGCTTCTCGGTGTGGATGATGCGCGCCAGGTCCTCCGGCGCCGGCTTCCCTTGGCGGAAGTGGAACGCTACTAAGCTCCGGCCGCGTCGGACCACACCGCCAGCGTCCGCTCTGCCGTGCGCCGCCAGTTGAAGTCGCGCGCGCGGGCGGATCCTCGGGCCGCGAGGTCGCGCGCCCGATCCAGGTCGGTGAGCAGCTCGCCCACCGTCCGCGCCCAGCCGTCGGGGTCGTCGGGCGGCACGAAGAGGGCGGCGTCGGCGGCGACCTCCCGGAACACGGGGATGTCGCTGCAGACGATCGGCGTGGCCGCCGACATCGCCTCCACCAGCGGCAGGCCGAAGCCCTCGTAGTGCGAGGGGCAGACCAGCAGGTCGGCGCGATCATAGAGAGCGCGCAGCGTCTCGTCCGGCGCGTAGCCGAGCCACCGCAGCCAGCCCTCGGCGTCGGCCCGGGCCAGCTCCCCCTCGATCGACTCCCGCCCCCAGCCGAGCTTTCCGCACAGCACGAGGGGCGGGGCGTCGGGCATCGCGGCCCGCAGGCGGGGCCAGGCGTCGAGCAGGGTCGCCACGTTCTTGCGCGGCTCGATGGTGCCGACGTGCAGGACGAAGCGCGGCGGGACGTCCGGGGGCGGCTCGCCGGGGGTGACGTGGTGGAGCCGGCCCGCCTCGTGGACGGCATGAACGGCGGCGGGCGGCGCGCCGCCGTGCTCGAGGAGCTCGGCGCGGACGGTTTCCGTCGGGGTGATGACGGCGTGGGCGCGGGCAATCGTCCGCGCCAGCTTCCGTTCCAGGTCTGCGCGGGTCTCCTCGCGCATGGCCCAGGGTGTCCGGTGCAGGGTCATGTCGTGGACGGTGGCGACCAGCGCGCCTCGCGCGGCGGCGAGGGGCCGCGGCGGGACGAAATTGGGGGCGAAGACGACGCGGTTGCCGTCGGCCGCGACGAGCCGGGGCTCGACGATGCGCATGAGGGGCGCCAGCCACGACCGCCGCACGAGCAGATCGTCGGTGACCTCATGGCGCACCCACTCGACGGCGCGGCCCTCGGGGAGGTCGGCGGCCGGCCGCGGGCCGTCGGGGCCGACGAACATGGTGGGGCCGTAGAGCCGCAGGCGCAGGCCGGGGCGGTCGGCGAGCTGGCGCAGCAGCTCGTGGAGGTACCAGCCCACGCCGGTCAGCGAGTCGAACAGGGGCGAGATGTCGACGGCCACCGTCAGGCCGTCCTCGCCTCGCCGGCGCCGGATGTCGGCGGCGAGCCGCCGTCCCCAGCGCCAGGTGGCGGCGATCCGGCGCGGCGTGGGCCACGCGAGCGGGAAACCCGTGCGGGCGATGCGGTACGATCGCCTCGCGATGTCGACCAGCAGGTGCAAGCGCGAGGTGAAGGGATGATTCGCCGGCATCGACGGTGGCTGCTCCTGGCGGCGGTGGTCATGATACCCGTGGCGTCCCGGTTCGGCCCGGTCCATGAACGCGGGGTGAAGGGATGATTCGCCGGCATCGACGGTGGCTGCTCCCGGCGGCGGTGGTCATGATGGCCGCGGCGCCCCGGGTTGGCCCGGCCCCCGAACGCGGGGTGAGGGGATGATCCGCCGGCATCGACGGTGGCCGGTCATGACGGCGGTGGTCACGAGACCTGCGGCGCCCCGGTTCGGCCCGGTCCTGGAACGCGGGGTGAGGATCCGCCGGTATCGAGGGTGGCTGCTCCCGGCGACGGTGGTCGTGATGGCCGCGGCGCTCCGGGTCGGCCCCGTCCTGTTGTGGCGGCCGCCGCCTCTCGAAGGCGAGGCCCCGCGCGACGGGTGGGTGCGGGTCTCCGGCGTCGCGCACGTCCACACCACGCTGTCCGACGGCACGGGCACCCCCGAGGAGGTCGCGCGGGCGGCCCGCGAGGCGGGGGCGGCCTTCGTCGTCGTCACCGATCACAACACCGACGCGGCCCGCGCGTTCTCCGGCTATCGGGACGGGGTGCTGGTGCTGGTGGGCGCGGAGATCTCGACGCATCAGGGGCATCTCCTCGGCCTCGGCGTGCGCCCGCTTGCCTTTCCCCCCGCGGCTGACGCCCGCAACGCCCTCGACGACGTGCACCATCTCGGCGGCGCGGCGTTCGCCGCCCACCCCGCCAGCCCGCGTGCCGAGCTCGCGTGGAGCGGCTGGGAGCTCGGCGGCCCGTGGGGACTGGAAGTGCTCAACGCCGACAGCCAGTGGAGGCGTGCGCCCTGGCCGGCCCTGCTCGGCGGGCTCCTCGCCTATCCGTTCGCCCCCGCCCGGGCGATCGCGGGCAGTCTCGACCGCCCCGGCGAGGCCATCGCGCGCTGGGACGCGCTGCTGCGCCGGCGCGACGCGGCCGGGGTCGCCGGCGTCGACGCGCATGGCTTCCCGTCGTACGAGAACCTGTTCCGCGTGCTCCGGAACCACGTCCTGCTCGACGCCCCGCTCTCGGGAGAAGCCGCGCGCGACGCCGCCGCGGTCCACGAGGCCCTCGCGCGCGGGCGGTCCTACATGGCGGTGGAGGCCCTCGCCCCGGCCGGCGGGTTCTTCTTCCATGCCGCCCGGGGGGACGACCGGTGGCAGATGGGCGACACCGTCGCCCCCGCGCCCGATCTGGCGCTGCGCGCGGGGGGGCGCCTGCCGCGCGGCGCGCGGGTCGAGCTCTACCGCAACGGGGCGCGCATCGCGGCCGGCGAGGGCGGCATCGAGCTGGCGGCCCCGGCGCCCGGCGCGTACCGGGTCGAGGTGCGGGTGGCGGGATGGGACGTTCCCTGGATCCTGTCCAACCCGATCTACGTCCACGGCGGGGTGGCGGCGATCGTCCGCGCGCGCCGGGCCGGATGGCCCCCGACCGCGCCCCCGCCGCCGGCCGTCGCGCGGACCCTGGACGCGTTCGGGCACGGCTCGGCCATGGCCGCCGAGTCGGACCCGGACACGTGGATCGATCCCGACGTGCGGGTCGCCGGCGAGCGCGGGCCGGGCCCCGCCGCCCGGCTCCGCTTCAGCCTGCGCCAGCCGCGTCCGGACCCCTCGGCGGTCTGGGGCGCGCTCGTGGACCGGTCGCGGCGAGACCTGTCGGGCGACTCGGGGCTGGTCTTCGACATGAGGGCCGACGGCGTGTACCGCATCTGGGTGGCGCTGTGGGAGGAACGGCCCGGCCAGCCGCCCGGCGGCGAGCCGGACTGGTGGCAGACGTCGGTCCGCACCTCGACCGCCCGGCGCCGCCACGCCATCCCGTTCGAGCGCCTGTTTCCAGCCGACACGAACGTCGACGACGCTCTCGACCTGCGGCGCATCGTCGGACTGGTCTTCTACCTCGACCCGGCCACGGACGATCCGGTCAGGAAGGGCAGCGTCCGGTTCGAGGGGCTCGGCGTCTATTGAGGTCGCCGGTGGGGGCGACCGCGGCGGCCGCCGTCGCGCCGGTCGACACGGGGCGAAACGGCCCGGTGCGGCGACCCGGCCACGGGCGGGCCGGTCGGGGAAGGCAGCGTCCGGTTCGAGGGGCTCGGCGTCTACGGAGGTCGCGCGGGGAGTGCGGGGGCGGCCCTCGCCGTGGTCGATACGGGGCGAAACGCTCTGATGCGGCCCGCTCGCGGGGGACCGGCCGGCGTCGTCGCCGCGCGGAGGAGCACGGGTGAGAATCGGGCTCGACGGCAAGATACTGACCCTTCGGGCCGGCGGCACCGGGCGCTACGCCATCAACTTGACGCGGGCGATGCTCGGGGAAGCGGCGGCGCACCGCCCGGACCTGGAGTTCGTCGTCCTCACCGGTCCGCAGACATCCCGCGAGGTCATGGAGGAGTTCCGGGGCCGTTGCGAAGAGCGCTTCCTGGGCGCCAAGAGCAGCGTGATCCGGTCGCTCACCCTCGTCCCCGCCGCGCTGCGCCGGCTGGGCGTCGACGTCTTTCACGGCATGGACCACGTGGGCATTCCCCTCGTCGGCCGGAGCTGCAGGTACGTGGTCACGGTTCACGACGTGATACCGCTCATCCTGCCCGAGACGTTCACCCCCCGGCATCGCCTCGTCGTGCGGCTCGCCCTCGCGCGGGTGCGCCGAAAGGCGGACCTCGTCGTCGTGCCCTCCCACGCCGTGAAGCGCGACGTCGTGCGGCGCGTGGGCCTGCCCGAGGATCGCGTCGTGGTGACGCACGAAGGGTGCGAGCCGCGGTTCCGGCCCGTCCGGTCGGCGGCGGTCCGGCGCGACGTGGCGGCCAGGTACGGCCTCCCGTCGCGCTATGTGCTGGCCGTGGGCACCCTCGAGCCGCGCAAGAACCTCACGACCCTGATCGAGGCCTTCGCGCGCCTCCGGCGCGACGGCGAGGTCGACGCCGACCTGCGGCTCGTGCTCGCTGGCGCGCGCGGCTGGCTCGACCAGCCCATCTTCGGGACCGTCCGGTCCCTCGGGCTGGAGAACGCGGTCCGCTTCACGGGGTTCGTGGACGACGACGACCTGCCCGCCGTCTACAGCGGGGCGGCCCTGTTCGTCTTCCCCTCGCTGCGCGAGGGCTTCGGGCTGCCGCTGCTCGAGGCCATGGCCTGCGGCGTGCCCGTCGTCACCTCGAACATCTCCTCCATGCCGGAGGTGGCGGGCGACGCCGCCGTGCTCGTGGACCCTCGCGACGTGGACGGCCTCGCCGCCGCGATCGCGCGGGTGCTGCGCGACGAGGCCTTGCGCGACCGCCTGCGCGAGGCCGGCCTCGCGCGGTCGCGGCAGTTCTCTTGGGAGGCGACCGCGCGCCGGACCCTGGACGCGTACGTTTCCGTCGCTCCGCAGCCCGCGGCGCAATCCCGCGCCGTCGCGAGAGCGGCGACGCCCCCCGCTGACAAGGCGTGAGGAGGGCGCATGTCGGGCATATGCAGCCGACGAACGACGCAGTCGGGCGGGGTGCATCGCTGCTCGAATGCCGGTGGGGATTTCGCCATGGGCCGCCAGCATGTCGTGTGCCGTCTCGCAAATCCGCAACATGATTCTGTGCCCACGCAAGGTGGTCCGTTCACCGTGATCTGCGCCGCCCGAGCGGGACCGTCGCTTCCCGGTCGGTCATGGGCATTGGCACGGGTGGCACCCGTTGTGACCCGCACTTCGGGGACAGGGCGGTAGGTAGCGGACCGCGACCGGCCCGGGAGCGAGACTGGTGCGATGCGCGTCCTGCACGTGATGGCGTCGGCGGCCCGCGGGGGCGGGGCCGCCCATCTCGTCGGCCTCCTGCCCGCGCTGCGGCGCGCGGGCTGGGACTGCCAGGCGGCGGTGGGCCGCGACGGTCCGCTGGGCCGCGATCTCGCCGCCCTCGACATTCCCGTGCGCCACGTCGATCTGATGGGCCGTCGCCTCGCGCCGCTGCGCGCGATGCGGCTCGCGCGCCTGACGGCGGGGCTCGAGCCCGACGTGG
>JAJEFC010000128.1 GCA_022820675.1 Vicinamibacteria bacterium | reverse complement strand
CAGGCGCCGGCCGGCGCCGGGTCGGCCGGCTGGCCGGCGGCCGGCCCAGGCGCGGCCACGAGGGTCCATGCCACTACGAACGACGTAACGGCCACGAGAGACTTGCGCATCGGGACTCCTGGGTGCAGGGTTGTCGCGAAGGCGAATCAAGGGCAACCGGGCCGGGGCCCGGCGGCAGCCTCCGCGTCCGCCAGGACGTGAGGCGCCGAGCAGTCGTCGTGCGGTGTCGACGCGGACATCGAGAACCGGGGCTCCGCGTCCAACCTCGTCGAATAGGATACGCCGATACCGAGCGGCCGGTTCACCGGATGCGCGGACGTCGCCGCGCCGGGGGCCCACCCGCGCGGGCTGCTAGAATGGCGGCGCGAAGCCGGCGTTCCCCGGCCGCCCGATTCCCGGCGAAGCGAGAGACCGACCCATGCGCGACTTCCTGGCCCAGACGCTCCAGGAGAGCCCGACCCGCGAGCTGATGGTGTACCTGCTCGGCAACGTCCCGGGCCTGCCCCCGATCGCCCAGTCGTTCCACATCATGGGCATCGCCACGGTCGTCGGCTCGATCGTCATGGTCGACCTGCGGTTCCTGGGCCTCGCGATGCGGGGCCACAACCGCAGCGAGATGATCCGGCGGCTGCTGCCGTGGACGTGGTGCGCCCTCGGCGTCAACTTCGTCACCGGCATGCTCTTCGTCCTCGCGCGCCCGGTCCGCTACCTCTACAACCCCGTCGCCACCTTCAAGTTCTCGCTGCTGGTGCTGGCCGTGGGGCTGGCGTTCCTCGTCTACTGGAAGAACCGCAAGGAGCACGGCTACTGGGAGGAGTCCGAGGACCGCCTCCTCGTGGCCCGCCTCATCGCCGGCGTGTCGCTCCTGCTCTGGATCGGCATCATGATGGCGGGGCGCTGGATCGCGTACTCCGAGTACATCACCGACCCCTTCCCGATCCCGTTCCCCTGGGAGAGCCTCGAGGCGTACCCGTCCATCTGGCAGTGGCTGCAGGACCACCCGCTCTCGCAGCACATCGGCTTCACCTGGTGGTTCCCGATGCTGGAGTCGATCCACGTGATTGGGCTGGCCCTGGTGCTCGGCACGATCGTGACCGTCGACCTGCGGCTGCTCGGCCTCGCGGCGACGCGGTACCCGGTCAGCCAGATCACCGGCAAGCTGCTCCCCTGGACCTGGGCCGCCTTCGTCGTGGCCGCGGTCACCGGCTTCGGCATGTTCATGACCCGCGCCCCCGGGTACCTGGACAACACCGCCTTTCAGATCAAGCTCCTGCTGCTGCCGCTCGCGTTCATCAACATGGCCGTCTTCCATGTCCGGACGTTCCGCGGCGTCGGCGCGTGGGACACGGCCGAGGAGCTGCCACCGGCCGCCCGCTTCGCCGGGGCCGCGTCGCTGCTGATCTGGGCCGGCATCGTGCTCGCCGGCCGCTGGACCGGCCACCTCATCTGAACACCGCGGCCGCGGCCGGCAGGGTCCGCGTCCGCGTATGGGACGCCCCGGCAGGTCGGCAGCCGGGCGTCCTCGACGGCGGCCATCACGGCCGCGCCAAATCGAGGCGAGCGAGCTGCGGGCGAGAAGCTGAACCACCGAGCGGTCGGAACCTCGCGTTCGGGGACGCACGACGCCGGCATCGGGCGCGCGGCCGCATCACGCCGAGGTTCGAGGCGAGACCGATAGACCGCGGTCGGCCTGGCCGGGTTGGCCGCCGGCCTCTCGGGGCACGACCGATTCGGCTGAAGCCCCCGCCAGTCCCGAATGTTCGGTAACTTTAGTTCCGGCCCAGCTCGACAAATCCCAATGTGTTCGGTAACTTTAGTTCGTCATGAACGAACACTTTGCGCCGGGTCGCGGCCGGCCCCGGCGCGCCGACGTCTACCGTCGCCTCGACGTTCAGATCGAGGAGCTCAAGGAGCGCATGGGCGGCCTCCCGACCCCGGTCGAGGCCGCCGACAGTTGGCGCGGCATCTGGTACGAGGAGGCCCATCACTCCACCGCCATCGAGGGCAACACCCTGGTCCTGAAGCAGGTGGAGCGGCTCCTCGCCGAAGGCCGGGCCGTCGGCAACAAGGAGCTCCGCGAGTACATGGAGGTGCGCGGCTACGCCGACGCCGCGGATTGGGTCTACCGTCAGGCAACCAGCCCGAATGGACTCGCACATCCCGCACGGATCCTGAGTCTGGAGGAAGTGCGGCACGTCCACCATGTCGCCATGACTCCCGTCTGGCAGGTGGCGCCGCATCCGAGCGCGACGCCGCGCGAAGCCCCCGGCCGCTTCCGCGAACACGAGATCCATCCCTTTCCCGGCGGCATGACGCCGATCTCATGGCCGTTCGTCCCCGCGGAGATGACGACCTGGGTCGACCAGGTGAACGCCCTCGACGCGACGGACGCGATGTTTCCCGAGGCGCTCGCGGCGGTTCACTGCCGATTCGAGCAGATCCATCCCTTTCTCGACGGCAACGGCCGGGCCGGACGGCTGATTCTCAACCTCGTTCTCATCCGGCTCGGCTACCCCCCGGTGATCATCTACAAGCGCGACCGCGCCCGGTACCTGCAGGCGCTGCGCCGCGCCGACGCCGGTGAGTCGAGCCCCCTGGGCGAGATGCTCGCGCGGGCGATCCTCAACAGCCTCCACCGGTTCGTCATCCCGGCCGTGGCCGGGCCGGCAAGGCTCGTGCCCCTGGCCGCGCTGGAGACCCCCGACGTCAAGGCGGCGGCCCTGCGCGCGGCGGCGGAACGGGGCCGCCTCCGGGCCACCAGAGGGCCTGACGGCCAGTGGCGAAGCTCCCGACGCTGGGTCGACGAGTACCTGGCGAGCCGCTACCGGCGCGACTCGACCGCACGCCGGGGTTAGTAGGGCGCTGATTCCGCGCAACCGCGGCGGCGTGATGCTTCGGGGCCCGAGCGGGTCCCGCCGCTCATCCAGAATCTGCAAACAAGTCCGCCGGTCAAGCGCGTCGGCCAGCTTGACAAACTGCACGCCGCAACGTACTAATTTGGTAGTAGATACATGCCGCGACAACGTCCTCCCCTCGCCGACCAGGAACTGGAGATCATGCACGTCGTCTGGGACCGCGGTGAGGTCACCGTGCGCGAGGTCTACGAGGCGTTCCGTGAGCGCCGGCCCGTCGCCTACACCACGGTGCTGACGACGATGCGGATTCTGGAGCAGAAGGGGCATCTCGAAGTCAGCCGCGCGGCGCGGGCGCACGTCTATCGGGCGCGGTCGACCCGCGAGGGCGTGCTCCGGGCCATGGTGCGCCACTTCGTCGACCGCGTCTTCAGCGGCGCGGCCGAGCCGCTCGTGCAGCACCTCGTCCGCGACAAGCGGCTCAGCGCAGACGACCTGCGCGACATCGCGAGCCGGCTGAACGGGCCGGACAAGGACGATGACGGCTGAGCTGCTGGCGCAGAACGTCGTCGCGCACTGGATGCAGGCCGCCGGCGTGGCCGGGGCCGCCTGGCTCGGGGTCTCCGTCCTGCGGCTTCGCGAGCCCGGCTTCCTGCTGAAGTACTGGCAGGCGGTCCTCCTCGTCCTGCTGCTCGCGCCGTGGGTCCAGCCTTGGCAGCCGGCCGCGGCGACGCCCGCCCCTGGACTGCCCCTGTTGGAACCCGAGCGGGAGCCCGCGGGCGTCGCCGGCGCCTCTGCTGCCGAGAGCGTCGTCGCCCTGCCCGCCGAGCGGTGGAGCGTCGACCCATGGAGGTGGGTCCTTGGGCTCCTGGCCGCGGTCGCCGTCTTCCGGCTGGCACGGCTCGGGCTGGGCCTCGTGCGCCTCGGCCGTCTCGCCCGTTCGGCGGACCGGGTCGCGCCGCCGGCGCCGGCGCGGGAGATCCTGGCGCGGTTTCCGACGCCGGCCACCTTCATTCAGCCGCCGGATGTCAGGATGCCCTGCAGCTTCGGGCTGTTCCGCCCGACCGTGGTGCTGCCGGCCGCCTTCGACCGGCTGGAGCCGGCGTTCCAGCGCGGTGTCGTCTGCCACGAGCTGCTGCACCTGGAACGGCGCGACTTCGCAGCGGCGGTGGCCGAGGAAGTGGCGGCGGCGCTGCTGTGGTTCCACCCCTGGGCGTGGCTGATCCGCCGGCGCATCCGCCTGCACCGGGAACAGGTCGTCGATGCCGCGGTCGTACGCCGCACCGGCGACCGGCGCGCCTACGTGCGGTGTCTGGTCGCGCTGGCGGGACACCCGCGGGCGCTGCCGCTCGCGGCGCCGATGCTGCGGCCGACGGAGCTGCGCGCCAGGGCCGATGCCTTGTTCGAGCAAGACGGCACGATGTCCAGACGGGCGTCGGCGGCGCTCGCGGTCGGGCTGGGGGCGGCGCTGGCTGCGGCGGTCTGGACGGCCTCGGCGACGGTTCCGCTGAGCGCCGCCGCCATGACGGTTCCGTTGAGCGCTGCCGCGACGACGGTTCCGTTGAGCGCTGCCGCGACGCGGGCTCCGCTGGACGCGGCCCCGCGGGGGCCGGCGCCGCACGCACCGGACGCCGGTCAGCCGTCTACCGGGGTGACGATTGCGCTGGTGGCCGCCGCGCGGGAGTCGGCGTTGCCGGAACCGGGCCTCGATCAGCCGCCAACCGGGGTGACGATGACGCTGGTGGCCAGCGCGCGGGGGTCGGCGTTGCCGGAACCGGTCCTCGGTCAGCCGCCAACCGGGGTTACGATTGCGCTGGTGGCCGGCGCGCGGGGGCCGGCGCCGCAGACGGGCGCCGGTCGGCCGGCGGCCTCCGCCACCGGTCGGCGCCGGCCTCGGTCGACCGGCGCGGACCATGCGAAGCAGCGGGCCACGGCGGTCCTGCAAGAGCTGCAACAGACGTTTGCCGCCATGTCCGACCGGTTGCGGAACGACGAAACGGCGGGCGAACCGGTGCCACGGGTCACCGAGATGCGGGAACGACTCGCCGAGATGAACGAGCGGCTGGCCGGCCAGTGGCTCGGGGTCGGCATGTTCCCCTCCGGCACCGCGACGGGCGAGGAGCGCATCGACGAGAGCCTCGAGCGCACGCGCAAGGCGACGCCGTCGGATCCGACGCGGTAGATGCCATCCTGGCGCGTGTCGAGAACAAGGTCAGCCGGTCCGCACCTCTCCAGGCAGCGACCGGTGTCCGACGCGTGGAGCCGATGGCGGCCGCGGGGTATCGGGGATCGCATGAAGGAGAAAGCCATGACGCCGGCCATTGGTCCAACTCCGCGACGTGACTCGCGGCTCGCGCGCCGACGGTCGCAACGTGTCCTCCCACCGAGCCCGGCCATGGGACCACGGGCATTCACGTTCACGACGGCGGCGGCGTTGGCGCTGACGCTGGGGTTGACCGGTTGCGAGGCGACCGGCCAGCCACCGCAAGAGGCGACCGGCCGGACATCGCAAGAGGCGACCGGCCGGACATCGGGAGGCGTCCAGCCCGAGGAACGCGAGGACGACGACCGCGAGCTGCGCAGGCTGCCGGCTTTCCGCGCCCTCGACACCGACGACGACGGCGACATCTCGGCCGACGAGATCGACGCGGCCCCGGCATCGCTCGCCTCGCTGGACGACGACGGCGACGGACGGCTCTCGGGCGACGAGCTGCGGCCCGGACGGGACGGCCCGCGCGTCTTCTTCGGCAGTCCGGCGAACCTCCCCGAGGGGACTCGGATGATGACGCTGGCCGCCGACGAAGAGCTGGACATCGCGGATCTGCCGCCGCAGCTCCGGAGCCTCCTGGCTCCAGCCGACGGCGACGGGGACGGCACCGCCTCAGGGATGGAGATCCTCGCCGCGATGATGGCCGCGCAGGGCGGGCAGCCGGGAGACGGGGAGCCGGGAGCCGAGGAGCCCGGAAGCGCAGAAGGGCCGGCAGCACCGGAGCAGGGAACCGGAGGCGGCGGCGAGAGCCCGCAGGTACCCATGCCCCTCATGGCCACGCTCGACGCGGACCGGGACGGCACGGTCTCGGAGACGGAGATCGAATCGGCGGCGCAGTCGTTGCGCATGCTCGACACCGACGGCGACGGGCGCCTCTCGGCAGACGAGCTTCGGCCCGCGTCGGGCAGCGATTCGAGCGGCAACGAACCGCCGGAGTGATGCGGCACCGGGGGCTCGTGCCCCTCGGCTGTCCACACGGTGACCAGCGTCGGCCGACTCCTTCGGCAGGAGAATGCCGACCATGGTCGCGCCCATTCTCTCGACGCTGGCCGCCGGCGCCGGCCGACCGGCTCGCGCCGGAAGCGGGCCTTGGATCCATATGGATACACTGCTTCGGGATGTCGTCTCCGCGGCGCGGCGGCTCGCCGCCCAGCGCGGATTCACCCTCGCCGTGCTCCTCGCCCTCGCCCTCGGCATCGGCGCCAACACCGCGATGTTCAGCGTCGTCCACGCTCTGCTCCTGCGGCCCCTGCCCTATCCGGACCCCGAGCGCATCGTGCGGGTGGGAGAGTCGACGACCGCTCGCCGAGGAATGCTCACGAATCGGTCGATGCCCCTCCTCCAGAACGCCGAGGCGTTCGAGCACCTCGCGGCCTACCGCGAGATCTCGCAGCAGTGGGCGGGACCGGACGGCTCGGTCACCCTGCGCGGCGCCGCCGTCTCGCCGGCGCTGTTCCCCCTGCTGCGGGCGACACCCCACCTCGGGCGGCTCTTCACGGAGGGCGAGGCGCGAGAGGGAGCGGACGCGGTCGTGCTGCTGAGTCACCGCGCCTGGACCAACCACTTCGCATCGGACCCGGACGTCGTGGGGACCCTCGTGGCTCTCGACGGCGATCCTCACACCGTGGTCGGCGTGCTGCCCGAGGGTTTCTATTTCCCGCACCCCGACAGCGAGCTCTGGACACCGTTCGTCGTTCCGCCGTTCACGCCGCCGCCGGCCGCCGACGCGGGGCAACCGCGCATGTCGGTCATGATGGCCTTCGACGCCCTTGGGCGCCTCGCACCGGGGGTGTCGCCCGAACGGGCGGCGGCAGAGGCCGGCACTCGCCTGCAGAGCGCCAGCGAGCTTCCCGAAATGACCATCGGCGGGGGACGGCCGGGAGAACGGTCCGAGAACGCCGTGCGGGTGGCGCCGTTGCTGGAAGAGATGGTCGGCGCGTATCGGCCGGCGCTTCTGGCCCTCACCCTGGCGACCGCCCTCGTGCTGCTGATCGCCTGCATCAACGTGGCGGGGCTGCTGCTCGCGCGGGGGGTTGCGCGCCGGCGGGCGCTGACGGTGTGCGCCGCGCTCGGCGCGAGCCGCTGGCGTCTCGCCCGGCAGCTCCTGACCGAGAGCGTGATGCTGGGCGTGGGCGGCGGCGTGCTCGGGCTCGCCGCGGCGTCGATGGTGCTGCGTACGGTGCCCGCGCTCGTTCCCGGCGACATCGCGCGGCTCGACGAGGTGGGCATCGACCCGGTGACGCTCGCGTTCACCTTCGGACTGTCGATCGCGGCCGGGCTGTTGTTCGGCGCCGCGCCGGCCCTTCAGTGGTCGCGGCTCGATCTGGCGCGTACCCTCAACGAAGGGAACGAGCAGTCGACGGGCGGCTTCCGACTGCTCCGTTCGAACCGGGCCCGCGCCACGCTCGCCGTGGCCCAGGTAGCCCTGGCCCTCGTGCTGCTGACGGGGGCGGGGCTGCTCTTGCGCAGCTTCGTGCGGCTCATCAGCGTCGACCGCGGCTACGACCCGGCCAACGTGATCGCCGCCGGCATCCGGAACCCCGACATCACGTTCCGACCGGACGTGACCCCGGAGTCGATGCTGGCGGCCGGCCGGCGCTTCCAGACATCGCTGGTGGAAGAGATGGACCGGCTGGCCGTGCTCCCCGACGTCGAGGCGGTGGGGGTTTCGTCACGCCTGCCTCTCGCGTCCGGCGGCGGGAACGCAGCCGTTTTCCGGGTGGCGGGCACCGCGGCTCCGACCGACCCGCGGGACCTCCAACAGGCTCGGGTCAACGTGGTCAACCCGGGCTACTTCGACGTGATGCGATTGCGGCTCCGGAGCGGGCGCGCGTTCACCCGGCTGGACGGGGCCGAGAGCCCGCTGGTGCTGATGGTGAACGAGACGCTCGCTCGCGAGCTCTTCGGCGGCGAGTCGGCCGTCGGACGGCGCCTGCTGCCGGTCGGCGCCGGCCCCGAGCCATGGGAGGTGATCGGCGTCGTGGCCGACGTCCGCTATACCGGGCTGACCATCGACGAGTCGCAGGCCGAGGCATACGTGCCCCTGCACCAGCTCGAACACGCCGGGCTGCTGGTCGGCATGTCGTCCTTCACCCCGGTGGTCGCCGTGCGGACGGCCGGCGACCCGGCGGCGGTCGTTCCGTTTCTTCGCGAGGCGGTGGCCGCGGTGAATCCGGCCGCGACCATCGAAGACGTCATGACGATGGACGCGAGACTGTCGGCGGCCGTCGCGCAACCCCGCTTCTATGCGGTCTGTGTCGGGTTCTTCGCCGCCCTCGCGCTGTTCCTCGCCGCCTTCGGCATCTACGCCCTGCTCAGCTACACCGTGTCGCAACGCCGCCGTGAAATCGGGCTCCGCATGGCCCTCGGCGCGCAGCGCGGCGCCGTCGTGGCCCTCGTCGTCCGCCAGGGAGCCGGGCTCGTCGCGGCCGGGGCGCTCCTCGGCCTGCTCGCGTCCGCCGCATCGGTCCGCCTCCTCGACACCTTCGTGTTCGGCGTCGAAACCGACGACCCGCTGACTCTCGTCGCGGCCCCCCTCGTGCTGGCCGGCGTCGCCCTCCTCGCCTGCTGGATGCCGGGCCGCCGGGCCGCCCGCATCGACCCGATGGACGCCCTCCGGGTGGAGTAGGTTGTCACCGCGCGCGGCCCGCGCCCGTCAGGCCGCGGCCGTCGCCGGCGGTTCGAACTTCCGCCGGTAGTACAGGGTCCAGACGACGATGGCGGGAATGCCGACGGCCGTCGGCAGGAGCCACGGCACGACGGCGAGGGGCCCCGCGAGGTCGTAGGCCCAGAGGCGCTGCGCCCCGAAGACGGCGAACGCGGTGTGGAAGGCGATGCCGCCCCCGAGCATCGACCCCAGGTGGCTGTAGAACCAGCCCATGCGCCGCGCGCCCGGGCGCCGCATCAGCCGCAGCATGCCAGACCCGGTGACGAGGCCGACGGGGCTCAGGCCCAGCAGGATCGGCGAGACGTCGGTCCACACCCCCAGCGCGAACGCGATGACGACGGCGCTGCCGGCGACCGACGCCCACGCGAGGGCCTTGTGGAACGGCGTCCGCAGCGTCTCCGGCGACTTTCTCGTCTCGACCACCCGTATCGCGTGCCGCACCGTGGCGAACGTCGCCAACCCGAGATAGCCGAGGAAGAGCGCGAAGCCGTAGGTCTCGGGCCGGTCCGCGGCGCCGAGGCCCTGCGCCTGGAGGGCGGCCATGCGTCCCGCCGACGCGGTGACCGCCGACAGCGTCACGACGTAGGCGCAGTAGGTGAAGACGCGGCCCGCCTGCACGTGCACCCGGCCGCCCTTCCTCGCGAACAGCGGAATCCAGAACGCCGCGAGGCCGACGAACCCGGTCGCGACGTGGACCAGCACCAGGGTGCTCATCGCCAGGCTGAGGATGGTGGTCACAACAGATGCTCCATTTCCTTCCACGCTTCGTCGCGGGCCGCGGCCCCCGCGTCGTGCGCGGGCGCCAACCGCCGGTCGATCGCGGCCAGCGTCTCGTCGCACCAGGCCACCTTCGACCCGATGGAGTGGATGCCCATCCGGAGCGCCGCGAAGTGGTGGAATCCCGCGTCGCCGTACCGGGCCGGGTCGCCGCCGTGCGTGGCGACGACGTCGTGCTCTACCGCCCGGAGCTGCGCCAGCCAGCGGGTCAGGTGGCTCCGGAGGGCGGTCATGAACGCGCGGGTCTGGTGGATGTCGCCGAGGGCGTCCATGAAGTAGAGCTGGGCCAGATAGGCGAAGCGTTCCGTCCCCACCGCGGGATCGCCGCGCAGCCAGCCCAGCAGCTCGGCCCGGCCCTCGTCTGTCAGCGTGTAGACGCGGCGGTTCGGCCCCTTGGGCGACGGCTCGACCCGGCTGCTCAGCATCCCCCGCTGTTCCAGGCGCTTGAGGGTCGGGTAGATCTGGCTCAGCTCCGCCGACCAGAAGTGCCGCACGTTCTCGCTGAACGCGTTTCCGAGGTCGTACCCCGTGGCCGGCTCGCGGAGCAGGCCGAGGAGGATGTGGTCGAGGCTCATGAACTATATCAATAATCAGATAGCGACTATATTGATATATCTATAGCGTGTCAACATCCCGCCGTTCTCGACGCGGAGAGGGTCGAACGGGCGCGGCTCGGGTACGATGCCGGTCGTGAAGAAAACGGTCGTTTCGCTCCCGGACGACCTCGTCTTCTCGGTCAACGACCTCGCGAAGCGGCAGGGCATGTCGCGGAACGAGCTGTACGCCGTCGCCCTCGCCGAGTACCTGGCCAGGCACCGCGACGCGGATGTCACGTCGAAGCTGAACGAGGTGCTCGCCGACGAACCGAGCGGCGTCGACCCCGCGTTGCGGGCCGCTCAGGCGCGAAGCGTCGGCTCCGGAGGGCTGCGGTAGACGCCACCGGGAGACCGCGGGCTCAGCGCTTCTCGACGAGGAGGTCGAAGTCCTGGCCTATCGCCAACCGGCCCGGCAGGGCGTCGAGCCGCTTCACGAGGCGGCGGTAGTGGAAGTACGGCGGCCAGGACCGAACGGCCCGGTGTTGCGCGGCGACCTCCGCGTCGATGCGGGCGGCCTGCTCCGCCCACGGCGCCGGAGTCGGCCCTCCTCCCTCGGCCGCGGCGGGCCGGCCCCGCGGCGCCGGCGCCTCGCGTTGCGCCATGGGGGCTCGGCTGCGCCAGCCGGGCACCACCCCGAGGGCCCGCAGGCCCCGGCGTATCCCGATGGACCGCAGTCGCAGCACCCGGAACCCGACGTCTTCGAACAGGCGGAGCAATTGCGCCCGGGAGAAGAACGACAGGTGCGCTTGGCCCAGCCGCGGCAGATCGTCGTTCTCGCGCGCTGCCGACACGCGATGGAGAGGCCGCAGGTCGGCCTCGCCGTTGGGCGTGACGACCCGGAGCCGCCCGCCCCGCCGCATGATGCGCCGCGTCTCCTCCAGATGTCGCCGCGGGTGGGTGACGTGCTCCAGCAGGTCCTTCTGCAGCACGTAGTCGAACGCGTCCGCCGGCAGGCCGGCCTCCTCCAGGGCTCCCCGGTGCACCGCGGCCCCGAACCGGTCGCGGGCGTACCAGGCCCCGAACGACGACACCTCGACGCCCTCCACGTCCCAACCGGTGATCGGCGCCAGGGCCGCGAGCAGGAATCCGAGGGCGCTGCCGACCTCGAGAAACCGCCCCGCGGGCGCGATTCGCCGGAGCTCGCGGGCGAGGAAGTACGCGTCGCGCTCGTAGCGCTGGCGCTGACGGGCGTACCCGGCGAAGCCGTGGGCAGCCGCCGAGTCGAAGTAGTCCGCGCCGTAGAGCACGTCGAGGGCGGCGGGCGGGAGCCGCGGGCGGACCTGCCGGAAGCCGCAGCCGGCGCACTGCCGGATCCACACCGCCCCGACCCCGTGCAGCGCCGCCTCGAGGAGCGGACGCATGTCGCCGGCCGCGCCGCAGACGTCACAGGGGTCGGGCATGGAGCGAGAATGATAGCGGTTCGGTCCAGCCGGGCCCGGGCGCGCGCGGCCGAGGGCGTCATCGCCGCCGCCGCGCGCGCGACCGAGGAGACCGATGTCTACATCGCCTACGACCGCGACCACGTCTACTTCGCGTTCTACCTGCATTACGCCGACCCGGGCATCATGCGGGCCAGCCGCGCCGACCGCGACACGACGTGGCAGGACGACCTGATCACCGTCTACCTCGACCCGTTCATGGATCAGCAGCGCTGCTACGACTTCGATCTGAACGGCTACAACGTGCAGGGCGACGGCGTGATCAACGCGGGCCAGACCCGCGGCGGCCCCATTCCCGTCGCCGACCGGTCGTGGGACGCGCTGTTCTACAGCGGCGCGCAGATCGTCGACGACGGGTACACGGCGGAGATGGCCATTCCGTTCAAGAGCTTCCGCTACCCCGAGCAGCCGCCCGGCGTCGAGCACCGCTGGGGGTTCCAGATCGTGCGGGAGATCAAGGGGAAGGACCAGGAGAGAACGTGGTCTGGGCCCCGATGTCGCGCGACGTGCAGAGCTTCATGGGGCAGATGGGCGTGCTCGAGGGCATGACCGACCTCTCCACCAGCCGCAACCTCGAGATCCTGCCGTCGTTCACCGCTATC
This sequence comes from Vicinamibacteria bacterium, assembly GCA_022820675.1. GTDB lineage: Bacteria > Acidobacteriota > Vicinamibacteria > Vicinamibacterales > UBA8438 > JAJEEA01. The sequence goes on along the minus strand of JAJEFC010000128.1, from coordinate 36,152 downwards.
GGCTACGAGCTGTTCGACCGGGGCACGGGCGCGCTCGTCGACCGGAGCACGGACCCCGAGATGGGCCTGAACGTCAAGTACGGCATCACGTCGAACCTGACCGCCGACTTCACCGGCAACCCCGACTTCTCGCAGATCGAGTCGGACCTGCCGCAGATCGAGGTCAACCAGCGGTTCCCCCTCTTCTTCCCCGAGCTGCGGCCCTTCTTCCTGGAGGGCGCCGAGATCTTCGAGTTCCCCTCACCCGTGGACCTCGTGCACACGCGCACCCTCGTCGACCCGAACCTGGGGGCGAAGCTGACCGGCAAGGTGGGCAACACGACCCTCGGGGTGATGGCGACCGACGACGAGGCGCCGGGAAGACGGGGCGACCCCGACGAGCGCGGGTACGGCGAGAACGCCCGGGTGCTGATAGGCCGGGCGCGCTAAGACCTCTACTCGGAGTCGCACGTCGGGACGCTCGTCACCGACCGCGAGTTCCTCGACGTGCACAGCCGCGTGGCCGGCGCCGACGCGCAGTTCCGGCTCGGCCGGGCCAGCCGGCTGAACCTGGTCGCGTTCCGGTCGCAGCATCGGGACGAGCAGGGGGTGGAGCGCGAGGGGCCCATGATGGGCGCCTTCTTCCAGCACGAGGGGCGCCACCTGGTGGGGTCCCTGTACGCGGCGCGCATCGATCCCGACTTCCGCACCGACGTGGGATTTCTCCAGCGCGTGGACCAGCAGCTCGGGGCCGCCAACGTCGGGTACCGCTGGTGGCCGGAGAGCTGGATCATCAACTGGGGCCCGAGCCTCCGCTACCAGGTCAGCTACACCCACGCCGGCATCCGCGAGGACGAGATCATCGACGCCGGGCTGAACATGAACCTCACCCGGAACGTCAACGTCACCGCGAACGCCGTCCAGGCCCACGAGCGGTTCGGGGGCGTCGACTTCGACCGCCGCAACTACAGCCTGTCCACGTTCGTCAGCACGAGCCGCCTGTTCTCCCTCGGCGGAAGCCTGCGGTGGGGCGACGAGATCTACTACGTCGACCGCGAGAACCCGTACCTCGGACGCGGCAACAGCGCCACGCTGTCCGCGACCATCCGGCCCGCCCCGCGGTTCACCTCTCAGCTCAACCTCGTCACCAGCCGGTTCTTCGACGTCCGCGCCGGCGGCGACCGGGAGGTGTTCAACGTGCGCGTGCTGCGGGCGCTCTCGACGTTCACGTTCACCGACCGCCTGCTGCTGCGGAACATCACCGAGTTCGACTCGTTCCGCGGCACCCGCGGCACGAACCTCCTCCTGACGTACCGCATCAACGCCCTGACGGTGTTCTACTTCGGCTACGACGACCACTTCCGGCAGGAGGACGCGCTCGACGTGCACGACCCGAGGTACTTCGAGCCGACGGCCTTCCGGCGGACGAACCGCGCCATCTTCACGAAGCTGCGGGTACTGTTCCGGTACTGACCCGGATGCAGTGGGAGGCCCGATTCGTCGAAGCAGCCCCCGACTCAGGGTGCGGCGAGGCTGCCGGTCTTGAACGGAGCCTGGGATCCACGCGTCTTTCGACGGGGCTCGAGCCAGTCACGCGACCGAGCCGTTCGCCGGCGGCGTGAGAGCGGCCGGCCACCGCACGGTGATACCATCATCGACGGCCAGCTTCCGGCAGCAGCACCGTCGCCGGGCTACGGCGCATGGGTTCCGAGGTCATCCGTGAAAGCGTCGCGCGCCCCCCAGATGTTCATAACGTCCCTGCGCCTGCACCATTGGCGCAACTTCCGGGGACCTGTGGACCTGCGCCTGCGCCGGCGCGCGTTCCTCATCGGACCGAACGCGTCCGGGAAATCCAACGTGCTCGACGCCCTCAGGTTCCTGCGGGATACCGCGGGGCACGGCTTGAAGCAGGCGGTCCAGCTGCGCGGCGGCATGGGAGAGATCCGCACGCTGCAGGCGAGGACGCCGGCCGGCCTCAAGGTGGCGGTCGACGTCGGCACGGACGACGCACCCCGCCTGTGGACCTACAGCCTCCGATTCCGCAACCATCCGAAGAAACACCTGCCTGAGGTCATGGAGGAAGAGGTCTACAAGCAGGACGACCTGATTCTCAAGCGACCTGACGAGGCAGACAGGAAGGACTCCGAGCGGCTGGCACAGACGTACCTCGAGCAGATCGTCGTCAACCAGGACTTTCGAGAGCTCGCCGAGTTCCTGAAGTCCATCCGGTATCTCCACATCGTGCCCCATCTTGTGCGCGACCCCGAACGGTCCATCGGCCGGCACGACGATCCGTTCGGCGGAGACTTCCTGGAGAAGGTCGCCTCGACCCCCGCCAAGACCCGCGATGCGAGGTTGCGCAACATCAACAAGGCCCTGAAGATCGCCATTCCGCAGTTCGACAGCCTGACGCTGCAGCAGGATGCAGGCGGTCGCTGGCATCTCGAGGCGCGCTTCAGCCACTGGCGGCAGAGCGCGGCGCGCCAGTACGAGCGCTCGTTCTCGGACGGCACGCTCCGCCTGATCGGATTGCTCTGGTCCCTGGCGGAAGGGGGCGGCCCACTGCTGCTGGAAGAACCCGAGCTCGCGCTGCACGACGCCCTCGTGCGGCACCTGCCACGTTTCATGGCGCGGATGCATACGAAGTCCGGCCGGCAGGTGCTGATCACCACGCACTCGGCGGCGCTGTTGGCCGATGTGGGCATCGGCCTCGACGAGGTCCACGTGCTCGCTCCCGACTCGCAGGGGACGGAGATAAAGGTGGGCAAGAGCTATCCGGACGTGCGAGCCATGGTGGAAAGGGCAGGGTTGTCGATCGGTGCCGCTCTGCTGCCCAAGGCGGCGCCGGCGCACGCCGACCAGTTCAGCTTTGACTTCTGAACCTCCATGGCGCATCGGGGACACGAGCCCGTGTCGTTCGCGGTGGAAGGCATCGTCGATCAGGCGGTCGTCCTGAAGCTGTTCGAGGCGTCGGGCGTCGCTTCCGGCACACCCTACGTCTGCGACGGGATCGGCAATCTGCGGCAGCGCCTCGACGGATTCAACGCCGGCGCGCACTATTCGCCGTGGTTCGTGCTCTGCGATCTCGACCGTCACGACTGCGCCCCGGGGTTGCGCAGCCGCCTGTTCGGGACCATGCAGGCCGAACGGATGGAGTTGCGAGTCGCGGTGCGAGCCGTCGAGGCGTGGCTGATGGCGGATAGGCGGGACTTCGCGAGCTTTCTCGGCGTCCGCGTGAAACGCATCCCTCGCGAGCCCGAGCGGATCGCCGATCCGAAGCAGGCCGTCGTGGATCTGGCTCGGGAGTCGACCAGGCGGGTCATCCGCGAAGGACTGCCGCCCTCCGAGGCCGGTGGGCGGCGCGTCGGGCCGGCCTACACGGACGAGGTGATTCGGTACGTCCGCCAGCGATGGTCGCCGGCGCGGGCCCGCGCCGGCTCTCCGAGTCTGGCGCGTGCGTTCGAGCGATGCGAGACATTCTCGCGTCGGGGGACGTGGTCGTAGCGAAACCGTCGGCGCCTCGAGTGTCGGTCGGGCGGCAATCCGCGCGCGGGCGGTGATTCACGGGGACGGGTAGCGACATGCAGCGAAACAGGCCACGCGCAACGGTCACCATCCTCGCCCTGCTCGCCGCCGCGTGCGGCGCATCCGCGACGATCCTCGCCACCGGCGAGGGCTCGCCCCGCCGGGGCGCGCGGACGGAAGCCGCTGGTCCGCCGGGGAGTCATGACCCCGGCGGCTCGCCCCGCCCGGGCGCGCGGACGGAAGGCGTCGAGGGCAGCCCGCAGCAGCGTGCCGAGGTCGCCCCGGCCGGAGAAGCAGGCAGGGCGGCGGGACGGCCCGCGCCCGACCCCGACGCGCCGGCTCCGACCGCCGCCCCCGGCACGGCCCTGTACCACGCCCAGTCGTGCGCGCGGTACCTCGGACCGATACCCGCGATGAGCTGCCGCGAGGCCCAGGTCGTCCCCATCACCGTCGGCGAGGTCGAGGTCTTCGACGAGCCGGAGACCTGCGACCGCCCCGCCGCGCTGACCGGGGGCTGCCAACCGGGCAACGCCATCGGGCTCAAGCAGGGCACGCACCACGACGGCCGGCCCCGGCCCGAGGTCGTCTACATGAACTTCTGCCGCGACGGCGGCATGGGGGTCATCGGCCACAACACGCTGACCGGCGCGACCTGCTTCTTCCACATGAGCCACAACGTGGCCAACACCGAGCGGCACCCCGGCTCGAACGAGCCCGGCTACGAGGCCTACTGGCAGACGCCCGACATCGTGGCCGCCGACCAGTGCCAGGGGTGCCACCAGGCCGACCCGTTCATCCACTCGCCCTGGACCGATCAGCTCCGGCACCCGGACGACCCGGCCGAGACGCTGGTGCCGGTGCTGGCCGGCCCGGCCAATCCCCGCCCGCCCTATTTCGTGGTCGGCGAGGAGTTCTCGCAGCCCGTCACGGCCGACCTGCCCGGCAACCGGTGCACCACCTGCCACCGCCCGCAGTGCGACGACCGCTTCTCGATGCCGTTGATCGACCTGCGGATGCCGGCGCCCTTCGACCGCTACCACTACGCCGAGGACTTCGCCCAGGACCGCCGGGCCCTCCGGGACTGGTGCGGGCGAATCCGGTCCCGGTGACCGCGCCGCGGACGACCGACGCCGACACGCGTCGGCTTGCCCCCGAGAACGGCACGCCGCGGTCGCCGCAGGCCGCTCTACCGGCGCGACCGCCGTCACGGCTATCATTGAAGCAGGAATCCGCGTCCGGAACTCTACCCGTCGAGACCGACGAAAGACCGAGGTAACGCCATGAGATCACGCATTCGCCTGACGGCGCTCGCCGTCGTGTTCGCGCTGCTGCTCGTTCCCCAGACCGGAGCCGCCCAGGGGCTGGTCCGGGTCGAGCCCGAAGAGGTGGGCATGTCGTCGGAGCGGCTCGACCGCCTGAGCCTCGCCCTCGACACGATGGTCGACGAGGGCCGGCTCGCCGGCGCCGTCACCATCGTCGTCCGCCGCGGCAAGATCGCCTACCGCGAGGGCATCGGCTGGCGCGACGTCGAGGCCGAGGCGCCGATGCCGTCCGACGGCATCTTCCGCATCGCGTCGCAGACCAAGGCGCTGGCCAGCGTCGGGGTCATGCTGCTGCAGGAGGAGGGCAAGCTGCTCATCACCGACCCGGTCGGCAAGTACCTGCCCGCGTTCGCGGAGACGACCGTGGCCGAGCCCAACGACGACGGCGGCTACGACGTGGTGCCGGCCCGCCGGCCCGTCACCATCCGCGACCTGCTGACCCACACCGCCGGCATCAGCTACGGCATGGGCCTGCTGGGCGCTCGCGGGCCGGTCGCCGACGCGTGGGAGGAGGCGGGCATCACCGGCTGGTACTTCGCCGATCGCGACGAGACGGTGGGCGACACCATGAGCCGCCTCGCCGAGCTGCCGATGGACGCGCACCCCGGCGAGCAGTGGATCTACGGCTACAACACCGACATCCTCGGCGCAATGATCGAGAAGATCAGCGGCCAGACCCTCGGCGAGTTCCTCACCGAGCGGCTGTTCGAGCCCCTCGGGATGAACGACACCCACTTCTTCCTCCCCGACGGCAAGCTGGGCCGGCTCGCCACCGTCTACTCGTCGGTGGGCGACGGCAGCAGCTTCGAGCGGGCCCCCGACCCAGGCCACATGGTGGGCCAGGGCCACTACGTCGAGGGTCCCCGCAAGGCGTTCTCGGCCGGCGCCGGCCTGCTGTCGACGGCCACCGACTACGCCACGTTCCTGCAGATGATGCTGAACGGCGGCGAGCTCGACGGCACGCGCATCCTGTCGCGCAAGACCGTCGAGTCGATGCTGAGCGACCACCTCGGCGGCATCCCGTTCCGCCCCGGCCAGGGCTTCGGCCTCGTCTTCTCGATTACCCACGACCCCGCCGCCGCCGGCCTGCCCGGCTCGGCCGGCGAGTTCGGGTGGGGCGGCGCCTACCACTCCACCTACTGGGCCGACCCGAAGGAGGAGATGGTGGTGGTCTACCTGACGCAGATCATCCCGGCCATCGGGCTCGACGACCAGCAGAAGGTGCGGTCGCTGGTCTACCAGGCGATCGTCGACTGACGACACCGGGCGCCCCCGCGGCGCCCGTGAAGAAGCACCGGCGCCCCGGGGCCGCACCCGGGGCGCCGTCCGCCAGGGACGGTGACGAGAATCGCTTTGCCATGTGTCCGGCGCGCAAGGCCGCAAGATGCGGAGCATCGCTGAGCGCAACCGGCAACCTCATGTCGATCACTGTCCCAGAGTGACCGTGGGCCCGCGACGGCTGACGACGCCGCCCGCCAGGGAGAGATCGATGGCCAGCGACGGCTGAGGACGAACCGCCCGCGAGGAGAGACCGCTCGACCGGCGCCTGACGAGGCGCCACCCGCCGAGGAGAAGACCGTTGACCAGGGAAGAACTGATCGCCAAGCTCAACCAGGACCTCGCCGACGAGCTCGGCGCGATGATCCAGTACATCCTCTACGCCGCCCGCGCCACCGGCCCCTACCGGCCCCAGCTCTCGCAGTTCTTCCTGGCCGAGGTCGCCGACGAGCAACTGCACGCCCAGTTCCTCGCCAACAAGATCGTCTCGCTGGGCGGCAAGCCGACGACCGTGCCGCGCGAGGTCGCGCTGCCCGACGGCAACCGCGCCATGCTCGAGGCCGTCGTCGAGGCCGAGGCCCACGCCATGCGGGGCTACACCGCGCGGGCGCAGGAAGCCGAGGCCTACGGCGACAAGGGCCTCGCGGTGCAGCTCGAAGACTTCATCCGCGACGAGAGCACCCACCTGGAGGAGACCGAGCGCATCCTCCGCGACTGGCCGCTGTAGGGACGCCCGCTCGTGGACCCGTGGCGCCGCCGGTCGCGGCGCGGCGCCGCGGGCTGGTGCTACGCCATGGCTGAACCTCCGGGCATGGGTCCCGTCCGCCGCCCGGCCTCGGGGCGCCCCTGCTCCTCACCGTGTGACACGGCTCGCACCCGACGCCACGGCGAGCCGGCGCGTGATCGAGTATCACGCACCCTTCGACCGCTGTGACCGGGAGAGCGACTATCGAGCTGCTTGGGTCGCCTTCAAGCAGCGGTTCGGGATACCGATCGACCAGACACTGTGGCCACTCGCGCGGCGGACGGAACACGGGCGCGAGGAGCCCCGTCCGTGATATGTAAGGGGGAGCATCGATCCGATGCCGGTTCTTCACGTGCGCCATCACGACGCGTCGACCCACGTCACTGCCAAGCTGAGTCGCTTCATAACTGACTGGCCGGCGGCCCAGCAGAAGTTCATTGGCGGCATCGCCGACCGCTTCCGCGATTGGCTGCCGATCGGCCCTGGGAGCTTCAGCGTGACACCCGCGGTCTCGTTGGATGACCTGCGGTGCCGATGTCAACTCTTCGGAGGCGCATGCAGCGTCGTTCTCGGGTCCGATGCCCTGAACCTGAGCTTCACCAACGTCAGACGCAGAAATCCGCCCGAGGTCGTCGAGACGGTTCGGCGTGCTCTCGATTGGCTGGCTGCCGAACTCGGCGAGAACGGACGAGATTGGATGTCGTTCAACACCAGCGTGCACATGCAGGCCGCGGACAGCGCCGCCGTCGATGAGTACCTCGGTCAGTTCGGGCGCGACGACGTCGACAGCAACATGCAGTCGGAGCCCGGCGCCGTGTATCTGCCCTCGACGCACCTCGTGTGCTCGGACGAGAAGGGGCAGTGGGTACTTAGACGCGTTGTCGAAAAGTCGTTTGCGGTCGATCACGCGGTCTTCGTGGACACGCAGATCCAAATCAACTCTCCGAATCCGGCTGCCTTCGACGACCACATGAATCTGCTCGCTCGCCTCGACAGGCTCGCGGATCGCGTCGTCGGCCTGCAACCGGAGGATGACTGATGGCGACGATGTTTCACCGCGTCGGCATGGAGCAGGACATCGACGTCTACTCTGTGCCGAGAATCCCGATCGGCAAGGTTCCGGAGCGGCAGTTTCAGATGCGGGGACAATTTCTGCAGCCCAGGTCGCCGATGGGGCGTACCACCGCGACCGGGTGGTCAACAGCCAATGGGGCACCGATATCGATCGCTGCGCCGGCGATCCCTTTCCAGCGTTCGCGCCGGTCGGGGTCCGCTTGGTCCGCTTGGCTGGCGGACGCCCTGCGCGCGCTCACGGAAGTCGACGAGGAGATCGCTGAGGATGGCCTGCCCGACATCGCCCGTTCCGCCCGCAAGGAGGCGGAACGGATCATCGTTGCCCTGGCCCGGCATCCGTGGGCGCCCACGGTCTATCCCACGCAGGACGGCGAGATAGCTATTCACTTCAAGTCGCCGGACGCGCCGAGCTCCGTGGTCATCCTGCTCGACGGCCACGGGCGGGGAGAGTGCTATGCGTACACCGGCGGGCGCAGTCGGCGCGCCCACTACGACGTGGCGTCAGACTTGCCCGACAGCTTCGTCGTGGAGCAGTTGCGTGTCCTGATACCGAGACGGCTGACTCATCCGGTGGCGCCGGCGGGCCTCGGTACGTCCGAGATGATGCTACTCGCCGGCGTTCCGGCCGGATTGTAAGCGCGCGGCTGCGTGAAGCACCGGCCAACCTTGACCTGCGAACACCTGCGAATGGCACCCCCGCCGCACGTTGACCCCGCGGAAGACCTTGGCCGGAGCGTCTTCTCCCGAAGCAGGAGCAATCGGGCACGCCGCGGCCAGATTGACATGGACATTTTTTTGGAGCACAAGGACGCGGAATCGATCTCAGTCGACCGGATGGACCATGCGCCGATACATGAACTGGCCGAATGGTCCAGAAACCGGGGGCGGAACAGAAACCCGCCGAAGAACTTCCAGGGGTGGGCCGTGCTGACGGCGGAGCATGCCGGCGGAAACGGCCGAACCGTGGTCCCCACCCCGCTGCCGGAGAACCGCTGTCACGCGGACATTTTCCTGAACATCACCGGCGACGAGAGGCGGCGGCAGCAGAAGCAGCATGCTAACTAACGAAATGGCCGCTCATGCCACGTGGATGGAGGCGGAACCGCCTTCCAGCGTGGAGAACTCATGACCACCACCACGATCACCATCGAATTGCCGGAGGAGTTGGCAGAGTTCGGTCCATCCAACCCCGCGCTCGCGCACGTCTGATCGACGCCCCCCCGCATCCCGATACGACACGCCTTCCGGAACGGTCCCCCATGAGCCTCATTCGCCTGCGGCAGGTCTCCAAGCGGTACGGGCGGAAACAGGTGCTCCGCGACGTCTTCTACCGCCTCGCCCCCGGCGACCGGACCGGGCTGCTCGGACGCAACGGCTCCGGCAAGACGACGGTGCTGAGGCTGATTCTGGGGCGGGAGGAACCGTCGCAGGGCGAGATCGAGGTGGCGGCCGACCTGCGCATCGGGTACTTCTCGCAGTTCTCGGAGCTGAGCGGCGCGGCGTCGATCGAGTCGGTGCTGCAGGAGGTGTTCGAGCCCATCCGGCGGATAGAGGCGGACCTGGCGGACGTCGCCCGCGCGCTCGCGGAGAGCACGGCGCGGCCTTCCAGCGGGAACGCCGGCCCCGGGGCCGCCCGCGCGCTCGGGGAAGACGCTTCCGGAGACCGGCAGGACCGGCTCTTGAAGCGGTACGAAGCCCTGACGGCCGAGATGGAGCACCGAGACGGGTGGACGTACGAGCACCGCATCGACACCGCCCTCAGCCGGCTGGGGTTCAGCCGCCGGCACCGCACGATGCCGATCGATCACCTGTCCGGCGGATGGCGCAACCGGGCGGCGCTGGCCAGGATCCTGCTCGAGGCGCCGGACGTGCTGCTGCTCGACGAGCCCACGAACTTCCTCGACTTCGACGGGCTCGCGTGGCTCGAGAGCTGGCTCGGGCAGTTCACGGGCGCCGCCCTCGTGGTCTCGCACGACCGGCACTTCCTCGACCGCGCCGTCAACCGGGTCGTCGAGATCCAGAACCACCGGTTCCACGAGTACGACTGCGGGTTCGTCGAGTTCGTGCGCCGCAAGCGGGGAAAGACCCGTCAGCTCGAGCGGGAGTTCCGGCACGAGGAGGAGCTGCTCGCCTTCGAGGCCGAGGCGATTCAGGACCGGCGCGAGGCGGCCCGGAGCCCGAGCCGGGCCCTCGCCCGCCGGCTCGCGAACATCCGCAAGCAGCAGACGCCGCGCGAGGTCGACACCATCGTGACGGGCATCTACCGCGGCATGCGCACCGCCGACGAGCTCTGCGAGGTGACGCAGCTCTCGAAGGGCTACGGCGGGCAGACCCTCTTCGACGGCCTCGACTTCACGCTGCACCGGGGGGACCGGCTGGTGGTCGTCGGCCCCAACGGGTGCGGCAAGACGACCCTGCTGCGCGTGCTGCGCAACGAGGTGGCGCCCGACGCGGGCCGCGTGCACTGGAAGCTCGGCGACCCCTGGGTCGACTACAACGTCGTCCTCGACGGCCTCGATCCGAAGGCGACGGTGACCCGGAAGGTCAACGTCGAGGGGCTCGCGCACAGGGCCCCGCGCAAGCAGGTCCACCGGTTCCTCGAGCTCCTGCAGTTCTCCGAGATGGACCTGCAGCAGGAGATCGGGACCCTGTCGGGCGGCCAGCGGGCCCGCGTCGCCCTGGCCCTGTCGCTGCTGTCGGGGGCGCCGGTGGTGATTCTCGACGAGCCGACCAACCACCTCGACGTCACCGCCACCCAGGTGATGGAACGGGCCCTGGTGAACTTCCCGGGGGCGGTCATCGTGGTCAGCCACGACCGGTTCTTCATCGACAAGGTGGCCACCCGGCTCCTCGTGTTCGACGGCGCCGGCCGCGCGTCGACCGTCAACGCCAACTGGACCCTCTGGCAGGCAGGCCGGGAGGCCGGCGCCACGCCCTGAGCGCACCGCTCGCCGAGGCTGTCCCGGCCCAATCGTCCCCTCGGCCGGCTCGCGAACGAGCCCGCCGGCGCCGCCGGGACGGTCACAGCCGCCACATCAGCCGGAGCTGCGCGACGTTGTCGCCGTGGAGCCGTGCACGGAGGTCGGTCACAGCCGCCACATCAGCCAGAGCTGCGCGACGTTGTCGCCCGCGTCCACGCCGAGCTTGTTCCGCCAGTACTGGTACTCCACCCCGAGGAAGAGCTCGCCGGCGTGGCCGGTCGTCGCCTTGCCGACGTCCCAGCCGAGCTGCGGCTGCGCGAGCAGCGAGGCCCTGACGCGGTGGCCCAGCTCGTTGGTGGAGGCGCCCTCGTACTTCGTGTGCCCGGCGAACAGGAACGACTGTGAACCGACGTCGAACCCGGCGCCCCAGTTGACGTCCATGACGAAGGCGACGCCGGTCCGCGGAGCACCGCCCCGGGCGAACCCGCTGCTCTTGTCGATGGCGGCGCCGAAGTCGGTGTTGAGGAAGAAGAATCCCGGCACGTCCCACGAGAGCCGCCCCCCGGGCACGACCTTGAAGATGTCGGCCTCGTTGCCGAAGTTGAGCCCGCCGATGAGGGCCACGTCCCGGAGGGGCCCCACCCCGATCGTGCGCCCGGTCACCCGGCCCAGGCTCAGCGTCGGGTACCACTCGCCGTACATGCTCTTCTCGTTGAACCCGTCGGCGCCGTGGTCGTCGGTCCAGTCGATGAAGATGAAGCTGTCGCCGAGCGACCAGCGCGACGCGTTCTGGAAGGTGAGGACCGACGCGTAGTGCCGCTCTCCCGTGAACGGGTTGACGAAGTTGCCGTACTGGTACTGGAGCTCGGTCTGGGCCGCGGTCACGGCCGGCGCGGCGAGCAGGAACGCGAACGCGGCCGCCGCGCGGCGCGAACCGATGCGAACGAGGCCCATTCAGCGAATGATACCCTCGCCGGGCGCCGTCAGGCGGCCGCTCCACCGAGCGGCAGCCGCGGACAGCGCTGCCCTGCACGCGTCAGGCGGCCGCTCCACCGAGCGGCAGCCGCGGATGGCGCTGCCCTGGGCATGGCCGGTCGGGCGCCAGCTATCCCTGGAACGGATCGAAGGCGGCGGTGGTTCCTCCGGTCCGGACCCGGACTCTCTCGAGGTCCTGGACTCTCGGAGTCAGGGAAGCAGATCGCCGACGACGATCCGTGCGTCGGGGCGAGCGAGCGGAGCGACCTCGTCCCCGGCTGGGTGGCTGGTGACGCTCCGGTAGCCGTCTCCGGCCGGGTCGCGGTAGATCTCGAGACGGGCCTCGGGGAGGGCGAGGATCCAGTACTCGGGTATCCCGCACCGTGCGTAGAGGCGCTGCTTGACGGTCCGGTCGTACCGCAGTGATTCGTTCGAGACCTCGACGACCAGCACCGCCGACGTTGGATGGCCCTTGTCGTAGTCGCGTATCGCGCCCTTCACGACGGCCACGTCCGGCTCGGGCTCCGAGTAGTCGTCGGCCGCCAGCGGGTGCTGTATCCGTACGTAGAACCCGAGGCCGAAGACCCGCCGCAGGCAGTCGGCCACGAGGTCGATGCCGATCGTGTGGCCGACCCCCTCGGGTGTCATGGCGTTCAGGCCTCCGTCGATGAGCTCCAGCCTGGCGTCCGGCTCGAACGCGCCGGCTTCCACGGCACGGTCGTACTCGACCCGACTCAGGCGGTAGTGGCGGATGGGGACGTCGGACACTCCGGCTCTCATCACGGCGCCTCCATCGTAGCGCGGAACCGGCACCGAGCGGCCCGCATCGTGGCGGTGACCCACGGGCTGGAGATCGGTCGACCCCTCGTGAGCCGGCCGGGAACGAACGGCCCCCGGGCTCGTCCCATGGCGTCCGGCGCCCCCCGTCAGGCATGCGAGCGCCGGCGTAGAGCCCATGCCCCCTCACGGCTGGCAAAGCGCGGGGCCGTGCGAACGGTCGATTCGCACGGCCCCTGGTCACACGCGGATGCGGCGGGCGGTCCTACTGCTGCTGCGTAGTCTCCGCCGCCGCCTCGTCGTCGATCAGGTACGACAGCGCGGTGAACATCATCTCCTCGTCGGTCTGTTCGCCCCACCGCACCTCGGCCGTCGGGTCCGGGTTGGACCGGTTGGCGGCCGAGTTGTCGTACCAGGCCGAGGCATGGATCTTCGACCCGCCGGGCAGGGCCAGCGGCTCGTCGAAGATGTAGTCGATCTGCCAGTTGAAGTCGTAATCGGGCACCGAGAGAATCGTCTCGCGCCGGCCGTCCGGATACTCCGCCTCGTACTCCCACCGCACCCCGCGCAGGTGCGAATGCGGCAGCAGGTTCAGCAGCTTGACGTCCTTGGTGAACGTCAGGTCCGTCTCGATCTTGAAGTCGGGGGCGCCGGGCGGGATCACGAACTGCCCGTGCATGATGGCGCCGTCCCACACCTGCCGTTCCGGCGGGGTGTCGGTGAAGACGAGGCCGATGCGGGTCTCGTCGACGTGGGGCTCGCCGGTCGGCGTGTAGTGCATCTCGAACACCAGCGTCGTGCCCGCCTCGAGCAGGCGCGCGGTGCCGGGCTGGAACAGCGCGACGCCGTCGTTCCCGACGGTGGTGCCGCCGAGGGGATCGCCCTTCCCCCGCCCCTCGAGCTGCGCCACCCCCGGGTTCCACTCGATCTCCCGCCCCGGCAGGATGTCGTAGTCGAGGCGGAAGCCCGGATCGACCCGGCGCCGGGCCTCCTGCTCCTCGGGGGTCCGTTCGGCCCGCGCGGTGACGATGACGTGGTGCACGGCGGCCGGCGCGCCGGGCCGCACCTGCACCGCGGTCACCCACCTGCCCTCGGTCAGGTTCGTGGGCACCTCGAAGTAGGTGTAGTCGACGGTCCCCTCCGGCGGCACGTCGAACGGGGGAATGGCGAAGACCGCGTCCGGCTCGCCGATGGCCCACTCGCTGTCCGCGTAGGCGGGCAGGGGCGGCTGCAGGGCGCGGTCGCCGCGCGGCGCCCCGCCGTCGGCCCACGCCGCGATGGTGGCGATGGCCTCGTCGCTCAGGCTGCGGTCGTTGGCCCAGACGCCGACGGCGGGGTCGGCGTCCCACGGCGGCATCTCGCGGTCGACGACCTTCTGGCGGATCGCGCGGGCCCAGGGCCGGGCGTCCTCGTAGGTCAGCAGCGACATCGGGGCCACCTGACCGGGCCGGTGACAGGTCGTGCAGCTCTCGTAGAAGATGGGCGCCACGTGCTCGGTGAACGTGACCGTCTCCCCCGCCGGCTGCGCGGCGGCCGGCGACGGCAGTGCGATCAGAGCGAGGGCGGTCAGAACGGTTGCGGCAACGGTTCGCATGAGGCTCCTTCGAATGAAACGATGAGAACAGGGCATGGACGCGATGCGCGACGACGACGCGTGCGGGGTCGACCCGTACGCGGCTCGTCAGTCCCTACGACGATCCGACCACCGTCGAAGTTCCGGGTGGTCACCGTCCGCCGGGGCGACAAACCATGCAGATGTATATTTGTGAGTTGCATTTGCATGGATGATGATCGACAGGCCGCCTCAAGCCGACGCTCCGTCGGCTCTCGGCGTTGCGATCCTGCGCCTTCTGGACGGTTGGACGCCTTCGTGCACGCAGCTTGGGACGTTGACGGCGTTACGATCCCTGCGAATCAACTTGCGCATGTACTCGCTCGACGCGCGATAGCCGCGCGTCGCGAGGACCCCGAGTTCGTCGTCACGGTCCTCGGCCTTCACGCGAGCTCGCAGACGGCGCTCGACGTGCTAAGATCAACAAAATCAAGAAGATCGACGATGGCCGAGCAACACCGGACGCCGACCGACGACGACCAGCGAGTCGAGCGGCAGCGCTGGGTGCAACGAGAGGCGAGACGGCGGCTTCGCGAGGAAACCGCGAACGAAGAGATAACGCTGTCACCGGCCGAACACTTCCCGGCGCGATCGGGATGGTTCCGGAACGGCGACCAGAACGCCCGAACCCGCGCCGCCGGCGAGCCGTGCCCGGCGCTCGACGCCCTCGTGCACGGATCGTGCAACGGGTGGCGGGAGAAACCCACCGCGGTCGAGGTGGAACGCGTCATGAAGGCAAGGACCCGGGGGCCAAGGGCCGATGTAATCGCCCGAACCGTCGCCACCGAGTCGAGCCGGCTGCTGATCATGAAGGCGGAGCAGGAGGGCGGCTACAGCCTGCAAGACCTCGCGTGGTGGATCCACGAGCTCGAGCTCCCGGCGTGGGAGCTCATCCACTGGCTCAACGCGATGAGCACGGGCTGGATGAAGCAGCAATCGACGACGCGACCTCGGCCTGCCTTGAAGAAGCTCACCCTGCCCGAACCGGCGGCCCGACTCTGGCTCGCGACGCGAGACGTCCTCAACAAGCTCGGACCCGCCCAGGCGCCCTGGACCCCGTACCTGGGCGGCGGCACGATAATCGCAGCCCGAATCGGACACCGCGAGTCCGCGGACATCGACGTCGTGATCCGCGACACGACATCGCTCGCGCACCTGATCCGCGACGACGACATGAACCTCGCGGCCCGCCTCGAGGGAACGCCGATCCAGGAGACGACGACGCAAATCAAGGTCCAACTGCCGAACGGCATCATCGACCTGAACCTGGCGCCGGTGAGGCCGAAGAACGGGGCCGAACGCGTCGTCATCGCCCAGCGACCGCAACACGTGCTCTCGACCGCGCAAATCCTGCGGGGGAAGCTCGAGCGGGCCGCGCGCCCGGGACCCGTCCGGGACGTCTACGACGTGATCAGACTGTCGCAGGAGCCCGAGAAGGCGGGAGAGCTGCTCTCGGCCTACGGCCTGCTCGACAACGAACGGAAGCAGGAGATCGAGTGGACCTGGGCCCGCTGCGACGAGCACTACCGGGACGAGGCCGAGAAGTACCTGAAGCTGACCGAGACACCGTGCACGGACCTCGGCAAGCTCGGCTCGACCGGCGCCGACGTGCTCGAGGCGCACCGGATGGCCCGGGTCGTCATCGAGCTCCACGGCGACAGGGTACTCACCGAGCGGAGAAGTCGAGGCGGCACGGTCTTCACCGACGAGACCCACATCGAGAGAACGAGAGCGCTCCACGCCCGAAACGGAATCGAGGAAACGCTCGACGCGAGCGGACTGTCGAGCCGGATCGTGATGCAGCGGATCGCGACGTGCCGCGGACAGGGCCGCAACGGCGTGATATTCGACAGCGAAGACCCGACGCCCGCGGACCGGTTCACGGGCAGGAACACATCGATGAAGCGCCACGGCACCCCCGCACAAGCAGCCGTCGGAAGCGAGTGATTCACGGAGACGTGGACGCCGTCGCGGGGACGCCGGTGCCGCATCAAGTGGACTTGAGATGTGATCTCGCCGGAGGAGGCGGATGTCAGCGGCCCCCGGTCAGGGCGTGTCCCCTTCGGCGATCTGCGTCAGCCGCTCGACCAACTCTTCGCCGTCGCCGGCCCGCACGATCCACTCGCCCGCGACGGCGAGACCCTCCGGACCGGCGATCCGGTCCACCGCCGAGGACACGCGCGCCGCAGTCTCCGCCCCGAACCGCAACGCCGCCTGCCGACACAGGAGCGCGCGTTGTTGAGCAAGCCCCTGCTCGATGCCTTCCTGAAGCCATTGCTTCGGCCACTCGGCCGCCCGTTCGACCAGCGTCATCTTCAGCTCCTCCAGCGTCCGCACCGGCCGCACCCATCCGCCGGGCGGCGCCACCCGCTCCGCCGTCTGCCGCACCCAGTCGACGAAGGCCCGACGCAGCCCCGTCTCGTGCGGACCGCCCAGCTTCGCCTGCAACGCCTCTACGACACGAGCCAGGTCCTTGGCCGAGCCGCTCTGCTCGAGCGCCACAACCGACGTTATCAGATTGTCGCTCGGGAGATCGTCCTCGGCCAAGTGACGCTCGTCGACCACGTGGTACCGCTGCGCCGGCTGATATCGCGCCAGCTCCGGTCCCACGGCCGCGATCAACTCGCCCATCTCCCGGGCCGCCCGCCATGGGCGGGCGCCGTTGTACAGCACCACAGGCAACACGGGCGGCAGGGGTTCGCCCGATGCAACCGCCCCCCCGCCAGCCGGTGAGTCGGCCGCCAAATCGCTCGGGGGCAGCCGGTGAGCCCACCGCCCCTTCTGCCGCTTGATTTGGTGTAGCCAGGCGGCTACACAATGGATGGGGTGATCAGGATTGTCCGCTACGTCACGGCGGACGGCACCGACGCGTTCGATACGTGGTTCCGGCTCCAGAGCGCCGAGAGCCGCGCCCGTGTCTGTGAAGGCATACAGACAGGAGAAGCGGCATGCCCGTCAGAGCCCATGAGGCCAGCGAGTATCTCCGGACACCGGAGGACGTCGCGGCGTACCTCAACGCGGCGATCGAGGAGTCCGACGGCGACCCGCGACTGTTGATGAAGGCGTTTCGCAATGTCGCGGCGGCCCAGGGGGGCGTTTCCGCCATCGCCCGGAGAGCCGACGTCGACCGCGTGGCCCTCTCCCGCGGCCTGTCGGGAAACCGGGACCCCCGATTGGGGACGGTGACGAAGATCGCGGCGGCGTGCGGCGTGTCGCTACGGTTCGTGCAGCGGGAGGCCACCAGGTAGAGCGGCGCGGTGGATGGGTCCACCGGCGCAACGGCGCGGTGGATGGGTCCACCGGCGCCGGACAGACCGGCCACCCAACTTCCCCACCCAAGCGCACTCCTCCGGGTCGTCGATGGAACTCTCGGTCCTCGCGTCGTTCGCGCTGGCGCTCGTCGCCTACGGCGCCGTGTCCCGGAGAATGGAGCGTGGCGTCGTCTCGCCACCGATGGTCTTTCTCGGGCTCGGGATCGCGCTGGGAGAGCTCGGGTGGCTCGATTCCGGCGCCGGTCTGCTCGACGGTCTCACCGAGCTCACCCTGGTGCTGGTGCTCTTCACTGACGCAGCGCGAATCGACCTCGCGCACCTCCGCCTGCACGAGAGCCTGCCAGCCCGGTTGCTGGGAATCGGCCTTCCCCTGACCGTTGCGGCGGGGGCCCTCGCGGCGTGGGTGATCCTGCCGGGCCTCGAGCCCTGGGAGGCGGTTCTCGTGGGGGCGGTCCTCGCGCCCACAGACGCCGCGCTCGGGCAGGCGGTGGTGAGCAACCCGCTGGTTCCGGTCCGGGTCCGCCAGAGTCTCAACGTCGAGAGCGGCCTCAACGACGGCATCGCCCTGCCCGTCGTCCTCGTCGCCGTCGCCTTCGCGGGCGCGACGGGCGACAGCGGCGGCCTCGCCCACTGGCTCTCCTTCGCGGTCCTGCAGGTGACGCTGGGCCCGCTGGCGGGAGCGGCGGTCGCCTACGTGGGCGGCCGCGCCGTGGCGCGGTCCGTTCGCGCGGGATGGATGAACGAGCCCTTCCAGCGGCTGTCGCTCCTCGGCCTCGCGGGCCTCGCCTTCGCCGGCGCCGAGCTCGTGGGGGGCAACGGCTTCATCGCCGCGTTCGTCGCCGGCCTCACCCTCGGCAACACCCAGCGCGAGCTGTGCACGCGCGTCCACGAGTTCGGCGAGGCCGAGGGGCAGTTGCTCACCCTGGTCGTCTTCCTCATCGTCGGCGCCGTCCTGGTGCCCGAGGCGCTCCCCCTCTGGGACCATCGGGCATGGCTGTACGCCCTGTCGAGCCTCACCGTCGTGCGCATGGCGCCGGTCGCCCTGAGCCTGGCCGGCACGCGGCTTCGGCCGGCGACGCTGGCGTTCGTCGGCTGGTTCGGTCCGCGCGGCCTCGCCTCGATCCTCTACGCGCGGATCGTGGTCGGCGAAGGGCTGCCCGTCGCGGGGCTCCTGGAATCGATCGTCACCCTCGCCGTCCTGCTCAGCACCGTCCTGCACGGCGTCACCGCGTACCCGCTGGCGCGCCGCTATGGAGAGCGCCTGGCCGCCACGGGTGAGGGAGACGGAGAAGAGCACCGGCGTGTGCCCGAGCTCCCGGTGCGTATCCGCCACGCCAGGCGCGGCGGCTGAGCTCGCTCCGTGTGCGGAGGCGGAGCCCGCATCGACAAGAGCCCCGCAATGCGCACCGGCTGGATTTGCGATGTCGTGAACGGGTGGAAGGTGGGGGTACCTCCTCAGGTTGAAGCCTGATGCAAGACCCGTTCCCACCGTAGCCGATGCCAACCGCCCAGCGGGCCACCTCGGCAATGCTAAACTTAAGAACCCTTGCGACGCCCCAACCAGGACCCTCACACGGCCACACCGGGACACACACGATGATCGACAGCCCCACGCGCGACTACGACGTGCCCCCGGTACCTTCCCGACCGCCCACGCGGCCTCACGGCCTTCACGCGCGTTACCCTCCCTCTCGCACAGACCCGCCCCCATGCGGCGCTACGCGATTCTCGACAGCCCAGGACACTAGCCATGACCAAGAAGCCCAGAGTCTCCGTGAACGAACTAGCTCACTTCATGGTGGCTTCCGAAACCGCTCGTCACGGAATAGTCAGGCGCGCTCGCGAGCCGAAACACTTTGTCGTCACGCGGTACCGTGATGTCCGAACCACGTTGTGCTCCTACTTGACTGATCCCAACCACAACACCGCGATCCTAGATCAAGCGGAGACGATGTTCGTCCACCGCACCAAAGACCCCGCGGAGAGCAATTTGCGCCGAGATGATGCCAAACACTCCATCGAAGTACTCCACGCAATGCCGAGTATGTTGAAGGCTCTCGCACCGTACGAGTTCGTTTCTGCCCCGCAGAGGCAGAAGAAGCTGACAGTATCCGGGGTGGAAGTGTCTGTCCGGCCGGACCTGTACGTCCTCGGCAGTAACAAACGCATTGGTTCAGCGGTGCTCCGGATGACAAAGGACGACAAGACAACGCCCGCAGCGCAGGACAAACGTCGACAGATGGGCCTCTACGCATCAACCATAATCATGATGCACATGCAAGCCCATAACACTCAAAAAAACCGCCTGCCAGCCGCAAAACTGTGCTTGGCGATTGACGTCCAGCACGGAAAGGTGTTCACAGCGCCAACATTCTACAAGAAGCGCATTCACGACCTTGAGAGCGCCTGTGTGACCATCGCCGCCTTGTGGGGGTACGTCTGATGGCAACCGCCTCCGCGATGCGAAGCTTGACGGCCGCCGTCCATAGGGGAACGGAGTACTTCTCCCGTGGCGCTCCGATGGATGTAGCATATATTAGGGGCACTCTACGTGACTTTCTTCGCGACGCAATAAGAGACATTAGTCGTGACTTCATCGCAGCGCACGCCGTACATGGCGACAAGACCCCAACAGTCGTACATTATACAAGCCTCCAAACTCTCTTCTCGATGCTCCATGGCGGTGCTGACCTGCGTCTAGGAAAACCGCCTGTTGATCCCAGCATCAGGCTGAACACGCCCACCGCACCTCAAACCGACGAGCAAACGAATTCTGAGCCAAAGCCGTCGGGTTCCATCATCGAGACCAAGGCAATGAGTAACGGAGGCGCAGTAGCGCCAACGGACCGTCGTTACCTGCGCTTGTACGATTGCGCGAACCTAAACGACCCGTTGGAGGGACTCTACTTCCTCAGAGAATTGGTGGGTACGCAGGATACCCTTGACGTTCTAGAGTATGTCGCACAGGTTCCTGCGTACATCACGTCGTTTGTGACGCCGCAGACGTATACCAATTCCACCTTCCCGGACCAACTGACTCGGAAAAGCAACACTAGAGATAACCTGGTCTTCTGGAGACACTACGCCCAAGAGGGACGGGGGTGCTCGATCGCGATTCCCGTGGGGCGATTCTCACCCGATCAATGTGCTGCGGTACTGCAAAGGGTGATCTACGGACCTGACGCAGCCATTCGCAATGCTCGTCGGCTGCAGCCGGTACTCAGTTGTTTAGGCCATATCGCACAGTCTGCTCGCAAGGATCGTCTGGCAGTCGTTAGACGACAAGTTGCTGCAACGCTCCTGGAGTGCTTGGGAGGACTCCCATATTTGTACAAGAGCAGTGCTTACAGCTACGAAGAAGAGTGCAGGATCGTCGCAATGGAGTCAGACCTTGAGGAGCACGGCGAGATTCTCTACGACTTCGAGACGCGACCTACGGGTGCCGGTCGGTTGCGGATGTACGGACAACATCCCTGCCTCAGGCTCACAAACCTTCTCGCGACTGACACTGTTATCACCCTCGGCCCGAGCATTCCAAACGCGGACTATGTGCAATATGTGATAGAGCAACTCTTGAGATCCATCGGCATCAGGAACCTGACCATCGAACAATCCGCCATATCCTATCGACAAACCTGAGCCACCAAGGGCGCAAGTCGGCGGCGGCAGGGTGGCACCTGGGCTTCGCGGCCACAGATTGCACGAGATAAGGCGGCTTTTCCGCGTCGCCTCGCGCACGACGCGCGCGGAAAGCACAATGGGGCTGGCACTCTGCATTTATAACATCCAAGGTGCCGGCAACGAATTGCTGGTCCTGTTGCCGCACGAGGGGCCACCAATCCTCCGCCAATAAGAAACGAATCATGAGATTAACTTCCAGGGCGGCGGCGCCTAGACTGAATGGAAATACATTCTGGTTTCGATCTCGGTCTTGAGCTGGAAGCGTGGCAACGTAGGCAGAGTCAGCTAAAGAACCGTCGAGTTCCATGACCACCATACTAGAGTTGTACTGGCCATTACAGCGCATGCAGCGATGGTAGGGCGTAACGATATGTGCGCGCCAGTGCGCAGACAACAATCTGTCGTTGGCCGGCTTGGTTTCGACCGCCACACCACCGTCGACAACAGGAATCAAGTGTGCGGTGCCGAGGTAGTTTAGCACGTCACGGGCTACGGGGCGGTCGACACAGCTGAAGACTACATCGCAATCCAAGGCGGCGTGGTACGCAGCGTCGTGGTGGACGGACATTGGCAGAGCAAGGACGTTGACAACTTCAGTGGTGGCGGAACGCTCAATGGCGCGTTTTGCCAAGCATACCTTTAGCACGCCGATGTCGTCCGGGGCCGCGTGAAGTAGCCGATCTAGATTGTGTTCTTCGACAACATCCGGGTCGATTAAGGTGAATCTGGAAACCCCTATTCGAGCGAGAGACTCCGCGACGATCGCACCAACGCTGCCGAGACCAACGATGCCAACACGCAGTCGGGAAACGGTGGCTTGCGCTTCACTACCCCACGTGTCGAAGGTGCGTTTGAGGATGTTGCGTCGAGGCTGTGGCGGAGTTGTATCGTCATTATAGTACGCGGTGTAGGATCGAGGCCCGATAACCCGAACTTGCCGACACCAATGGCGAATCATTTGCCGGCCGTCACGACACCAAAAGCGAGCGCTCCAGTGGCCATCTGTCCCTGTGGTGAGTCCCACGAGGGGGAGACCCGTAGCCCCAGCTGGATAGGCCAGTCGGTCGCGTTCGGCCCAGACGTCTGTTTCGCTCATACCTTGCCAACCGGGGCTGGGGTGGCTATGCATGAAGGCAAGCCCGACACCTCGCGCGATAGCCAGATCGAGACTGCGAGTCAGATACTCAGGGTTGTAGCTAACGTTGCCGTGAAGGTCGCGATCGCCATCGAGCGGAAAAATAATCTCGTCGATGAGTGCGGTGCGGCGGGTTGCGCCAGTTGAGGGTTGCCACAAAGCAAAACAGAGATCTTCCTGAAGCGCGCCCCGTTCGAAGTGTTGAAGGAGATGGCGCGTCGCAGCAAGATGGGCATCCTGAGTAAAGGCGACGTCGCATGTCATATGGTAGCCCAGAAGCGTCGAACGTGCTCAGTTAGGAAAACGTCGATGCGCTTGGTGGGGAGTGCATCCCACAGTTCTCCAGGCGGACGGCTCATGGCGATCCATTCATTGCCGTCGCTATCGACGTACTGTTCGACCGCGCCGCCGCGGTTGTCGTTGATTGGAGGCGAGACATGGATCCAGTGAGGAGGGTACTCGGGGTAGAGGCCGCTCCCATGCATACTGAGGCCGAGTGTGATGCGTTGACCTTGCCGGGAGCCGACCTCTATGGTGTACTCGAAGCAGACCACGGGTCCACGAACGTCTGTGGTGAACATCCGGGTCTTGTATCCGAGCTCTTCCAGTTCAGCCCGGATCGTACGAATGTTGTCAGAATGGTCCATAAGGGAATGCGACTGGGGTGCCACCGGTTGGAATGGTTATAAAGAGGTTGTCCTCGCGGAGATCTACCGAAGCATCCAGGCGGTACTCGCCCTTCTCGCCCTTCAGCAGATACTTGTCGGGCGACTGTGGGATTGCGCCCTTGTCTCGGGCGAGCTGAAGGATATCGCGAACGGAGAGCACCGGCTTGTCAGAAGAGAACTGGACGCCGTTGACCTTGAAGGTAAAGTCAGTCTTGTCAGTGGGTGCCACGTTTCACCTCGATGCTGGATCGGGGGGAGTATATCATGATTCGGGGCACCGGCGTGGGCACGGTCTTGGGGGTCGGGTGCGGCGCAGGTCGTTGGCTCGATGGTGGGACGTGGGTGGTGCCGCGGCCAAGGGGATCCCGCCTCTCACCGTCCGGAGAGCCGGAACGTGGCCATCTTCGGCGTTGGGCGCCAACAGGTGTCGCCGACGAGCACCAAGTGGTTCCAGGTCTTGCCCTCTATCCCCGACACCCGAGCCCGCTCGGTGAACTCCGTGGGTGTCGCGCCCACCAGCGCTAGGTCTCCTGCTCGCCCAGGACGAGCAGCAGGTCCTGGTCGTCCAGCAGCGGGAGTTGCCCGTGGCCGTAGCCGCCCTTCCAGGCGCGCTCACCGGTCTCGAGTTCGACGCTGGCCAGGATGCTGCCGTCGAAGCGGTAGGCGTGTCCCTCGTACTGTGGACCGGCGGCAGGCTGTCTCTCAGCCGCATGGTGCAGCCGGCGCTCGCTACCAGCGGCGATCCTGGTCGGCGCGGCCGGATTTGTGGGCTGCGGAGCGTATCGGCGACGTGGGCGGTCCAGCACCGTCAGCCGCCCGTGCCGCCCTACATGTACAGCGGATCTGAACTCCCGGCGACGACGGTCAGGAGACCGGTCGTGCCGGTCGGAGCCGTCCGCTCGCCGCCGTCGACAGCGACCAGACCACGCGGTACACGGCTGGCCGGATTTCGTCCAGCCGGACCAGCTCGGGTGTCCCGCCGAGGAGCACGCCGCACCGTTCGGCGTCACCACGATCCGCGGACAGATGACACACGTCGCCGCGCGTCAGGAGATCACCAATCCGGCATTCCGTCGTCAAGATGGCCCAAGGCACGGTTGCCGATTCTACTCCAACTCCGGCCTCGGTGCTCGACTCCTGTGATCGGGGTGCCCGCAGCGACGGCGCAGAAGTGTGCGGTCGGCGCGTTGCCGTGATCGCGTTTTCGGCGTTCAGGTCGAGCGGCTCGAGGACGACTTGGGCGATCGCGTGAAGCACGTCGAGACTGTCCGCCAGGGGTCCGACTCAAGGGTCGGCGAAACGGTGCTGTTCAGGGGACAGGGCCGGGAACCGTGAACATGTCCGGCGCGGGCGGGATGCGCTGAGCGGAAGTCGCTCGAACCTCGAAGCGCTCGCCGGTGTCCATGAAGATGGTCATCTCGATGACGATCGGCGGATACGCGAGCGTATCCGCGGCAGTCTCCATCAGCGGCGGTTCGTGCATCCAGTACTCCGTACGCCCGAATCCCTCTCGAACCTGCGCGCGACCCTGCAGTCGAATCGGACCCAGCGTCCTCTCACCGATCTCGGTCGTCTCGGCGCCCGCGGGCAGCGTGGCCACGCCGCGGCCGACGGGCGATGCGACGTTGACAGGGGGAACGCGTCCACTGCGCACGGCCTCGAGAAGCGAGTGATTCACGGAGACGTGGACGCCGTCGCGGGGGAGCCGGTACTCCGATGTCGGGGTGCCGCCGGCGAGTGTCTCGTCGCGCCGGTAGCGCCCGTCCGACGCGATGTAGTGCACCCCCTCGGCCTGTGGGATTCGGTGCCGTCGGCCTGCACGACGACGGCCACGTAGTCCACGCGCACCACGGTGTCGTCCTGTGCATCGACGGTCACGGACGCCGACGCGAACACGATCGCCGCCACCAGGCTCATCGAGGCTCGAATCATCTCTCGTCTCCCGCGTGAGGCACCGGACGCGGCCTCATTCGCTCTTCAGGGTCATGAACGGGTCCGCCCGCGAGGCGCGCCGGGCGGGGACGTAGCTGGCGAGGAGGGCGATGGCCAGAAGCAGCACCGTCGCGGTGCCGAACGACCCGGGATCGGTGGGGCCGATCTCGAACAGGAGGCTGTCGAGCAGGCGCCCCGAGGCGAACGCGGCGCCGACGCCGAGCAGCGCCCCGACGAGGACCGGCCTCAGGGCCTGGCCGACCACCAGGGTCACGAGTTGCCGGGCGGTGGCGCCGAGGGCCAGGCGCACGCCCAGCTCGTAGCGGCGCTGCGCGGCGACGTGGGCGGCGATGCTGTAGACGCCGACCGCCGCGAGCAGCAGGGCGAGGGCCGCGAACGCGCCGGCCACGAGGGTGTTCAGCCGTTCCGAGCCCACCGACTGCGCCACCCGGTCGTCGACCGTGGCCATGTCGAACAGGGGGACGTCGGCGTGCAGGTTCGCGAGCTCGGCGCGGATCGCCGGCGCGAGGGCGAGGGGGTCGGCGCTCGTCCGGACCAGGAACCCCGGCACGCCCGGGAAGAACTGCGCATAGGGCTTGAGGACGTGCGACGCCGGCTCGTCCGCGAGGCCGACGGTCCGGGCGTCGGCCACGGTGCCGGCGATGGACACGGCCTCGCGGCCGGGCTGCGAACCGGCATCTCGAGCTGGGGGCGACCGAGGATTCGCACGCCCTGCAGGCGCCGGCGCGGGACCGAGGCCCCGCTCTGCAGGCCGGCCGCCGCGCGGTGCAGGAACCGCGGCAGCCACGCGAGGGACGCGCCGACGCTGACCAGGCAACATCAGCACGACGGTGACCGCGGCGAAGCCGAGGGTCGCGCCGTCGAGCCGGATGGTGTCGGCGAACAGCGCGGTGTCGGCGATCAGCGCGCGCAGGCCGCCCATGCCCAGGCCGAGGGCGGCGAGGGCGACGACAGCGGCCAGGCCGCCCAGCACCAGCGTCTCGGTCAGGAGCTGTCCTACGTGCTCACCGCCGCCGGCCGCCGTCAGCTCGCGGCCCAGAGGCGGGAATGGGACCGCATCGTGACCGCGGTGGCCCAGGTGCTGGACACCGGTTGATTGAGGCGCTGCGGCGACAGTGCCCGCGTCGGCATCGAAATCGTGGACGCGGCTCCGGTCCGCCGCGCCGGCCTCCAGTGGTCACGGCTCAATCAGGCTCGCACACTGACCCGGCCGGCGTGGGCGGGGCCGGCAGCCAGGCGCGCAGGGTAGAATGCCATCGAGGGAAGGACGGCACAGACAGCAAGCGGCAGCACCGCTAGCAAACGAGACGGGAACACCATGGCGACGAGCAACGACCAGCGCAACGCCGGGTACGCGATCTCATTCGAGAGCTGGGAAGCGTACCAGAGATGGGAAGACGAACAAACGGCCAAGACGCCGGATGGACCCGACGCCGCCGTACGACGGTTCTGGGAGATGGCCGATCTGACCGACAGTCTGGAGCGGCTGAACCCGCACGAGCGACCTCGGTTCACCGCCTCCTTCGAGAGTTTCGACGAGTACGAGACCTGGAAGAATGGCCAGACCAACCCGTGGAATTGGTGACAAGTGGATCGACGTTTGCCGGCTGCTCAACCGCCGAGGCGCCGCCTACATCGTGGTGGGCGGCATCGCCGTCAACCTCCACGGCCATGTGAGAGCGACCAAGGATCTGGACATCCTGGTGCCTCGGGACATCGAGAATACGAGGCGGATACTGGAGGCCCTGGCCGAGCTCCCCTACGGAATGGGCTCGACGCCGAAACTGTCGACGCGCGGCCCATAACGATAATCGGCGACGATCGAGCGTGACCGGCGTCGGCGAGGGAAGGTCCGCGGTGGCCAGCAGGCCGAGCAGCCAGAACGCCAGCCCGACCCCGGCGCCCCCCGGCCAGCGGGCTCGGCAGCGTCCCGGCGGCCAGCGGCGTTCATGCAGGGCGGGAGAGCGCGCGGGCGGCCAGGCAACGCTCTCGGCCACTCGCCGGCCCCGGAGCGGAGAGCGGGTGCTTCTCAGTCCATGGCCATCGCTTCGTGGCGCTCCGCCAGGTTGCGCAATGCGTCGGCGACCTCGCTCGAATGCGCGGCGTAGTGACGCAAGGCGTCGGCCAGCGGAGAAGCCGCATCGGCGGCGGCCAACTGCTCGTGGAGTATCGCGTCGGCCTCGTGGTCGGCGGCGTGAGCGCTGTAGTGGCGTGCGAGCGTCGTATGGTCTTGCCGAGTCCGGCCCGATCCGTTCCCCTGTCTCCGCATCTGGGTTGCCTCCCCGTATCCGACTTGCGCCCGTTGGACATTACGACGAAGCCGGTCGCGACCCGCCTGAAGTTTTCCTGAAGATTTCATGAAGCGTTCTTCAGGCAGGCTCCCGTGCCGGAGGATGTCCCCAGCGCCGCGCCGGACTCGGCGCAGCGGCGGAGGGCCGGTGTCCGCCCTCCGGATGTTCGGGCCGACGAAGAGAGGGCGCCGTGTCCGCCCTCCGGATGTTCGGGCCGACGGAGAGGGCGCCGTGTCCGCCCTCCGGATGTTCGGGCCGACGTAGGCTGCGGCGAGCCGGCCAGCCCCGGTTTCCTCAGAACAGGTGCGAGGTCGACCTCGAGGTGCGGGCGAAGGCCGCCTGACGCCATCCAACAATGATGTCGTGCACCCCCGCGGCCGTGCCGGCTTGACGATCACCCCTCGCGTGGCTTACGGTCGGCCGAGGCGATATCCATGATGTCCATCAAGCTCGACACGGTTACGGTTCTGGCCCTGGGTCTGCTCGTCGTTGCGCCGCCCGGCGCGGCCCAGACCCGGGATGCGGCGGCAGGTAACGAGGCCGCGGAGACGGCCGCGCGTCAGGCGCTGGAGGCGTTCATCACCCAGTGGAACACCGCCGACGACGCGAACCTGCGACAGGCCATGCACTTTCCCTTCGCGACGGTGCCGGGCGGCGGGGCGCTGATCGTGAACGACCGGCCGGGGGACTTCGCGGCCGGCTTCGACTAGATGCGGGCGCGCGAGGGGTGGAGCCGCAGCTCGTTCGACTTCGACTCGTACACGGTGCTCGCGTCGTCGCCCGACAAGGTGCACGCGGCGATCGGCTTCAGCCGCTACGGCGCCGACGGCGCGGCCTATCGCACGTCGCGGGTCTTCTACATCGTGACCCGGCGGGACGACGGCTGGGCCATCCAGCTTCGGGCCCCGGTCGGAGAGCCCGAGGATCTCGGCGCCGACGAGCGGTCGGAGATCGTCGCGGGGGCGCGCCGGGCGGTGCTCGACTTCTTCACCGCCTTCAACACCGGCGACGTCGACGGCACGGTCGCGACGCTCAACCACCCCCACCTGTTCATGACCCCCGGCGGCGGTTTCTCGGTGGCCGGGTCGCCCGGCGACGGCCCTCGCCCCGACTTCGACCGGATGCGGCGGGACGAAGGCTGGCACATGAGCACCATCGACGCGTTGGCGCCGAGCGCCGTCACGCGGAACAAGGTGCACTTCGAGCTGACCTTCACGCGGTGGCATCCCGACGGCACCCGCTACTGGACCGTGCCCGCGCTCTGGATCGTGACCCGCGCGGGGGACCACTGGGGCATCCAGGTGCGCTCGCTCATGCCTGCCACCTTCGACGCGCGGGGCAGGTAGGGCGGTTCGTGGGTGCTTCGACCCGCTCTCGTTGTCGAACCTCCCCCGGCGTGGAGCACCGTCAGCACCACCTCGGCCGCGGCTCCGCCTGGCGCCCAACCAACCCTCCAGGACCGGCCAGAGTCAACGGTCTCGCCGCGACGACGGTGCGCCCGGCGACACCGACAGCACCAGCCGCACCAGGTCCGACTGCCGGGCAATCCGCAGCTTGCTGAAGGTCTGCTTCAGGTGCCAGCGGACCGTGACCTCCTTTCGACGGGTGGCCTCGGCGATCTCGCGAAGGCTGCAGCCTCTGGCCAGCATCACCGCCATCGAGCTCTGCGACGGCGTCAGACCCAGCGCCGAAGCCACGAGGTCGGCGTCGATGACCGGCTGACGGTCCGGCTCGACGACCAGCACCAGCGCCGCGACGCGCGGCGGACGGGCGTCCATGTCCAGCTCGACGGGGCTGACGTGCAACACGAGCCGCGGCGACGGGGGGCGCCTTCCGACCGTCATCGAGCCCCCGGCTCCCTCCTCGACGAGAAGCGGCATGGCGCGCCTCAACAGCCGCTGCAGCTCGGCGTCGTCCGCGGGCTCGACGGCGTGCAGGGCGCCGTCGTCGTCGACCAGCCCCGCCCCTTGCCGCAGGACCTCGACCGCTCGATCGTTCGCCGCCGCGATCCGCCCCCGCGGGTCCAGGTGGATGACGCCCACCTGGGTCGCGTCGAGCAGCTCCGCGAACGACTTCCCCAGGGCCCGGGCCTCGGCCAGCGCGGTCCGGACGCTCACGAAGTGGCGCACGTGGGGCAGAAGCTGCTCCATCATCCGGATCTGATCCGGCCGCCGGCCCCCCGATTCGACCGGATCGCCGAGCGCCCACGCCACCCGCGTGCCGCCCGGCGCCGCCAGCCGGACGTTGAGGCCATCCTGATTGCAGCCCGCTGGCAGCGCCTCGTTGTACGCGGCCGACGTCTTCCTCTCCGCTTCGGCGTAGAGATTCCTGATGGGGACCAGCACGCCGTCGGGCAGCTCCCTCAAGCGGGGGACCCGTTCGTCCCGGAACCAGTATTCCCGGAAGTACCACTGCTCCAGGTCCCGGCGGCGCTGCCCCCGGAGGCAGAACCGGGCGAAGTAGATCCGGGTGTCCCACTGCACGCTCCCCCCGCCGAACACGAGGTGATTGCCCTTCAGGCCGCAGGCGTCGTCGATGAGGCCGGCGGTCGCCGGCCAGACCGCGTCGTCGAACGCCGCCTCGTGCAGCGACCGCAGGATGCGGTCGAACTGGTCCTGTAGGTGCATGCCCGCCTTCTCCCTGCCCTTCCGTCGGGTTCTCCACGCCTTCTCGCACGGCATACCGCTCCGATCCGGAAGGGTCGATGCACCGCCCGGAGTGCCGGCGCACTTGCCTTCCCGATGATGCGGCCACCCCAAACTCCCTGCCCTTCCGTCGGGTTCTCCACGCCTTCTCGCACGGCATACCGCTCCGATCCGGAAGCGTCGATGCACCGCCCGGAGTACCGGCGCACTTGCCTTCCCGATGATGCGGCCACCCCAAATGAAGTGCCTGTATAAGGCCAATCGCACACCAATCGAATAGGTTACATCGCGCAATTGTGCCGCTAGACTTATGTATTATCACGTTCGGGACACCGAACCGTCTGCAGCGGCGAAATCGACCCGCGCGCCGACAGGGTCGGCGGTGCCCCGCACCCACACGCTCGCTCGGCGTCCATCGCCAATACAGCTAATCGAGGTGGTGATGCGGACGCCGCCAGGGCGGACACACCCGTTCGAGGAGCGCCATTTGGCCAGAGTGGATTGCGACGTGCTGATCATGGGAAACGGCATCGTGGGCAACCTCGCGGCGGCCTGGTTCACGCGATACATGCCCGCTCTGCACGTCAGCGTGGTGGGGCCGGCGGCCCGGACCCTGCCCATCGTGGGCGAGTCGCTGGTCGAGTTCAGCACGCAGCTTCTCCAGGAGATCGGTCTCGGACGGCATCTCGTCGAGGAACAGCTTCCCAAGTACGGACTCACGTTCTACTACAAGCTGGATCCCACGGCCCCCGCGGACCCGCGCTATGTCGTGGACGCCCTCCCCACCAATCCCCCGCTGCCGTCGTTTCTCGTCAACCGGGTCACCCTGGACGACGCGTTGCGGCAGCTCAATCACGACAAGGGCGTCGAGCACGTCGACGGCAAGGTGGTGCGGGTCGAGCTGAACTCGGGCGCGCGTCACCGGGTCACGGTGCGGGACGCCGACGGGAGGGAACGAACGCACACGGCCCGCTGGACGATAGACGCCACGGGACGGCGTCGACTGCTGGCGCGCCAACTGCGCCTCGGCGACGGCGTCCCGCACCAGCGCAGCTCGTTCTGGTTCCGCCTGGCCGACTTCGACGCGTCCATTCTCGACCGCATCGACGCCGTCGCGAGCGATGCTCGCCGCCCCGACGCGTACTACGCCACGCATCACTTCTTCGGACGCGGCAACTGGATCTGGTTGATTCCGGTGCGGGTGGAAGCGGGCCGGCAGATGATGAGCGTCGGGCTGACCTGCCGGCCGGACCTGTTTCCCGAGCCCGTGACGTCCATACCGGAGTTCCTCGACCGGGTGGCGGGCGAGCACCCGATCGTGGGAGACCTGGTGCGGAGTGGGTGGGTCGTCGACACCAACCTCTATCAGAACTACATGTACCGCACCCGGCGGCGATACTCCTCCCAGGGGTGGTTCATTGTCGGCGACGCGGCGGATACCGTGGATCCCCTGTACAGCACCGGTCTCGCGCTGGCGACCATGGCCATTCAGCAGGTGGGGGCCATCATCCGTCGCGACCTGGCCGGCAGCCTGACCGAGGGATTCGTCGGCAGGCTCGACCGGGCCTACGCCGGCTTCCAGGGACTGGGGGAGGGGCAGGTCGCGAGGCTGTACGAGGTCATGCAGACCGGCTATCAGTGCCGCCTGCGCATGCACCTCCACGTGGTCGGCTTCTTTCACATGGCGCTGCCGCTGCTGCTCAACGGGTATCACGCCGATGCCGTCGGCGCCGCGATGATGGCCCGTCTGGGACAGCCCGCCCACGGGTTGGGCCGGGAGTTGACCGACTTCGAGCCGCTCATAGCCCGGGCGGCCCTGCGACAGCCCTCGCCACCGCCAGGCGCCGGCGCAAGGGTGCATTCGGCCTTCGCGATGAACCACTCCTGGTTCGAGCACCGCCGGGACGACGAGATCCCGCGCTCGTTGTTTCGGATGTTCCGGCACCTGGTCGCCCTGCGTCTCCGGCTCATGTGGACGGCGGGAGCGCGGTCGTGGCTCGACCCGGTCCAGTTGGGCGGGCTGCTGCGGTCCGTCGTCTGGGGCGCGGCGGTCGGGGCGTTCGGAAGACGCAGTCTGAAGCGAAGCAGGCTGATCCGGTGGCTGTTCGCCTCCGGTCGGAGCGACG
The DNA here is from genome assembly GCA_022820675.1 of Vicinamibacteria bacterium. Classification (GTDB taxonomy): domain Bacteria; phylum Acidobacteriota; class Vicinamibacteria; order Vicinamibacterales; family UBA8438; genus JAJEEA01. The sequence continues at coordinate 4,173 of JAJEFC010000128.1, read as the reverse complement.
CCCGCCCGCGGTGCGCGCCCGGCGCCCCGACGCGGGCGGAGCTCACCCGATGACGGCGGGGTCGAACCGACCCTGGCCGCGAATCGCGTCGCTCGCGACCGCGGTGCCGCCCCACCGGGTCCCCCAGGACGAGGCGATGGCGTTCTTCCAGCGGTCCTTCGACGTTCCGCCGGCCAGGCGGGGCCGTCTGAAGCAGCTCTTCCTGAACGCCGACATCCGGACGCGGTACGCCGCTGCTCCCGTCCATTGGTACGAGCGGGACCACAGCTTCGAGGTGAAGAACAACCTGTACATCGACAGGGCCATCGACCTGCTCAAGCAGGTGACCCTCGACAGCCTGGCCGTCGCCGGCCGGACGTGCCGCGACGTCGACACGCTCGTCACCGTCTCGTCGACCGGCGTCGCCGTGCCCACGCTGGACGTCCGGCTGATGGAGGAGCTGCCCTTTCGGCGCAACGTGCAGCGCCTGCCGCTGTTCGGCCTGGGATGCGCGGGCGGAGCCCTGGGGCTGGCGCGCGCCGCCGCCTGGGCGCGCGCCCAGCCCGGCACCTGCATCCTGTTCCTGGTCGTCGAGCTCTGCACCCTCACGTTCTGCCGCGGCGACCAGATGACCGCGAACGTGGTCGCCACCGCGCTCTTCGGCGACGGCGCGGCCGGCGCGGTGCTGACCACGGACGGGCCGGGACCCGCGATCAGGGCCTGGGGCGAGCACACCTGGCCCCGCAGCCTCGACGTCATGGGCTGGCACGTCACGCAGAACGGGCTGGAGGTGCGGCTGTCGCGCGGCGTTCCCGACGTCGCCCGACACCAGGTGCGGGGCGTCACCGACGAGTTCCTCGCATCCGTCGGTCTGGAGCTCGCGGACGTCGACGACTTCATCTGCCACCCCGGCGGGACCAGGGTGCTGGACGCGCTCGAAGACGCCTTCGGTCTCCCGTCCGGCGGCCTCGCGGCGTCGCGGGAGATTCTGCGCGACTACGGCAACATGTCGGCGGCCACCGTGCTCTTCATCCTGAAGCGCGCCCTCGTGACCGGGACCGACGACAACGGGCGGCACGACAGGGCACGGCGGTACCTGATGACCGGCCTGGGCCCCGGCTTCTCCATCGGGTACCTGGTGCTGGAGTCGGCCTGATGCCCGCCTCGTACGTCATCGTCGGCTTCCTCGTGGTTCAGCGGCTGGCCGAGCTGGGCTTCGCCCGCCGCAACCGCCGGGCGCTCCTGGCGCGGGGCGCCGTGGAGGCCGGCCAGGCGCACTACCCCGCGATGGTCGCCCTGCACGCCGGCTGGTTGCTGGCCCTGGCCGCAACCATCGATCCGCGGACGCCGGTGTCGTTGCCGTTGCTCGCCGTCTTCGTGCTGCTGCAATGCGGGCGCGCATGGGTGATCGCCACGTTGGGGTCGCGCTGGACGACGCGCATCGTGGTGCTGCCGGGCGCCGCGCCCGTCCGCAGCGGCCCGTACCGCTACCTCAGGCATCCCAACTACGTCATCGTGTGCGGCGAGATGGCGGTGGTGCCGCTGATGTTCGGCGCCTGGACCCTGGCCGCAACCGCCTCCGTGCTGAACCTGCTGGTGCTCCGCGCACGGGTGCAGGTCGAGAACAGGGCGCTCGAGAAGCTCGGTGGCGTCCAGGACCGCACTCGGCGCCAAGGAACGATGCCGCTCCGGCCAGCGAGGGCGCTCGAGAAGCTCGGTGGCGTCCAGGACCGCACGTCCGAACGCCGCGATGCCTCGAGTGACTGACCGGGAGCGCGGGTGATGCTTCGCGCACGGGTGCGGGTCGAGAACCGGGCGCTCGAGAGGCTCGGCGGCAACCAGGACCGCATCCACCCGATTACCGCGGTACATCGGGTGACCGACCGGGAGCGTGGGTGATGCTGCTCGCCGCTGAAGAGTTCCTGCTGTTTCTCCTGGACGAGCAACACGGCACGCTCCTCCCGATGACGGAGCGTACGGAGCATCTGGTTCTCGCGGGCGCGGTGTTGATGGACCTGCAGTTGGCGAATCGCATCGACACCGACCTGGACCACCTCACGCCCGGCAATCCGACGCCACTCGGCGACGACGTGCTCGACCCCACGCTGGCCGAGATCGCCGGCGCGGAAGAGACGCGCGATGCCCTGTACTGGGTGGAACGCACGGCCCGGCGCGGGCCCGAGATCCGCGAGCGGGCGATTGCCCGGCTCGTCTCGCGGGGCATTCTCCGCGAGCCCGGCGACGACGCGTTCCTGTCGCTGACGCCGGAGGTGGCGCACGCGCGGCGCTATCCGTCGACGAACGGAGCGGCGCCGGAGCACGTCAGGCTTCGCATCATGCGGGTCCTGTTCAGCGACGACATCCCCGACCCCGCCGACATCGTGATCATCAGCCTGGTGGACGCCTGCGACGTCTGGCGAAAGCTCCTCACGGCAGAGGAGCTCGCCAGGGCGCGAAAGCGCATCGAGCTCGTCAGCCGACTGGACCTGATCGGGCGGGCCGTGGCCACGCTGGTGCGAATCGTGCGGCCGACGGCCCGCGCCGCGCGCGACGGCGCCGCGGGTCTGCCGCTGGCCCGCGGCTTGCCGCTGGTGGGCAGCACCTTCTCCGTGGCGCGCGACCCGCGGAGGTTCTTCGTTCAGGAGCACCTGCGCGCGGGACCCATCTTCGAGGTCAGGACACTGACGCGCAACTTCGTCGCCATGGCCGGACAGGAGGCCAACCTGTTCGTGTCGCGCTCCGAGCGCATGCATCTGCATACGTCCGACATGTGGGACCCGCTCTGTGCCGAGCTCGGCGCCTCGCGCTTCGTGCTGAACATGGACGGCAAGGACCACGTGCGGATGCGGCGCGAGACCAGGGACGGGTTCTCCCGCCAGCTCATCGAATCGGAGATCCCCGAAGCGGTGCACGTCATCCGGCGGTCCGTGGCCGAGATGCCGCGGGACGCGCCGTTGCCGGGCCTGCCGGCCATGCTCCGCCTGGTCGGCGAGACGACGAGCGCCGTCGTCGCCCAGTCGTCGACCGGCGAGTACATCGACGACGTGCGCCTGGTTCTCCGAGAGGCCGTGACGCGCGGCTTCCTGCACACGCCCCGATTGCCGAGAACGCCCCGGCTGCGACGGGCGCTTCGCCGTGCGGCGGAGCTGTCGGACCGGTGGTTGACGAGGCACCAGTTGAAGCAGCGCGCCCGCAAGCCCAACGCGATTGACCACATGCTCGCCCTGCACCGCGCCGACCCGACGTTCCTCCCCGAGTGCGACCTGCCGCTCACGGCGCTCCTGCCGCTGTTCGCCGGCGTCGAGACGGTGGCGAGCATCGGCGCCTGCATGCTCTACGTCGTGCTGAAGGACCCCGCGTTGCGGGAACGGGCGCAGGCCGAGGCGGACGCCCTGTTCGCCGGCGGCACGCCGGACGCGGCGCAGGTGCGCGAGCTGGACGTCCTGTACCGGATCATGCTGGAAGCGCTGCGCCTGTATACGCCGGTCCCGGGGATTCAACGCCGGGTGACCACGTCGTTCGACTTCGCCGGACACCGGATTCCCGCGGGCAAGGATCTGTTCCTCGCCTTCTTCGTCACGCACGACCTGCCCGAGCACTTTCCCGATCCGCAGCGGTTCGACGTGGACCGCTACCTTCCGGGACGTGAGGAGCACAAGCAGCCGGGCGTGTTCGTGCCCTTCGGCGTCGGCGTGCACCACTGCGCCGGCCGCGGGTTCGCCGAGACGCAGCTTCCGTTGATCGTCGCGACCCTGCTGCACGAGGTCGACATGGAGCTGGCGCCGCCGACCTATGAGCTGAAGACGGACCGTTGGGTCCTCTTTCCCTCCTTCGTTCCGGACAAGGGGTTCAGGTTCAGAGTGAGAGGTCGGCGGGGCTGAGGGCGCGCTGGCGGCGTTTCCACGCCGCCGTTGCCGGAAACGGCGCCGACCCGCCCCGCGCCCCGCACCACCCGAGTGGCTGCGCCTCAGCGGGCAGCTTCACGCGGACCTTGGTCAGGCGGGCTCACCGGAGCTCGGCGACCAGGCGCTCGGGCCGTTCCTCCTCGTGTCCGAAGGCGGCCGGGCTCGCCACGTACGGCGCGTGGTCTGGGGTCCGGTCAAGCGGCGCGTGGTCTGGGGACCGGTCGAGCTGTTCGAGCTGGTTGATGGACTCGCGAATGGCGAGGGCCGGCCCGGGGCTTTGGCGAACACC
>JAJEFC010000150.1 GCA_022820675.1 Vicinamibacteria bacterium | reverse complement strand
GTGGGGCCGGCCGCGGCGGGCGAGACCCGTCCCGGCCCCCAGGACCGGACGATCGCGGGCCCGGCGCCGGCCGCGCCGCGCGAACCCGGCGACGAGCTGCGGGTCTGGCTGGTGACGGCCGGCCCCGGCGACGCGGTTTGGGAGCACTACGGCCACAACGCCCTGCGGGTGCTGGACACCCGCACCGGCCGCGACCTCTCCTACGACTGGGGCATCTTCGACTTCCGGCAGGCCGACTTCATGGCGCGCTTCCTGCAAGGCCGCATGCTCTACATGGTGGCGCGCCAGCGGACCGACGTCGTGCTCGACTTCTACCGCGAGACCGACCGCGAGGTGGTCCTCCAGGAGCTGGACCTCACCCCGGCCGAGAAGGCGATGCTGCGCGACGCGGCGAACGAGAACGCCCTGCCGCGCAACCGCGACTTCACCTACCAGTACTTCCTCGACAACTGCTCGACGCGCATCCGGGACCTGCTCGACCGCGTGCTCGACGGCGCCTTGAGCCGCGCGTTCGAGGGGCAGACGACGGGCCTCAGCTACCGGCACCACGCGCGGCGCCTCACGCAGGTCGATCCCCTCGTCTACACCGGGGCCGACCTCGCGCTCGGATCGCCCGCCGACCGGCCCATCTCGGCGTGGGAGGAGCTGTTCCTGCCCCTGGCCCTGCGCGACCGCATCCGGGAGGTCCGCATCACCCGCGACGGGGAGAGCCGAGCCCTCGTGCGGGCGGAAGAGGTCCTGTACTCGTCCACGCGCCCGGCCGAGCCGGCGGAGCCGCCCGCGTGGCTCGGCCGCTACCTGACCCTGGGCCTGCTGCTCGGGGCCCTGTTCGCGGCGGCGGGGGCGCCCCGGGCCCGGTCCTCCCCGGTCCTGCGCCGCGGCATCGTCGCCCTCGCGACCGGGTGGTCGCTCGCGGCCGGCGGGGCCGGCACCATCCTCGTCCTGCTGCTGGCCACGGACCACGTCTTCTCGTGGTGGAACGAGAACCTCTTCGTCGTCAATCCCCTGCTGCTGGGCCTCGCCGGCCTGCTGCCGCTGTCGACCCGGAGCGACGCCTGGCGGCGACGCGCTCGCGACCTCGCCGCCGCCGCCGCGACCCTGGGCGTCGCCGGCGTCCTCTGGCAGCTCGCGCCGGCCTCGACCCAGCCCAACGCCACCTTCTTCGCCCTCGCCCTGCCGGCCCACCTCGGCATCGCGTGGGGCCTTCGGCAGGGGCCGGCAGCCGCCAGCGAGGAAGGGGCCGGCGCCCGCGGGTGACACCACGCGGCTCCAGGAGCGTCATCCCCGCCCGTCAGGCCGCCGCGAACCGACGCGCGGACGCGCACCGACCGAGACCCTGACGGCCCGGATCTGCCCGACCCGTCGACGCCGCCGACGCCGGACCGACACCCGAGATCCGATGCGGCAATCCAGGCCGCCGCGAACCGACGCGCCGACGCGCACCGACCGCGACCCTGACGGCGGCCCGGATCTGCCCGACCCGTCGACGCCGCCGACGCCGGACCGACAACCGAGATCCGATGCGGCAATCCAGGCCGCCGCGCACCGCCGCGCGGACGCGCACCGACCGCGACCGGACGGCGGCCCGGACCTGCCCGACCCGTCGACGCCGCCGACGCCGGACACCCGAGATCCGATGCGGCAATCCGGGCCAGCGAATCGGGCCCGAGTTAACCGCGCCGACACCGAACCGTCACCCCGCCGTCACGAGCCGGGGCTACGCTGACCGCCGACTTGCAGGACAACTCTCACGAAGGAGGCGGTTCGTCGATGAGACGCAGAATCGATACCCCCGGACCGGCGCGGCAGACCTCGACGTCGAGGGTGGTCGCGCTGTGGCTGACCGCGATACTGACCGGCGCCCGCCCGGCGGCAGCCGACGCCCAGACCAGGAACGTCATCCTCTTCGTCGGCGACGGCATGGGCGTCTCGACGGTGTCGTTCACCCGCTTCGCGGCGGTCGGGGTGGACGGCCGGCTCGTCATGGATCAGTTCCCCTACACGGCCCTGTCGCGCACCTCGTCGGCGGACCACATCACGCCGGACAGCGCCGGCACGATGACCGCGATGACCACCGGCGTGAACACCAACTCCGGCATCATCGGGTATCCGCCGACCACCGAGCGAGGGGACTTCAACGGCGACGGCGACGGCATGCCGTTGACCAACATCGCGGAGCTCGCCAAGGCCCGCGGCTACTCGGTGGGCATCGTCACCACCGCCCGGCTCACCCACGCCACCCCCGCCGCGGTCTACGCCCATGTCCACGACCGGAACCTCGAGAACGACATCGCGGCCCAGCTCACGCCCGGCGCGCCCCGGACCTCGAGCCGCTCCGGGTGGCGCCGGAGCTGCCGGCTCACGCCGCCGGCCTCTCCGCCCTCACCGTCTCCTACACGCGGACCGCCGGCGCCGAGGTCACGCGCCAGGTGGTGTCGCGCACCGCGACCCGGGTCCACGTGCAGACCGGCCCCCCCGGCGCCCCGGAGTGGCTCTTCACCCGGAACCCTGTCGACCACCGGCGCGCCGCCGGCTTCTTCATCGACCACCGGGAGCGCGCAGTCCTCGTCTACGACGACACGACCCTGGCCCGCGAAGGAATCGCCGCGGGATGGCGCGACGTGCTGGCCCTCGGCGTGAGCGCGGACCTGCTCGACGGCCTGAAGCCCACCGGCGCCACCGCCGAGATTGCCGGCGCCACGTTCGCGCACCTGGCCGACGGCGACGACGATAACGGCGTGGCCGACGGCGGCGCCGAGGTCTGGTGGAGCGACGAGCTGTTCGTGCTCGGACGGATGACCTCGACCGCCGGCGGCATCGTCGAAACGCTGGAGCTCACCGCGATGACGACCGAGGTGGACCCTTCGCTCCTCGCGGATCCGGGCGCCCGCTACCCCCAATACCTGGTGGAGGACCTGGACGACTGGGGCGAAGAGCACTGACGGGCCCGGCTCCCGGGGCCGGAGGCGCATGACGGGGCGGTAGCCCGCTGCAGGCTCCGGCGCGCCCGGTCGGTGTCTCGGTGTCGGCACGAGCCGGAGGCTCATGCCGGGGCGGTAGCCCGCTGCAGGAGCTCCACATCTGGCCAGACTGCGTCACCAGGACGCAACGCCCGGCTCACTTCGTCAGGTGACTTGCCGAAGCTGCAGCACCCTGCTCTGACCGGCCCCGTCACCCAGGACGCAACGTCGGCCCTCTTCGATCAGGTGACCTGCCGAACGCTGCACAACCCCTGCTCCGACCGGCCCCGTCACCAGGCCGCAACGTCGGCCCACTCCGTCAGGTGACCTGCCGAACGCTGCACTTCGTCAGGTGACTTGTTCGACACTGCAGCACCCCCTCCCTGACCAGCCGCGTCACCAGGGTCAGCTTCCCCGCGGCATCGAGGCAGTCGGGCAGGTCCTCGACCGCGAACTCGCCGGCCGTCGTCGCGAACTGCAGCGCCGGCCATGCGGCGAGGGGCAGCCTGACCTCGCGCCCGCAGAACCGGAGGACGCACGTCTCGCCCTCGGTCGCCGCCTCGGCGAGCAGCCCGGCGCGGCGCCTCACCCGCGAGCCGGGCGTCAGCCGGGCGGGGCGGAGCCGCTGGCCCAGCAGGTCGGTGAACAGCGGGACGTCGGCGGCCAGCACCTCGTCCGCGAAGCGGCGCCACACCGCCTCGGGGTCGAACCGCGACTGCACGAACGCCAGCTTCTCGTCGAACAGGCGCCGCCGCTCGGCGGCGGGGAAGCCCTCGCCCGCGAAGCCCCGGGGGAGGTTCCGGCGCAGCGGTTCCTCCTCGAGCGCCGCCGCGGAGACGCTCTCGACGAGGAGCTCTGCCCACGTGAACGCGGTGAGCCCGAGCGTGACGTGCAGCGACGCCTCTCCCGTCGAGCGGGCGGCGTGCATCAGGCCGCGCGGCAGGTACGCGGCGCTGCCCGGTCCGAGCTCGAACTCGTGACTGACGTCGCCCGGCGGCGTGCCGGGCACGAAGCGCTGGCCCCGGAGGGGCAGCCTCACCCTGGTGTCGTAGATCGTCCAGCGCTTCGTGCCGCTGACCTGCAGCACGAAGACGTCGTGGGTGTCCCAGTGCGGGGCGAACCCCTGCGCGTCGGGCGGGGTCAGGTACACGTTGGTCTGGACCCGCGACGAGAAGCGCCGCCCGAGGGCGACGCACAGCCGGGCCAGCGCCGGCACGCGCTTGTGGAGCTGGTTGAAGACCACGGTCGCGCCGTCGTCGAAGAGCCTCGCGACCGCGACGGGATGGACCCGGCCGGCGTCGTCCGTGTACTCGGCGGGGGGGACGTTCCCGTCGCCGCGCACCAGGGTGACGTCGCGATGGCCCGCCGAGTGGGTGCCCAGCACGACGTCGAGGTCGTCCACCGAGAGGAGATCGGCGTAGTAGGACGGCGCCGCACGCGGGACGTGCAGGAGCCGCTGCTCGTAGTAGTCGCGCTCGAAATCCGCGGTCGGCAGCGGATCGATGAGCCACGCGTACCAGTCGCGGTCGACCGCCGGGGCCGGCTCGGCGCCCGTCGTCGTGCCGGCGCCTCGTGCGTCCGTCGTCGTGCCGGTGCTTCGTGCGTCCGTCGTCGTGCCGGTGCTTCGTGCGTCCGTCGTCATGGTGGTGCTTCGTGCGTCCGTCGTCATGGTGGTGCTTCGTGCGTCCGTCGTCATGGTGGTGCTCCGTGCGTCCGTCGTCATGGTGGTGCTCCGTGCGTCCGTCGTCGTGCCGGCGCTTCGTGCGTCCGTCGTCGTGCTCGTGCTCGTGCGTTCGCCGTCATGCTGGTGCTTCGTGCGTCCGTCGTCATGCTGCGCTCCCGTGCAGATGGCTCCGTGCAGATGGCCGCCGAGGGCGAGCCGGGGGCCGGGCAGCGCGTCGCGCCAGCCCGGGTCGGGTGAATGGCCGCCGATGGCGAGTCGGGGACCGGGGGTCGCGTCACGAGTTGACATCCCTGGTGCGCCCCACTACGATACTGAGACTCGTTTTCATTTTACAAGTCAGGAGCCACGTGATGCGGAAATCGGAAGACCGGACGCCCGGCGCGAGCCCCCAGGAACCGATGTCGCTGACCGACCAGGACATCACCACCGTCCGGGTCGACCGCCGTTCGTTTCTCTCGCGCGCGGTCGCGGCCGGCTCGGTCGCCGCGGCTGCCGCCCTGACCGCGGCCTGCCCCGGCGGGACCGATTCCGACGGGGCCGGCGACGCCGTCCCCGCGACCGACTCCGATCAGGCAACCGATTCCGATCAGGCCACCGACTCCGACCAGACGCCGTAGGGGACGCTCCCCAAGCCCGCCCGAGCCGGGAATCCGGGCTTCCGACGGCGCGGATTCCCGGAGGGCCACCGGCGACGTGCCGCGAGACCCGACCGCCAATGTCCTTGCGCAGGGCGATCTTCTGGATCCATCTGGTGGTCGGCGTCACCGCCGCCGTCGCCGTCCTCCTGATGGCGGCGACCGGCGTTCTCCTCACCTACGAGGCGCAGCTCGATCGGTGGGCCCTCCGCGGCTATCGCGCCGATCCGGCCCCGGACGCCGGGCCGCTCGCGCTCGACGAGCTCGTCGAGCGCGTCGCCGCCGAGGCGCCGGACGGCCCGCTTGCGTCCGTGGCCCTGAGCAGGGACCCGCGCGAGCCGGCGGTGTTCGAGCTCGGCGACGGCGCCACCCTTCACGTCGACCGCTTCACCGGCGAGCGGCTGGGCGACGGCGACACGCGAACGCGTCGCGTCCTGCGCGGCGTCATGTACTTCCATCGGTGGCTGGCGCTCGAGGGCGAGTACCGGATTGTCGGCCGGACGATCATGGCGACCGCCAACCTCGGGTTCCTGTTCCTGCTCGTCAGCGGGGTCTACCTCTGGTGGCCGTCGCGGGGGGGGCGCGCCGCCTGGCGGCAGGCGCTCTGGTTCCGCCGCGGACTCGCGGGGCGGGCTCGCGACTTCAACTGGCACAACGTGGTCGGCTTCTGGTCCGCGGTGCCGCTCGCGGTCATCGCCTTCAGCGGGGCCACCATCTCGTACCAGTGGGCCGCCGACCTCGTTCATCTCGCGGCGGGCGACGCGCGGCCGTTCCAGCAGTCACCGCGGCCGGCGGCGACGGCGCGCGACGGCCAAGCCGCGCCCGACCCGCGGACGCCGCGGGTCGCGCTCGAGGCGCTGGCCGCGA
>JAJEFC010000333.1 GCA_022820675.1 Vicinamibacteria bacterium | reverse complement strand
GCGCGGCCCGGGACACCGCGGCCCTGGCCGCCCGCGCCGCCGAGGCGCAGCGCGCGGCGACCTCGCGGGACCTCACGGCGCTGGCCGAGGCGACGCGGGAGGCCAACACCCTGATCACCCAGCGCGTCTTCTCGTGGACCGACTTCTTCAACCGCATCGAGGCCACCCTGCCGCCGGACGTGATGGTGACGGAGGTGCGGCCGGAGATCGAGCCGGGCACGGTCGACGTGACGATGGGGGTGCTGGGCCGGAGCCTCGACGCCGTCAGCCGGTTCGTCACGGCCCTGGAGACGTCCGGCGCGTTCATCGGGGTGCTGAACCGGCAGGTGGAGCTGACCGAGGACGGGATGTACCGCGCGGTGCTGCGGGGCCGCTACCTCGAGTCGGAAGCGCCCCTCGACGCCGCCGGCGGGGGAACGGGGGAGGGCGGCCCGCCGGGGAACGCGCCGGAGGCGCCCCTCGACGCCGCCGGCGGGGGAACGGGGGAGGGCGGCCCGCCGGGGAGCGCGCCGGACGCGCCCCTCGACGCCGCCGGCGGGGGAACGGGGGAGGGCGGCCCGCCGGGGAGCGCGCCGGAGGCGCCGGCGGGGACGGGCGGTCCCGATGCCCGGCCCGGCGACTGAGGGTGCGCGCCGCGAGGGACCCGATGATCGAGACCGGCATGTCGATGACGCTGCTGCGGCGAATCGCCTCGGACCACCGGCGGCTGGTGACGGCCGTGGCCCTGTTGCCGGCGGTCGACGGCTCATGAGCGAGGCCGGCATGTCGGTGACGCTGCTGCGGCGCATCGCCTCGGATCACCGGCGGCTGGTGACGGCCGTGGCTCTGTTGCTGGCCGTCGACGGCCTGCTCTACGCGGTGGCGTTGTACCCGTGGTCGCGAAGGGTCGTGCAGGCGGAGGCCGACGCGGCGGCGGCGGAGAGCCGCCTGGTCCGGATGCGCACCGCATGGGAGACGGCGACCCGGACCGGCGCCAGCAGCACCCGCGCCGAGGAGCGCCTCGAGCAGTTCTACACGCAGGTGCTCCCGCCCGACTTCGCGGGCGCTCGCGCCATTCTCTCGCCCTACCTCGATCGACTGGCCCGCGATTCGGCCCTCGTGCTCGAGCGGCAGAGCAGCGTGTCGGACCGGGGGCGCGGCGGCCGGCTGTCCCGGCTGCGGACCACGATGGTCCTCGCGGGTCGGTACGAGGACGTCCGTCGCTTCATCCACGTCCTCGAGACGGCCCCCGAGTTCATCCTCGTCGAAGACGTCGTGCTGGGGCAGGGCAACGAGTCGGACGACCGGCTGGTGCTGACCCTCGGGGTCTCGACGTACTATCGCGACGCCGCCCCGGCGGCGGAGGGCGGGCCCGGGTCATGAGGGGGCGCCGCGGGCTCCTGCGCGCCCTTCGCGCCCGGGCCGGGGCCGAGCGCGGGTACAGCTTCGTCGAGCTGCTCGTGGTCAGCGCCATCATCCTCATCCTGGCGTCGGCGGTGATGCCCCTGACCCGGGTGACGATGCAGCGCCAGCGCGAGGCGGAGCTGCGGCGGGCGCTGCGGGAGATGCGCACCGCGATCGACCGCTACAAGGACGCCGTCGACCTCGGCGTGATCGGCGGCCTCGAGGTGGAGGCGGACAACCAGGGCTACCCGGCCAGCCTGGAGATCCTCGTGGAGGGGGTCGAGCTGGCCAACGACGCGACCGGCCGCAAGATGCGCTTCCTGCGGCGCATTCCGTTCGATCCGATGACGCAGGGCCGCGAGTGGGGGCTGCGCTCGTACGACGACGAGCCCGACTCGCGGCGGTGGAGCGGCGACAACGTGTACGACGTCTACACGACGTCGCGGGCGACGGCCCTCGACGGGACCCGTTACGACGAGTGGTGACGATGGAAGGCCGGCGACAACGTGTACGACAGCTTCACGCGTTTGACGGCCACGGCCCTCGACGGGACCGGTTACGACGAGTGGTGACCCGTTACGACGCGTGGTGACGATGGAAGGCTGGCGACAACGCGTACGACATCTACACGCGATTGGCGACCACGGCTCTCGACGGACCCGTTGCGACGAGTGGTGACGATGGAAGGCTGGCGTATCCGACGTGCGGGGCCCCGGCCGGCGGGGCGTCCGCCGACCCCGGCCCGCCCGCCGACCCCGGCTCGACGGCGGCCGGTGACCGGGGCCGGTTCGGCGACGGGCTGGACGCTCATCGAGCTGGTGGTGGTGGTATCGCTGATGTCGACCCTGGTCGCCATCGCCATGGTCGGCTACGGGACGGCGGTCACGCGGGCCCGGGAAGCGGTTCTGAAGGAAGACCTCTTTCGCATGCGCGACGCCATCGACCAGTACTACGCCGACCGGACCGAGTATCCGCCCGCGCTGGAGAACCTGGTCTCCGAGGGGTATCTGCGCGCGATCCCGGAAGACCCGTTCACGCGCTCGACGGCGACCTGGCAGGTCGTCCTCGCCGAGTACGATCCCGCCGATCCCCTCGCCCAGGGCGTCTTCGACGTGCACAGCGGCGCGAGCGGGGCCGGCCTCGACGGCACGCCCTACGCCGAGTGGTAGGGGCGGGCGGATTTTCGCCCGGGGCGGGTCCCGGGAGAGGCGCGGCGCCTTCTCGCGGCGGTGCATCCCGACTTGGTGCGTCGAGCACGAGGTTTCCCTGGAGGCGGGCGCCGGCTCGCCGGTGGCGGCGACGGCCCCTCCGGGGCATGCCGGAAGAGGCCCGAACGTCGTGTCGGCGGGCCGACATCACCTCCAAGTTGTTGTTTCCGCAAGTACTTGGCCGGAGCGACGCCCGGACCGACGGGCACGGTACTCGCCGACCGGTCATCTCGGGATACAGGGGCGGCGTCGAGCGCCGAACGCCGGGCGGGGCCTACCGCCCGGGCGGCCGGCCGCGGCCGGC
>JAJEFC010000205.1 GCA_022820675.1 Vicinamibacteria bacterium | reverse complement strand
CCGGCGCCGCCGGTGGGCGGCCGCGCACGCACGGCGGCGCGAGGCGTGGCGAACGGCCGGCGAGGCGGCGCGGGACGCGACGCCGCTCGACTACGCGTGGATCTCGAAGTGCCTCGGCGACGTGCTCGACCCCGAGGACATCGTCGTCACCGAGATCGTGCTCGACCCCGCGCAGGCGTGCTCCACGCGCCCCGGCACGTTCTTCAACCACGCCCACTCGGCGGTGCTCGGCTGGGGGCCGGGCGCCGCCCTCGGGGCCGGGCTCGCGCACCCCGACCGCACCGTGGTCTGCGCGGTGGGCGACGGCAGCCACGTGTTCGGGGTGCCGACGTCGACCCACCACACCGCCCGCGCCTGCGATCTGCCGGTGCTGTTCGTGGTCTACAACAACGCCGGCTGGGAACGCACGCGGCAGGCCACCCTCGAGCACGCCCCGGACGGCTGGGCGGCCCGGACCTCGTCGATGCCGCTGTGCGACCTGGCGCCTCCCCCCGCCTACGACCGGATCTGCGAGGCGAACGGCGGGTACGGCGAGCGGGTCGACGACCCCGCCGACCTGCCCGCCGCCCTCGCGCGGGCCCTCGACGTGGTGCGCCGCGAGCGGCGTCAGGCGCTGCTCGACGTGATCGCCCGCTGACCGGCAGCCGGGCGCGTGCGGCCGACGTTGCGGCGTCGCCCAACGAACGCCTTGCCGTGGCTGACCAGGCTGACGGGCAGTCGGGTGCCTGCCGCCGACGTTGCGGCTCGCCGTCTTCGGTGGACCGACCGGTCGGCCGGTGACCGCTGGAGGGACATGAAGATGCCCGCGGGAGTGCCGATCAGCAGATCCGGGCGTCGAAGGATCTTGCGGGCCGGCATCGGACCGACCGGCGCCCCGTCAGCGCGCCGTATTCTGTCGGCGCCGGGGATCGGGAGCACGCAGAACCAAGCCGATTCGTTCGGTCGTTCCCGTCGTTGCGTCGTCCACTACCGAACGAGACGATAGCTCTCCTGCAGGCCCGGCGCATGCACGGGCGGGCTGCCATACGGCTCGCCCCGGAGGAACTCGACGGAGCGCCCCTGCGTGAGCGCGTTCAGCCGACCCGACGCGCTCGTGAACGCCTCGAAGTCGGGCCCGTTGCCGCCCATGGCGACCGGGTCGTCGCGCACCGCGAGAAAGTGCTCGAAGCTGGCGTAGCGGGCCAGGTAGTAGACCTCGTCGTAGGCTTCGCTCTCGACGGGGTCGCCGTTGGGCAGGTACGCCACCCGCCACAGGCCCACCGGCCGGACGCCGATCTTCTCCACGTAGGGCCAGACGCTATCGCGGGCGATGGCGTGGAACTCCTCGAAGGCGCCCTTCCTGATTCGGGAGTACTCGAGGGCGACCACGCCGTCGCCGGGCCGCGCCCGGCCGAGCCGCACCGGGTAGGGCGCCCCGGAATCCGGGTCGGGGCCGCCGTCGACCCGCTCGTAGCGTTCGCCGAGCCCGGGCATGTAGAGCGGGCGGGTCTCGGCCAGATGGCCCTGCAGGAAGATGCCGCCGCGCGACCCCTGCTGGTACTGCCGGCGGGTGCGCAGCCCCTCCCGCGAGGCGTCTCTCAGGCCGCCGTCGCCCCCGAGCCGGGCGGCGCCCCCGGTGTCGCCGGCGAGGGCGCCGCCGCGGGTGGCCTGCCAGTGCTCGAAGCTGGCGTAGCGCGCGAACCGCAGCGCCTCGTCCCGGCCGGGGGTGGCGTCGGCCCCCACGGGGTAGACGATCTCGAAGTCGCCCAGTATGCGCGCGCCCAGCCGCTCGAAGTACGGCCACACGCCCGACCGGCTGGCTTCCAGCCAGGCCTCGTAGCTGCCCTCCTCGAGATAGGCGTGCCGCATCATGACGACTTCCTGCTGCCCCGCTCTCGGCACGTCGTTGCGGACCGGGGCGGCCGGTTGGGCCCCCGTCGCCGGGCAGAGCGCCAGCAACGACAGGCCGACCGCCATGAAGCTGCCGGCACGGGCGCCCGACGCGGTCGTGCAGGCGCGCAGGGCGGTGACGAAGCCGCGTGTTGCTGCTGGATGTCTCACTGCCAATGCCTCCCGCAATCGGCGTCCGGCGTCCGCCGAACAATGCCGTCCACCACGGGCCGGCCTACCCGCCCGCGTGGTGCGGCCGGCGCCCGCCGACAACGCCATGCACGACGGGCCGGCCTACCCGCCCGCGTGGTGCGGCCGCTCGTGCCGGTGTCGCCGGAGTGAGCCGCGGCGGACGATCCGCGTGCTTCAACGTCCTCCAACGGCGCCGTGCACGGGCGCCGCCGCGCCTTCCGCCGCCGCCAACGCTGGTGGACCGGGCCATGCCCTCGCACATCGAGCTCGGACGAGGCTTCACGCCAGGCCGAGGAAGACCACAATCGCACGGTTCAGACGCGTCATCGCGGCGTCTTCCAGGCGGCCGATCCGCTCCCCGAGCCGTTTCTTGCCGACCGTCGTGATCTTGTCCACCATCAGGCGGGACACGTCGTGCAGGCCGTTGCCTGCGCTTGGCGCGATCGGAAGCCTGAACAAGGGCGCTTCCGTTTCGTCCGTCGTGAAGATGCAGACCGTGACGGACTCGGTGGCGTCGAACCGGTCGTCCTGAACGATGACGGCGGGTCGTGGCTTGCCGGCGTAGCCGGCGCCGGACACCGTCCAGACTTCGCCGCGCGTCATTCCGCCCCGCGGTCCGAGACCGCGTCGACGAACGCCTGATCCTCGCGCTCACGCGCGCTGCGGGCCACGGCGCGGGATTGGCGATGAGCCTCGGCGCGGAAGTCCGCCGTTCTGGTGTCGGGCACCCAGATCTGGACCGGCCTGAACCCCCGGGCGCGCATTCGTTCGCGATAGGCTCGCGCCTTCTCGATCGAGCCGGTGTTCCCCGGCATCTCTGGTGGCGTGGCAACTGCTCCTGGGTTACATGCAACCTAACCGAACGGCTGCGGCGATGCAACCGCGAGGGCGGCGGGATCGCTCCCGCACGTGGGCGACGGGACGCCAGGCGTCTGCGCCGTAGAGCGGTGCGGACGCCTGGCAGGGCTGGTTGGGCGCCAGGCGGAGGCGAAGGCGACGACTGGCGGGCTAGAATGCTGCGTCACCCTCGACGTCGTCACCCACGGTCGACTTGGAGCGCACCCATGCGTCATCGAAACGCTTCCGTCATCTTCCCGCGGTTCGCCGTCGGCGTGCTGCCGGCCGTCATCTGCACCGCCGTCGCCGGCGCCCCGGCGCTGGCCCAGGCGCCCGGCGAGACGACGGTGCTCCGCGCCGCCCGCGTCCTCTACGTGCGGGGAGCGGTGCTCTAGGACCGCGACCTCGTCGTGCGCGACGGGCTGATCGACGACATCCTCCCGCGCGGCGACGGCCGCGGCGACCGGGTCTACGACCTCACCGCCCTGACGGTGCTGCCCGGCTACATCGACACCCACGTGCACATCGGGAACCACTTCGACGACGACGGCCGGGTGCACCGGGCCGAGAACGACCCCAGCGTCGCCCACCTGACGCTGCACGGCGCCGAGAACGCCTACCGCACGCTGATGGACGGCATCACCACCATGCAGAGCCTGGGCTCGCCGCGGGACGCCGAGCTCAGGGCGTGGATCGACCGCGGCGAGGTGCCCGGCCCGCGGCTGCTGACGTCGCTCGGGGCGGTGCGCGAGGACACCGGCACGCCCGACGAGATTCGCGCCTGGGTGCGTGACCGCGCGGCGGCGGGGGCCGACGTCGTCAAGGTCTTCGCGTCGACAAGCATCCGCTTCGGCGGCGTCACGAACCTGTCGGCGGCCCAGCTCGAGGCCGCCTGCGGCGAGGCGCACGCGCAGGGGCTGAAGGCGGTGGTCCACCTGCACCGGTCCGACGCGCTGCGGCTCGCCGCCGACGCCGGGTGCGACCAGGTCGAGCACGGCTGGCTGCTCGAGCCGGCCGACGTCGAGGTGTTCGTCGAGAGCGGCATGTATCTCGGCAACCAGATCGACCTGCTCT
Organism: Vicinamibacteria bacterium; assembly: GCA_022820675.1. GTDB lineage: Bacteria > Acidobacteriota > Vicinamibacteria > Vicinamibacterales > UBA8438 > JAJEEA01. The sequence goes on along the minus strand of JAJEFC010000205.1, from coordinate 16,666 downwards.
TCCGCAACTACGAGGACAACGGCGACCGCTTCGCCGGCGTGGGCGGCTACACCATGGAGGGGTTCGCCAACCTCCAGGCGGCGCGGCCCGGCGCCCTCGAGGTGTTCCGGCGGGCGGCGGCCACGCCGGGCGTGCGCATCGTCTACAGCACCGACGCCAACGCCGGCAGTCACGGCGCCAACACCGACGAGCTGGTGGCCTACGTCGAGCAGGGGGGCCAGGCCCCGATGGACGCGGTGGTCTCGGCCACCTCCCTCGCGGCCGAGTCGCTGGGCCTCGAAGACCGCATCGGCGCCATCGCGGCCGGCTACGAGGCCGACGTCATCGCCCTCGACGGCGATCCCCTCGCCGACCCCGCCGCCCTCGGCCGCGTCGTCTTCGTCATGCGCGGGGGGCGGGTCTACAAGAACGACCCGCCGCGGGCCGCCGAACGCTGAGGATTCTGATAACCGAGGACGTCGAGCGCCTCCTTGTTGAGCTCGTCGGCGTGCGCGTCGATGATGCGTCTGTCGCGTTCATCCAGCGACGACCGCGTTCGTGCCGCGAGACTCTGTCGCAGGAGTCGCTCGATGACCTGCGATCGGCGCTCTCCGCTCCGCGCGATGGCCTCGACGGCAGCCACGACCTCCCGGTCGAGTGTGACGGATGTCTTCAGCTTCATTTCCAGGATCGTACCTTCCCTGATGCGGCGCGCTGTCGCGCACGTTCCGCCAGCGAGCATGCAGTGCGGCGTTCCAGCCCGTCACCCGTTGCCCGACGGTGGAGCGGCGGTGATGCGATAAGCTACGGGTTCGGTCGATTCTCGAGCAAAGGAGTTGCCGGTGCGCGCCAACAGTGTCCGTGACGGAGCCCGTCTCGTCGTTCGGCTGTCGTCGATATTCGTCCTCGTCGCCCTGCTCGCGGTTCCCGCAGCGCGGGCCCAGGTTCCCGCCGGGAAGCCGGACGACGTGGGGCTGTCCGCGAAGCGCCTCGAGCGCATCGGCGAGATGATCCAGCGCGCCATCGACGCCGACCGGATCTCGGGGGCCGTCACCGTCGTCGCGCGGCGCGGGCACGTCGCGCACTTCGAGGCGCACGGCCTGATGGACATCGAGGCGAACGCCCCGATGCAGAAGGACACCATCTTCCCCATCGCCTCGATGACGAAGCCGGTGACCGGCGTCGCCATCCTGATGCTGGTGGAAGAGGGGAAGGTCCGCCTGTCCGACCCCGTGTCCCGCTTCATCCCCGAGTTCCGGGACACGAAGGTCGCGATGTCGCGAACCGACGCCGCGGGCGGCGAGGGCGCCATCTACACCGTGCCGGCAGACCGCGAGGTCACGGTGCATGACCTGATCACCCACACCTCGGGCCTCGTCAGCGGCGGCGCGGGGAGCGAGGCGGCGGGGCGCATCGCCCCCCGCGACACCACCGGCACCGTCGCCGACTGGACGGCCGCGCTCGGCGCGGCGCCCCTCGACTTCCAGCCGGGCACCCGCTGGGCGTACAGCGGCCTGGCCGGCATCGACACGCTGGGGCGCATCGTGGAGGTCGCCTCGGGGCTGACGTTCGACGAGTTCCTGCGGCAGCGCATCTTCGAACCGCTGGGGATGAAGGACACCGCGTTCAACGTGCCCGACGACCGGAAGTCGCGCGTCGTGACCCTCTACGGGCGCACCCCCGACGGTCTCGCGCTCCGCGCGGTGCCGGAGTGGGTGGCCACGACGACGCTGCACGGGGGCGGCGGCGGGCTCTGGTCGACGGCCGGGGACTACCTGCAGTTCGCGCAGATGCTCGTCAACCGCGGCGAGCTGAACGGCGCCCGGCTGCTGGGTCCGCGCACCGTCGACCTGATGGCCGCGAACCACGTCGGCGACCTCTACGAGAAGGCGGGGCGCACCGGCGGGGCCCCCGGGAAGGGCTTCGGGCTGACCGTCGACGTCGTGCTCGACAACGCCACGGCCCGCGGCGACCACCGGTCGACCGGCAGCTTCGGCTGGAGCGGCGCCTTCGGCACCACCTACTGGGTCGATCCGAAGGAGGAGATGACCGCCATTCTGATGGTGCAGACGCCTGGCGGTCCCCTCCGGGCCGACTTCCAGAACGCCGTCATGCAGGCGATCGTCGACTAGACCGGTCGTCGCCCGACGGCTCCGCTCCGGGCCCCATCCAACCCTGCAGGGGCCGCGCCGTTCTGCGGCCCGGCTCCGTGGGGGCCTCTGGTGGTAAAGGCGGCCCCTGCAGCCGTCGTCTCCTGTGAAAGCGGCGCCGGTGCGTCGGGCCACCAGGCTGCCGCGGCGGCCAGGAGGCGCCAGCGCCGCACGAGCTTCTAGTCGGGGAGAGGTGCCCGGAAGGCCGGCCGGCGCGCCCGGAAGGAGGAACAGAACGATGACCAGATTCGCAACCCGCTCCGTCCTCGCGATCGCTGTCGCGCTCGCGACCGTCGCCGGCGCCGCCGCGCAGGACAACTACGAGACGACCGAGATCGCGGACGGCGTCTACCAGTTCCGCTGGATCGGCCACAACGCGATGTTCGTGACCACGGAAGCCGGCGTCGTGGTCTTCGACACCATCGGCGTCGACGCGGCCCGCCGGCTCGCGGCCGAGATTCGGCGCACGGCTCCGGGCTCGCCGCTCGCCGCCATCGTCTACATCCACAGCGACGCCGACCACGCGACCGGCGCCGCCGCCCTGATGGAGGCGATGGAAGCGCCCGGCGTCCCCATCATCGCCCACGAGCTCGCGGTCGCCCCCATCGAGGCCCGCGGCAGCGCCGACCAGCCGGCGCCCACCGTCACGTTCGCCGACAAGCTCCGCTTTCAACTGGGCGGGCGCTGGATAGAGCTCCACTACCTCGGGCCGAGCCACACCGACAACATCGCGGTGCCGTACATCCCCGACGCCGGCGTGGCGTTCGCGGTCGACTTCGCCTCGAACGACCGGGCGGGGTTCCGCGACCTCGCGACCTGGTACTTCCCCGAGTTCTTCGACGCGCTGTCGGGCCTGCTCGGCATCCCCTTCGAGACCATCGTCTTCGGCCACGGTCCCGCTGGCGACCGGGCCTCGATCCAGCGCCAGATCGCCTACTACGACGACCTGACGGCGGCGGTCCGCGACGCCGTCGAGGCCGGGTTGACCGAGGACGAGGCGGCCGAGAGCGTCCGTCTCGACGCGTATGCCGGGTGGGGCAACTACGAGCAGTGGTTCCCGCTCAACGTGCGCGGCGTGTACCGCTGGCTGGCCGGCGACGGCGGGCAATGAGCCGCCGCCCGCGTCAGTCCGCCGCTCGCGCTGCGAAAGAGAGGATGGGCATGAAACGGTGGCTGTCGATTCCCCTGATGGCGGCGGCGCTCCTGGCGGTCGAGGCGCCGGCGGAGGCGCAGCCGCTCGACGCGGCGGCGCGGCAGGCCCTGCGCGCCGAGCTGGACGCGTTCTTCGACCAGTACTACGCCTGGTACTCGGCGGGTGCGGCCGACGAGATCGCCAGCCACGCCTACAACGTTCCGTACGTCCTCGGGGACGGCAGCGCGCTCGGGACCCGGGACGAGGTCAGTCGGTGGGTCGCCGAGGCCTGGGCGCGCCTCGACGCTCAGGGGTACGCGGGGTCGGACATGCCCGACCGCAACATCTGCGTCCTCGGCGCCGGCTCGGCGATCGTCAGCGGCCGGGGCGTGCGCCGTCACCGGGACGGCGGTCTGTTGGGCGAGTACGGCTGGACCTACTCGCTCGTCAAGACCGGTGACGGCTGGCGCATCGTCTCGATCTTCGGGCACGACCCCGCCCTCGCCGTGCGCTGCCCGTAGCCGGAACGGCGCCCCGCCGACCATGATTCGAGTCTCGGCGCCCCCCCGGCCCGGGGACCCGAGCGCTCGCCCCGGGTCGCTCGTGAGCGGCCCGGTTCGAACGCCACGGTTCTCGCGGCCATGGCCCGGAGCGCCGTGGCGGATCTGGGCCGCGTAGAACTGGCCGATGCGGTCCCACTGCTCGGCCGCACCGGCGCCGACGGCGACGTGAGCATGGGCCTGGCGGGAAGCTGGGCGGCGGCGGTCAGCGTCGATGGGGACGAACCGGCCCGCTTCGACCAGGTGAGGACGGGGCGCGCCGCCATCTTCACCGGCGGGCGGCCCGTCCAGACTGCCCGACCACCGCGACGGATGGCGCTGGGAGCCGTACGCGGTCGACGGGGCCGACGTCGAATCGGCGCGTCGACATCCTCCAGCGCCTGATCCGCGCAAGCCGCCGTCATCCCGTGGATGCGGCCACATCCGGCTCGTAGCGCGCGACTTCGATCGCATCTTCCCGCGCCTGCGCCTGCGCGACATCGTAGGCCGCCTGCAGCCGCATCCAGGTCTCGGTCGTCGAACCGAACGCCTTGGCCAGCCGCACCGCCATGTCGCCCGAAAGCCGAGCGCGGCAGTTCACGACGTTGGACAGCGCCTGGCGGCTGACGCCCAGGACCCTCGCCGCGTCGGTGACGCTGAGTCCGAGCGGCTCCAGACAGGAGACGCGCACCACCTTGCCGGGATGCGGCGGGTTTTTCATCGGCATCGCGGTTCTCCCTCCGTCAGTGGTAGTCGATCAACTCGACATCGTGGACGTCCGCATTCTCGAAGCGGAAAACGAGCCGCCAGTTGGCCTTGACGGTGACCGACCAGTAGCCCTTCCTTCCCCCCTTGAGGGCGTGCAGTCGATAGTGCGGCAGGCGCATCGCTTCGGGGGAGCCGGCGACATCGAGTTGGGCCAGCATCGCTTCCACCCGGTCGTGCAGATCCGTACGGATGAGGCTCTTGTCCCCGCGCTCGTAGAAGCGCTTGAGCCCGCGATGTCGGAAGCTCCGTATCACCTGTGGAACGTAATGTGTCAATAGGCACTTGTCAACCCTGGCTCGGGTGGCCGGGTCCCGCCGCGGGCCCCGCAGCGGGTGTCGAGCCTCATTTCTCTTCGGCCGCGGAACGATGGTGCCGCCGGCGTCGGTCGCGCCGGGGCCGTCCGACCGCGGAGACCCGGCGCGTCCGCGATCACCGCGTCGAGGGCCTCACCGGTGTCCCGCGCGCCGACCAGCGCCCGCCCCAGCTCGGCGAATGCCCGGAGCGCCTCGCGGACTGCGGCTGTTTCGTCCCCCGAGCTCGTCCCCGTCCAGGTCGAGTTGGCGGCCCGCCGCCGTGATGTCCCAAAACGAAGGTTTGCGACACTGGCCCGCCGTCGGGCGTGAACGTCCTCGTCCGGTCCCCCAAGCCGGACCCTGCGGTCGGGAGGAACACCTGTCGGTCTCCTGTCGCGGCCGAGACGGGCGGTTCCAGGGAGCCCTTCCGCCGACCGGACGAGCGGATTCTCCCGGCCGGCAGCGCAAGAGCGCTGAGCCCGCTACCGGTCGGCCGCCCAGCGCACGAACGACGGCCCCTCGATGCCGCGCGGCTCGCCGCCGTGCTCGGGGTAGACCGAGGCGACGTAGATGTCGCCGTTGGGGGCCATCGCCATCTGGTGGACGTAGACGTTGGCGTTCGGAATGCGGAAGACCTCGTCGTCGGTCTCGGCGTCGACGACCACGAGGTCCTGCCGCCCCGGCTCGGACCCGGTCACCCCGGCGTAGATCCGGTCGCCGTACACCGCGACGCTCAGCGGGAGCCCGGGCTCGGGCACGCCGTCCCAGGGGCCCACGTACTCGCCCTCCCGGGTGAACACCTCGAAGCGGCTGACGCAGCCGGGGACGGGCTCGAGGCGCTCGGGGGCTATCTGCCCCGGCGCCGTCACGTACGGGTGCAGGGCGGTGCCGCACACGTTGCCGACGATGAGGCGGCCGGCCGGGTCGAGTGCGATGGCGTGGGGAAGCGCCAGTTGGCCGGGGCCGGCGCCGAGCCCGCCGACCTCCTTCAGGTAGTTGCCGTTCTCGTCGAACCAGACCAGCCGCGAGTTCCAGTAGCCGTCGGAGACGACGACGCGGCCGTCGGGGAGGAAGGCGACGCCGGTGGGCCCGTTGAAGTGGCCCTCGTCGTCGCCGAACACGCCGTACTCGCCCAGCGTCAGCACCGTCTCGCCGTCGGGCGTGAGCTTGACGACCTGGTGGCCCTCGCGGTCGACGACCCAGACGAAGCCCTGGGGATCGACGTACATCGAGTGCGGGCCGATGAACTCGCGGTCGTCGCCGAACGTGCCCAGGAACCGGCCCGAGGCGTCCCACCGCGCTACCGTGCCCCGGCCCCGGTAGCGGCTCATCGCCAGCGGGTGCGCGGCCCAGTGGTCGACGTCGCGGGAGATCGTGTAGACGACCCCGTCGGCGCCCACCGCGACGCCGGTGCCCATCTCGAACACCATGTCGGCGGGATACCGCGGCCAGTCCTCGTCGAGGGCCCAGGCGTCCTGGGCCGCCGCCACCGCCGGCGCACCCCACGCCGCCCCGACCACCGCCACGGCGGCGACGAGCGCCGCCCCGCTCGATCGAGCTCGCATCATCGGATTGCCTCCCGGCCGCCGGTTGCGCGACACCGGCCTTCGTTGCCCGCGGGTCGCCCGAGTATAGCGCCCACGGGTGTCCGACCCCTGGTCGACGACCTGCATCGGCGGCTGCCCGAGGCGCGGATCGCCGACGGCTCGACCGGCCTGGTCCGACCCCAGTCGAGTCGTCTCGACCCCGAACCAGGCCGTCGCGGGTCGAGCGCGCTGGCAACAGGGCGGCCCCAGCCGCCTCATGTCCGGCGAGAGGCGACGGCGGTGTCGAGTGGTCTCGACCCCGAACTAGTGTCCCAAACCGTCGTTCGCGGAACGATTCTGCGCGGCATTGCTCCTGTGTTTACAGCCATTTGCCGCGATTTGGAGCTTTCACGAACTTCAGGGTCAGGACACTAGGTTGCCATGGTCGAGCGCGCCGGCAACAGGCCGGCACCCGGCGGTCTCATGTCCGGTGGGAGGCGCCGGCGGTGACGCGGTGAGTGCGGGTCGGCCACGTTCGGTTCTGCGGGTGCCGCGGCGAGCGGCCGTGGTACGATGGCGACTCGCACCGTGTGCGGCCTCGTTTGCGGCCGCCGCCGGCAAGACAGGAGAGACCGAAATGAACCGTTCGCCGCGACCTCGTCCGCTTCGTTCCGTCGCGCTCGCGCTCGCGCTCGGCGCCCTGCTGCTCGCCCCCGGGGCGGCCCCCGCGCAGGGGCCGGGCGTCGAAGGCGGCCAGTGGACCTATCTCGGCGGCGACGCGTGGCACACGCGCTACACGCCGGCGGCCGAGATTACCCGCGACAACTTCGGCGACGTGACCCAGCTCTGGCGCTTCGACGCCGGCAGCTTCGGCCCCAGCACGTCGCGGGCGACGCCCACCTACGTCGACGGCAAGCTGATCACGGTGACCGGCGAGCGCCGGCATGTCATCGCCCTCAACCCCAAGACCGGCGAGCTGCTCTGGAGCTTCACCGAGCCCAACACGCACCGCTACGAGTACTCGATGCGCAAGGGCTACGGAAAGGGGGTGGCCTACGCCGAGGTGCCGGGGCGCGGGGGCGTCGTCTTCATCTCCACCCCGGGCTTCTTCCTCTGGGCCCTCGACGCCGACACCGGCGACCCCCTCCCCGACTGGGGTCAGCCCATCGCCGTCCCCGGGTTCTCGCAGACCGGCGGGGTCGACATGGTCGTCGACCTCATCCGGGGCTGGGGGCCGTGGGAGAGCTGGGACGGGCGCTACGACCCCTACATGGGCATCCCCCAGCCGATCGGCTACATCACCTCGTCGTCGCCGCCCATCGTGGTGAACGGGACGGTCGTCGTCGGCAACTCGGCCGAGCAGGGCTACAACCAGACCCGGGTCGAGAACGTGCCGGGCGACATCCTCGCCTACGACGCCGCGACGGGCGACTTCAAGTGGAAGTTTCACGTCATCCCGCGGCCCGGCGAGGTGGGCCACGAGACATGGGAGGACGACGCGTGGGAGTGGACCGGCGACGTCTCGTCGTGGGCGCCGATGACCGCCGACCCCGAGCTCGGGCTGGTCTACGTCGTGACCAACGGGGTGACCATCGACTACTACGGCGGGCACCACCCCGGCGACAACCTGTTCAGCACGAGCGTCATCGCCCTCGACGCCGACACCGGCGAGCGGCGCTGGCACTACCAGTTCATCCACCACGACATCTGGAACTACGACACCCCGCAGCCGCCGATGCTGCTCGACGTGGTGGTCGACGGCCGCCCCGTCAAGGGGCTGTTCCAGGCGACGAAGCAGGCGTTTCTCTACGCCCTGGACCGCGAGACGGGCGAGCCCATCTGGCCCATCGAGGAGCGGCCGGTGCCCGCGTCGACGGTGCCCGGCGAGCGGCTCTCGCCGACGCAGCCGTTCCCCACCAAGCCCCCGCCGTTCGACCTGCAGGGCCGGAACGAGAGCATGCTGATCGACTACACGCCCGAGATCTACGAGCGGGCGCTGCAGGTGGCGCGCGAGAACGACCTGTTCGCGCCGCTGTTCGACCCGCCGACGGTCATGGGCGACCCCGCCGGCCCGGCCTGGCAGTGCCCGAGCGGGGGCGGGGGCGCGAATATCTTCGGCAACGTGGCCGCCGACCCCGCCGCCGGGGTCATGTTCGTCCCCTCCAGCAATCGCTGCGGGCGCCTGTTGTTGATGCCGGCCAGCGAGTCGCCGCTCGACAGCCCCGAGCAGACGGGCCGGACCTACTCCGAGTGGTCGAACGCGGCAGGCCGGGGGGCCCGACCCCCGCGGGTCGACCAGACCGTGGACGGGCTGCCCATCTGGAAGGGCCCCCCGGGGCGCATCGTCGCCTACGACCTGAACCGCGGCGAGATCAAGTGGACCATCCCCCACGGCGACGCGCCGCAGGACGAGCAGGACCTCATCCGCAACCACCCCCTGCTCGCGGGGGTCGAGATGGACGCGTCGATCTACAACCGCGGGCGCGGGGGCCAGGCGACGCTGGTGGCCTCGCCCAACCTGCTGTTCGCGACCGGCGTGACCGCCGACAACACGCCCTCGCTCTTCGCGATCGACAAGGAGACGGGGGAGCGGGTCGGGGCGGTGGAGCTGCCCGGCCTGCCCCGCTACGGGATGTCGAGCTGGGAGCACGACGGGCACCAGGTCATCCTGGTCCAGCTCTCGGACGGGCTGGCCGCGTTCGGGCTGCCCGCGGCCCTGCCCGACGCCGGGGACGCTCACTGACCTCCGGGGGGCCATGAGGACGGTGACGAAATCGACCCTGCCACGTCCCCGGCGCAGAAGCCGCTGAAGCGCAGCCCGGCCTGGACGAGGAGCACGACATGAATCGACTCTGGATGGCCGGCGCCCTCGCCGTTGTCGTCGCCTGGGCGGGTCCGGCCGCCGCGCAACCGCCGGATCGCGGCGCGTCTGGGCCGGACCGGCTCTCGGCCGCGGTTCGGGAGCTGGTCACGCCCGCGGGCCTCGAAGAGCAGGCGGCCGCGATCGTGCGCCATCAGCGCCCGTCGGGGAGCCCCGGCGAGCGGGCCGCCATCGACCACGTCGTCGACACCCTGCGCGCCGACGGCGTCGACGTCGAGGTGCACACGTATCAGGCGTACGCCAGCACTCCGATCGCCGCGAGCCTCGACGTGGTGGGCTCGTCGTTCTCGCCCGACGCGATCACCTACTCGTTCTCGGCCCCGGCCGACGGGCTCGAGGCCGGGCTCGTCGACGGCGGGAGCGTCCGCGACATTCCGGCCCTGGAGCGGGGCACGGGCGAGCGCCTGGTGCTGGCCGGCGACGTGGATGCCCCGGGCACGGCCCGGAGCCGCTATCCCGACGTGGCCGGGGCCATCGTCCTCGTCGACGGCAATCCGGGCGGGGCCTCGCTCGACCGACTGGCGATGCTCGGCGCGGTCGGGGTGGTGTACGCGCATCTGGAAGAGCGGCTGAACGACCTCATCGTCACGAGCACCTGGGGCACTCCCTCGCTGCGCAACTACCACCGGCTGCCGGCGATACCGGCCGTGCACGTCAGGCGCAGCGACGGCGACGCGCTGCGCGCGCGGCTCGCCCGCGGCGGGACGCGCGTGCGGATCACGGCCGAGGTGGACGTGGGGTGGCGCCCCCACCACCTCGCCGTCGCCCGCATCCCGGCCCCCGACCCCGACGCCCCGTTCGTGCTGTTCGGCGGGCACATCGACTCGTGGTACTTCGGGGGCACCGACGAGGGGGCGTCGAACTCGGCGATGGTCGAGCTGGCGCGGGCCTTCCATGCGAACCGCGAGCAGCTCCGGCGCGGCCTCGTCGTCGCGTGGTGGCCCGGGCACAGCAACGCCCGCTACGGCGGCTCGACGTGGTTCGCCGACCGCTACTTCGACGAGCTGCGGACCCGGGGCGTCGCCTACGTCAACGTCGACGGCATCGGCCAGACCGGGGCCCGCCTCTTCGACGCCTCCGCGAGCGCGGCCCTCGCCGGCCTCGCCGCCGGCGTCGTGGCGGGGCGGACCGGGGAGGCCGTCGTCCCGTCGCGGCCGGGGCGCAACTCGGACCAGTCGTTCAACGGCGTCGGTCTCCCGCTGCTGCAGCTCAATCACCGGCGGCGGGAGGAGGATGGCGGCTACTGGTGGTGGCACACGCCGGACGACACGTTCGACAAGATCGACTTCGACGTGCTGAAGGTGGACACCGATCTCTACGCGGACGCGCTGGCCCGGCTGCTGGGCGCCCCGCGGCTCCCCGTCGATCTCGTGAGCCAGGTCGAGGCGCTGGGAACGGCGATCGAGCGCAGGGCCGAGGAGGCCGGGCCCCGCTTCGATCTCGCCGAGGCGGTCGGCCGGCAACGGCGCCTGCTCGAGCTGGTGGCGGAGGTCGACGAGTCCCTGCCGTCCGGCGCGCAGTTGGACCTGGCGCTCGTGCGCATCCTGCGGCCGCTGCATCGCGTGCTCTATTCGCCCTCCGATCCGTATCACCCCGATCCCGGCCTCGACTCGAGCGCGCTCCCCGGCCTGTCTCCCCTGCGGACGCTCGCGACGTCCGATCCGGGGAGCGACGCCTATCGATTCGCCGAGGTCACCCTGTGGCGCGAGCGCAACCGGTTGCTCGAGGCGCTCGACACGTCGATCGACGAGACGTTGCGACTGCTCGGCCGCGCCCCTTGATGGGGGCGCGCCGGACGTTGCGTCCACCGGGGCAACGGCGCGCACGGTGCCGGCGGCGGATTCGGCTACGCTCGATACCGAGTCCGGCTCGCGCCCCCGGCGTCCGAGCCAGGGCCGGCCTGCTCGACGGACGGCCGCGGTCTGCCGGCGGACTCGGGGTCGGCAGTGAGAGGAGAGGACGATGAAGAAGCTGGCAATCGCGGCGGCGGCGCTGGCGGCGGCGTTCCTGCTGGGCCGGGTCTCGGCGCAGTATGTCGAGCCGTCGTGCCCCGGCTGCCCGACCACCTACATCTCCGCCGACGAGATTCAGCAGTACGTCGACGTCGGGCGGACCCAGGGCCGGGTCGACCAGCAGGTGCGGTCGGTCGACGTCGGGCGCAGCAACGTCCAGGTCGCGGTGGCCCACCGCGGCGCCCTCGACGAGCCGAGGCCGAGGTCGGTCGCCTCCCACAGCCTCGTCACCGAGGTCTACGTCGTGCTGTCGGGGTCGGGTACCAACCGCACCGGCCCGTCCCTCGTCGGACGCCAGGCGCGTCCCGAGGACAACTACGCCGTGCAGTTCCTGAATGGCCCCGGCGCCAACTCGGACGACATCGAGGACGCGGAGACGGTCGAGCTGAAGGCCGGGGACGTGTTCGTGATCCCCGCCGGCACCGGGCACCAGTTCACCCGGATCGACGACCACATCACCTACCTGATGGTGCGGGTCGACCCCGACAAGGTGGTGCCGCTGATGGACGAGGCCGCGTCGCGGGCGTACCTGGCCGAACGCCAGTGACGGCGGGTACCGCGACCAGCGTCGTCGAGCGCGTAGGCGTCGGCCTTCGCCGGCGCGCGCTCACGGGTCGCGACGGTCGGCGCCGTCGTAGATCCAGGGGCGGAGACGCCGGTCTCTTTCTCTCATCGCCTCGGCGCCGGCCTCGTGCTCGAGCCGTTCGAGCAGCGTCGTGTCCACGCCCTGAAGCAGGCTTGAGCGCCGCCTCGGGTCGATGCGGAAGGGAACGGGGGCCATGCCCGGACGCTCCACCACCTGTCTCTCGAGGTCGACCGTCAGCGCGATCCGGGGGGCCGCGCCGACTCGATTCGCCAGCTCGTCCACCACCGGCTCGTCGAGCGTCACCGGGAGGAGGCCGAAGTCGAAGCAGTCGTCGTGGAACACCGGCCCGAAGCTCGGGGCGATGACCGCGCGCATGCCGCACTGCCGGAGGCGGATGACCGCGAACGCCTGCTGGCTGCCCTGGCCGAAGTTCCGTCCCGCGAGCAGGATCGAGGCGTCGCGGTACGGTGGCCGATTGAGGACGAAGTCGGGGTCCTCCGCGCCGTCGGGCCGGTACCGGAAGCCGGGGAACGCGTGCCGGCCGGCCCACGACCCGTCGTGCCGGTGGGCGTCGAGGCTCACGTCGCCGCCGTCGAGGTGCACGGCGTGAAGGTCCCGAAGCTCCTCGCCGACCGGGGCGATGAGCTCGCTCTCGAGGTCCGGCTGCCGAAAGGGCGCCGCGATGCCGGTGTGCCGCACGAACCGCGGGTGTCGAGGCATGGCGGCAGGTTCCCTTGGTCCGGGACGGTGAAGCTCACCTTGCCGTTGTCGAGGCATGGCGTCAGGTTGCCCTGGTCCGGGACGGTGAAGCTGCCTTGCCGTCCGCCAGGCGCAGGAACCGTCGAAGGACGGGCCGCGTCAGCGTGCAGCGGCAAAATCGTGTCGATCGCCGTCCTCAGCGGCCGTCACCGAGCTGGTAGGTCCAGGGGCGCTTCTCCGCGCTCACTGCCTCAGCGGCCGTCGCCGGGCTGGTAGATCCAGGGGTGCTCTCCGCGCTCACTGCCTCAGCGGCCGTCGCCGGGCTGGTAGATCCAGGGGCGCTCCTGCACGTCCCGCTCCCGCAGCGTCCTCGCCGCCGGCAGGTGAGGCTCGATCTCCTCGAGGTCGTGCAGGCCGTTCAGCAGCTTGCTCCGCACCCGGGGGTCGGTCTCGAACGGGATGGGGTCGCGTCCCGGCATCTCGATGAGCTGCCGCTCCAGGTCCACCCTCATCCTGACGCCGTGGTGCGACTCGACCCACTCGACGATCTCGTTCAGCGGCTCGCGGGGCAGCTCGATCGTCAGCACGCCGTACTGCACCGCGTTGGTCAGGAAGATCGGCCCGAAGCTCTCGCCGATGTAGACCCTGACGCCCCAGGCCACGAGGGGCCGGGTGACGCCGGTGACCCGCGAGCTGCCGGTGGCGTAGTTCTTGCCGACGATCATGATCGAGGCGGTCCGGTACGCCTCCTGGTTGAAGACGAAGTCGGGCCGCGGCGAGCCGTCGGCGTTGTAGCGGATGTTCGCGAACGCGGTGGCGCCCCGGTTGGAGCCCAGGCCGGCTCGCGGCGCGCCCAGACCCTCGGTCAGGTTGGTCAGGGCCGGCGCGATGACGTCGGTGCTCACGTTGTCGAACATGAAGGGCGCGGCCAGGCCCTCGTGCGCCTCGAAGCGGTGCCCCCCGCGCTGGATGTCCTGCCCCATGGTCCCCGTCCCCTCTCGCCAATCATCGCTGAACGCGACTGCAAGGTCGCGCCGCGGCCTGCCAGCCTCCGGGCATTCGCGCCGTCTACGGCGCCGGCTCCTCGCCCGCCAATCGCCGCCGAGCGCGACCGCAAGGTCGCGCCGCGGCCTCCGCGTGGCGCCCACCCACCCTCCAGGCATCAAAGCCGTTCCGATGAGCCGACTCCTCCCCGCCAATCGTCGCCGGAACGCGACCGCAAGGTCGCGCCGCGGCCTCCGCGTGGCGCCCCCCCGACCCGTTCTACGACGCCGACTCCCTCCCGGAACGTGCGCACGTCGGCGATGCTGCCGGCGATCGCCGACGCGGCGACGGTGGTCGTGCTCGCCAGCATCGTGTTCGTGTCGCGCCCCTGCCGGCCGATGTAGTTGCGGTTCGAGTTGGAGACGCACCGGTGGCCCGGCTCGACATAGTCGCCGTTCGAGCCGTAGCACTTCGAGCAGCCCGACTCGCGCCACTCGAAGCCCGCGTCCCTGAAGATGCGGTCGAGGCCCTCCGCCTCGGCCTGGGCCTTGACCGCGTTCGACCCCGGCACCACCCACGCCGAGGCGATGGTGGAGGCGACCCGGCGCCCCTCGACGATGGCCGCGGCCGCGCGCAGGTCGCCGATGCGGCTCTCGACGCACGAGCCGATGAACACCTCGTCGATCGGCGTCCCCAGTATCGGCTCGCCCGGCGTGAGGCGACTGTACTCGATGGCCTGCCGGTAGGTGGCCCGCTTGTTCGCGGGGGCCTCGTCGGGGTCGGGAATCCGCTCGCCGATGCCGATGGCGTGCTCGGGGTTGATGCCCCAGGTGACCTGCGGCTCAACCCCCGTCATGTCGATCGTCTCCTCGCGATCGAAGACGGCGTCGTCGTCGGTGGGCAGGTTGCGCCAGAACTCGACCGCCTGGTCCCAGTAGCGCGCCGAGGGGGCGAACTCGCGGCCCGCGAGGTACTCGTAAGTGGTGTCGTCGGGGCTGACCATGCCCGTCGGGGAAGCCATCTCCACCGCGAGGTTGCACACGGAGAAGCGGCCCTCCTGCGACAGCGCCCGCACCACCGGACCCGCGTACTCCACCGCGTAGCCGGTGCCCGAGTCGGTGCCGAGCTGGGCGATGGTGCGCAGGATGACGTCCTTGGCCCGGATGCCCGGACCCGGCGTGCCCACGATGTTCACGCGCATGGTCCTCGGCCGGCGCCGGATGACGGTGCCCGTCCGCAGGATGTTCTCGGAGTTCTCGCCGCCCCACGAGATCAGGCCCATCGCCCCGTGCGTGCAGGTGTGGCTGTCGCCCGCGCAGAGCACCATGCCGGGCTGGCTCAGCCCGGTCTCGGGGCCGACGACGTGCATGATGCCGAACCGCGGGTCGGACTGGCCGAAGGCCTTGGTGAAGCCCAGGGCCCTCATCTCGCCGGCGAGCTCTTCGTAGGCCTGCCAGCCCCATCCCAGCGAGGGGTCGTCGTACCGCTCCGGCGCGGTGGAGACGGTGTGGTCGGGCACGTTGTAGAAGATCTCGGGGTTGCGGAGCTCGACGCCCTCCCGCACGAGCCGCATGACCTGGGTGGGGCTGCCGCCGATGCAGCGGTCCACCTGGAGCAGGTCGGTCTCGCCGCCGAGGTTGGCGACGACGTGGGCGTCCCAGATCTTGTCGAACATCGTCCCGCGCCGTTCCTGCGCCCGGAACCGCGCGAACAGCGACCGGGGGTAGGCCGACACGAGGAGCCCGGCGCCGACCGACGTCCTGATGAAGTCGCGTCTGTTCATGGTGCCCTCCGCTGCGGAACCCGACGGCATTCGGTGCTTCGCCGACCGTCGGCGACCATCATATCAACTGCCGCCGGTCGGTAAGGGCCGCGTGACGGCTGCCGGGCCAGCCGAGATTCCGCCCGGATCCCGAGCCGCCCGTGGGAGTTCGTTGGCGGCGGCGGCGGCCTGTGACCTCGACCCGCCGGTCGCGCCGCTGGTGCGCCTACCGACCGGACACCTGCTGCCGATCTGCATCGAACCCTCCGGCCGCTCGCCCGGGAGATTCTCGACATCCGTTCATGCGCCCGCCCATGGATTGATGAGGTCGACCCCCGTGTCCGCGAAATCCCGGACGTTCCTCGTCGCCAGCGCCATGCCGCGCGAGCGGGCAATCGCCGCGATCTGGCCGTCGGCCAGCGAGAGCGGCCGGCCGGCGGTGCGGCGGGCGGCCGCGATCTCGGCGTAGACGCGCGCCGCTCCGCTGTCGAACGGGAGAACGCGACCGGCGAACAGACCGCCGAGAACGCGGTCGGCAGCCTCGGCGATGCCCCGGCGGCGTTTGCCCTCGGGCAGGAACGCGATGCCGGTGCGCACTTCCGCTTCCGTTACTGCGGTCACGAACAGCTCCCGCGTCGGGCGGTCATCCAGCCAGACGAGCACCTCCGCATGCGGCTCGTCGCGCATCAGTTCCGAAACGACATTCGTGTCCAGCACGATCGTCACCGCCGCCTCAATCGAACCGGGGCGGCTCACGCGGCGGCTCGCGCGGCGGAAGCTCCAGCTCCACGCCGCCGAAGGGCTTGAAGAGCTCGTGAATCGCCGTCCCCAGTCCTCTCGCCGGAACCGCCTCCCGCTCGACCGCATGGGCCAGGATCAATCGCGCTTCTTCTTCCATCGAGCGGCCGTTTCCGGCTGCCCGCTTGCGAAGACGGCTCTTCACGTCGTCGTCGAGATTCCGGATCGTGATGCTGGCCATGGGTACCGCCTCGACTTGGCAGAGAGCCTCAACCTACATCACGATTGCGATGCAATCAAGACGCGAACGGCGCCGCGAGTCGACTCGCCGACCGCGGCCCCCGCTTGACCTCCCCGCGGCACCGCCATAAGGTGTCCGAGACTCCGGCCGAACCCGGCCCGCCGCGGCGGGCGACACACAAGGAAGAGCTTGATGCGAATTCTCCTCGCGGTTCTCGTCGCCGCCGTCGCGTCCGTCGGCATGCTTCCCCCCGAGGTCGGGCGGGCCCAGGACGCGGCCTACCGGCTGGTGGCCGACTGGCCCACCCTGCCCGAGGGGGTCTTCTTCGGGCAGCAGCGCGGCTGGCCCGACCAGACGGCCCGCGACGCGGCCGCGG
>JAJEFC010000185.1 GCA_022820675.1 Vicinamibacteria bacterium | reverse complement strand
GGGTCAACGGTGCTTGAAGTCAGGCTTGCGCTTGTCGGTGAATGCCTGCATGCCCTCGCGCCGATCCTCGATCGCGAACGTCGACTGGAACAGGCGCCGCTCAAACCGGATACCCTCGTCGAGTGTCAACTGGTAGGCCCGGTTCACCGACTCCTTGGCCATCATCACCGACGGCAGGGACTGCTCCGCGATCTTAGCGGCCACCTGCATGGCCTCGTCGAGCAGCTTTGCCGCAGGCACGACCCGGCTGACCAGGCCGGCACGCTCGGCCTCCTCCGCATCCATCATGCGCCCGGTCAACACCATCTCCATCGCCTTCGCCTTGCCGACCGCGCGCGGGAGACGTTGGGTGCCGCCTGCACCGGGGAACGTACCCAGCAGGATCTCGGGCTGACCGAAACGAGCCGTGTCGGCGGCCAGCACGATGTCGCACATCATGGCGATCTCGCACCCGCCCCCCAAGGCATAGCCCGACACCGCGGCCACGATCGGCTTGCGGCCGCGTGACAGGCATTCCCAGGGCTCGATGAAATCGTGGCGCACCACGTCGGCGAATTCCTTGGCCAGCATCTCCTTGATATCCGCACCCGCCGCAAACGCCTTCTCGGACCCGGTCAGCACGATGGCCCCGATGCCATCGTCGCGCTCGAAACCGTCGAGGGCGGCGGCCAGTTCCCGGACGAGTTCGGCGTTGATGGCGTTGAGCGCCTCGGGGCGGTCCAGCGTGATCAACGCGACGCGTCCCCGGGTCTCGGTCTGGATGCAGGTGTACGGCATGCCGGATGTCCTCCTGTCTAGGTGCCGGGCGACGGCGCGAGAGCATAGTGGACCCGCACCTCGTTGCCTTCGGTCACCTCGACCGAGATCTTGAGCCGCTCGCCCGACCGGGTCGCGTCAAGCGCCTCGGAGTCCAGCAGGTTCCATCCGAACGCCGGCAGCGCCGAGCGGTAGAACCGCCGGACCGCAGCGACGGGCACCGTCCCGCGCGCCTCCGCCTGCGCCACGCGGCCCGCCGCGGTGTCGAAGTTGAGGCAGCCCTCCTCCACTTCCACGAGGCCCGGGGCCAGCGGCAGGTGATCGACGCAGGACAGGAACCCCTCGGCCTCGACCGGGCCGGCCATGCCCACCAGTCCCAGGGCCACGATGCCCGGCCGCAGCGATCGCCACACGTGCCTCACCTCCTCTTCACCGAACAGCCACCGGTTCGCTGCCCCGCACCGGCGCGGACCCGCCGGGACTGCATCGGGAGTCCGGCAGGACCCGCCGACGGGCCCAGAGGATACGGCCTCACCGACCCGGGCGCGCACCGCGCACGCGCGGGTGCGGGGATCGGCCGCCTGTGTCGGCGATTGACATCGATCCCCGGCCTGCGCCCCTGCTTCGCGGAACGCGCCCTCTGGGCAGCGGGGGCGGTGGCGCCCGGCATCAGCGCTGGCAGGCCGGACAATGGAACGTGGACCGGCCGCCCTGGCGGAATTGGCGAATCGGGCGCGCGCATGCGATGCACGCCTCGCCGGCGCGCCCGTAGACCAGGAGTTCGCGCTGGAACCAGCCTGCCTCGCCGCCGATCTGCGCGTGATCCCGGAGCGTGGAGCCGCCCGCCCGGATGGCGTCGGCCAGGACCGAGCGAAGCCCCGCCGCCAGTGCCTCGGCACGGCGGGGGCCGACGGTGCCGGCGCGCCGGCGCGGGCTGATCCGCGCCCGGAACAGGGCCTCGCAGGCGTAGATGTTCCCGACCCCGGCCACGACGCGCTGATCGAGCAGCGCCGCCTTGATCGGGGCCGCGCGCCCGCGGAGGACCGCGCGCAGCTCGGGGCCGGTGATGTCGAGCGGCTCGGGCCCCAGCTCCCGCAGCCGCGGATGCGCGGCGTCCGCGCCACCGGGGAGCAGGTCCACGAGACCGAACCGCCGCGGATCGCGGAACGTCAGGCGAAGCTGCGCGCCGGACGCCGAGACGAGCTCGAGCGCCAGGTGGTCGTGCGGCCCCGGCGGCGGGTACGGCGGCGGCTCCAGCACGATCCGTCCCGACATCCCGAGGTGGAACAGGACCGCAGGTGCGTCCGCCAGGACGATGATCCCGTACTTGGCGCGGCGCCGGACGGCGGTAATCCTGGCCCCGGCGATCCGCTCGGCGAGATCCGCCGGGAACGGGAACCGCAGCCCCGGCCGGCGGGCCGTGACGCGGTCCACAGTAAAGCCGCGCACCCGGGCCCGGAGGCCCAGGCAAACGGTCTCGACCTCAGGCAGCTCCGGCATGCGGTCCTCCAGGGCGCTCGCTCCCGGCACCATAGGCGAGCCCCGCGGCCGGCTGCCGTCCCGCCCGCGAATGCCCTATGGTCGGGCCATGCACACGGTGCCGTTCGGGTTTCGCGAGGTCGAGCGCGCGGACAAACGCGCGCTCGTGGGGGACGTGTTCGCCGGCGTCGCCACCCGCTACGACCTGATGAACGACCTGATGTCCGCCGGCCTGCACCGGGCCTGGCGGCGGGACCTGATGCTGCGCATGACGCAGCGGGACGCGCGCCGAACGCTCGATTTGGCCGGCGGCACCGGCGACATGGCGTTCCGGATCCGGCGGCGGTTCGCCGGCGCGGCCGTCGTCGTGGCCGACGCCTCCGCCGAGATGCTCGAGGTCGGCCGCCGGCGCGCCCTCGACCGGGGTCTCGTCCACGAGCCGGACTGGATCTGTGCCGACGCCGCCGCACTGCCGTTCGCCGACCGGAGTTTCTCACAGGTCGTCTGCGCGTTCGGCCTCCGGAACTTCGCCGAGCTGGGGCGCTCGCTCCGGGAGGTCCGGCGCGTGCTGCGCCCCGGCGGGCGGTTCCTCGCGCTCGAGTTCGCGCCCCAGCCTGAGTGCCTGGACTCGCTCTACGAGCGCTACCTGTTCGAGGTGGTCCCGTGGCTCGGGGACGCCGTGACCGGCCGGCGGGACGCGTACAGCTACCTGGCGGAGAGCATCCGCCGGTTCCTGCCGCCCGAGGCGATGTCGACCGAACTCGGCGAGGCCGGGCTCGGCACCGTCCGCCTGCATCGGTACGCCGCCGGGGTCGCCTGCCTGTACAGCGCCCGGCGTACCTGAACCCGGACTGGAGAACACCGCGATGGCCTACTGGCTCTTCAAGTCGGAACCCGGCGCCTGGTCATGGGACGACCAGGTGCAGTGCGGAGACAAGGGATGCGAATGGGACGGCGTCCGCAACCACCAGGCCTGCAACAACATGAAGGCGATGCAGGTTGGCGACCGCGGCTTCTTCTACCACTCGGTCAACGAGAAGCGCATCGTCGGCGTGGTCGAGGTGATCCGGACCTACTACCCCGACCCGACGGACGCCTCGGGGCGCTTCGGCATGGTGGACGTGCGCGCCGTCACCGCGGTCCCGAATCCGGTCACCCTTGCCGACATCAAGGCGGAGCCGCGGCTGGCCGATCTCGCCCTGGTCCGCCAGTCCCGCCTCTCCGTGGTTCCCGTGGCCCCGGCCCACTGGGACCTGCTGGCCGCGATGGCGGGTCTCAGCCCGGACCCGTGACGGAGCACGCAATCCCGGTCGCCGACATCCCTGACGGCGGGGCCTGCGTGCTCGACGGACCGGACCCTGCCGATCCCGGCACGATCGTGACGCGCTCGGGCAGCCGCGTCACCGCCTTCCGCAACGATTGCCCGCACGCGCACCTCCCGCTCGATCTGATCCCCGGGCGGGTAATGGCGCGGGACGGGCGGCACCTGCTGTGCGCCAACCACGGGGCGCTGTTCCGCACCACCGACGGGCTGTGCGTGCGGGGCCCGTGCCGCGGGCGCCGGCTCACCCGGCTCGACGTCGCGGTCGCCGACGGCCTCGCGCGGATTACGCCGGATCCCAGATCACCTGCCGGCGCCCGTCGATCTTCGTGAAGAGCGGGGTCGGGTGCCGATGCTCGAACCGGGTGGGATCGGACCCCCGCTCCATCATCAGTTTCAGCATGAAGCGGGTCGGCGAGGCGAGGGCGAGATCCAGGGTCGCGGAAAGCGGTACCCAGAGCACGTCGTCGAGTTCGGCGGTCGGCTGCAGGTCGCCCTGGAGCGCATCCGCGGAGGCGGCGAAGAACCGGGCGTGAAACCGGATCGGGCTGTCGGCCGGGGTGACCGCCCGCCCGACGTAGCGCAGGGGTTCGAGGGCCGGCGCCAGGCCGGCCGCGTGCATCGTCGTCCAGCCGCCCTCGAGACCGCCCCCGACCGCCCCCGGCGCACTGAGCATGAGGCCGGTCTCTTCCACCGTCTCGCGCACCGCGGCGCACGCCATGGCCCGGAAGTAGTCACGGTCGACCCCGATCTCGGGGACCCGCACGGCCCGTTCGACGAGCTCGGGCGCGAGTTCGCTGGCCGAGCCGGCCCGGTAGTCGTCCTGCTCGATCCCGCCGCCCGGAAACACGTAGAACCCGGGCATGAACCGCGCCGACGTCTGCCGCCGGCCGAGCAGCACCTCGGGCTGCCGGGGCGCATTGCGAACCAGGATGAGGGTGGCCGCGTCGCGCGGGGTCACTTCGGGCATGCCTGTCTCCCCGGAGGACCCGCTGTCAGCCTCCGCGCCAGGGCACACCATACCGACGCCCGCGGGACCGGCGACCGATGACTCTCCTGGACCATCCGCTGATGGACGCGGCGCTGGCCGAAGCCCGGGCCGCGGCCGATCGGGGGGAGGTCCCGGTGGGCGCGGTCCTCGCCCGCGACGGCACGGTCGTCGCCAGGGACGGGAACCGCCTGGAGGTCACCGGCGACCCGACCGCGCACGCGGAGCTGCTGGTGCTGCGGAGCGGCGCCCGCGCCCTCGGCCGGCACGGCCTGAGCGGCTGCGATCTCTTCGTCACCCTCGAGCCCTGCCCGATGTGCGCCCATGCGATCGTGCTGGCCCGGATCCGGCGCCTCTATTACGGCGCCCCGGATCCCAAGGGCGGCGGCGTCGAGCACGGCCCCAGAATCTTCGAGAGCGCCAGCGCCCACCACCGGCCGGAAGTGTACGGGGGCGTGGGCGAGCGGGCCGCGTCCGCCCTGCTCCGGGCCTTCTTCCGCGCGCTTCGCCCCTGACGCGGGCCGCGCGGTCCGCCCCGGCCGCCGGTCACGCGGCCGCGATGTCCCGCCGCCAGACCGCCTCGGGCCAGTCGATGGCGGCCACGGCGGCATAGGCCGCCCGGCGCGCCGCCGCCACGTCCGGCCCGGCGGCCGTTACTCCGAGTACCCGCCCGCCCGCGGCCACGAGGCGCTCGCCGCGGCGGGCCGTGGATGCCTGGAAGACGTGCACGTCGGGCCCCGACTCCTGGGCCGCACCGAGACCGCGGATCCTGCTCCCCGTGACCGGCGCCTCGGGATACCCGGGGGCCGCCATGATCACGCAGACCGACGGCTCCGCCCGGAACCGGAGATCAAAGTTCTCCAGCTCCCCATCGACCGCCGCGACCAGCCCCGGCACCAGGTCGGAACGGAGTCGGACCAGCAGCGCCTGGCATTCCGGATCGCCGAACCGGACGTTGAACTCGACCAGTTTCGGCCCGTCGTCGGTAAGCATCAGCCCGGCGTACAGGATGCCCCGGAATGGGGTGCCGCGGCGGGCCATCGCGGTGACGGCGGGCCCGAGGATCCGCTCCATCGCCTCGGCCCGCAGTGCATCGGTCATCGCCGGTGCCGGCGACACGGCGCCCATGCCGCCGGTGTTGGGGCCCCGGTCGCCGTCACCGATGCGCTTGTAGTCCTGCGCGTCGGCCAGCATCCGCACGCTGGTTCCGTCCGCAATCGCGAACAGGCTGGCCTCCGTGCCGGTCATGCGCTCTTCCACCACGACGCGGCGGCCGGCCGCGCCGAAGCGCCCGCCGAAGGCCGCCTCTGCCGCGTCGACCGCCGCCTCGAAGGTCGCCGCCACCGTGACGCCCTTGCCCGCGGCCAGCCCGTCCGCCTTGATCACCGGCGGCGCGGGCTGAGCGCGGATGTAGGCGATGGCGGCGTCGACATCATCGAAGGACCGGCCCGCCGCACACGGGATCCCCGCCTCGGCGCAGAGTGCGCGCGTAAACGATTTCGACCCCTCGAGTCGGGCCGCGGCGGCCGTGGGACCGAAGGCCCGGATCCCGGCCGCCTCCAGGCGGTCGACGACGCCGGCCACCAACGGCGCCTCCGGGCCCGGCACCACCAGGTCCACCGCCGCCGCCCGGGCAAACGCCACGACCGAATCGAGGTCGGCCGGATCACAGTCCGCCGCCTCGCCCAGCTCGAGGATCCCGGGGTTGCCCGGCGCGCAGGACAGGCGGTCAACCAGCGGCGAGGCCGCCAGCGCCCAGGCCAGCGCGTGCTCGCGGCCACCGCTACCGAGCAGCAGGATGTGCATCGCTGTCCCTCCCCCTTTGCCGGCGCCGGATCAGTAGTATCCGGCGCATGGACTTGCGCACCGGCTCCAACCTACCCGAGTACTCGGTCAGTCAGCTCGCGGAACAGATCAAGGGCACGCTGGAGGAGGCTTTCAGCCGCGCCCGGGTGCGCGGCGAGATCTCCAGTTTCTTCCGGTCCGGCGCCGGACACCTCTACTGGACCCTGAAGGACGACCGCAGCGGCCTGAAGTGCGCCTGCTTCCGCTCGGCCGCCCAGCGTCTCGCCGTGCGCCCCGAGGACGGGCTGGAGGTGATCGTGACCGGGCGCGTCAGCACGTACGGGCAGCGTTCCGAGTACCAGTTGATCGTCGAGGCGGTCGAGGTCGCCGGCGAGGGCGCCCTGCTGAAGATGATCAACGACCGGCGCGAGCGCCTCGCCGCGGAGGGCCTGTTCGACGAGCAACGCAAGCGTCCCATTCCCTACCTGCCGTCCGTGATCGGCGTGGTGACGTCCGAACAGGGGGCCGTCATCCATGACATCCTGCACCGCCTCAGGGAACGGTTCCCGCGCGAGGTGGTCCTGTGGCCGGCGCATGTCCAGGGCGAGGGCGCGGCCGAGCAGATCGCGGCGGGCATCGCGTTCCTCAACGACCTCGAGCCGGGCGGTCCGGTCCCCCGCCCCGATGTCCTGATCGTGGGCCGCGGCGGCGGCAGCGTTGAGGATCTCATGGCGTTCAACGAGGAGGTCGTCGCGCGGGCCATCGCGGCGTCGAGGATCCCCGTCATCTCCGCCGTCGGCCACGAGACCGACACCACGATCGCCGACTTCGCCGCCGACCTCCGCGCGCCGACCCCGACCGCGGCCGCCGAGATGGCGGTGCCCGTCCGGTCCGAGCTCAGGGCCGGCCTGATGACGACCGCAGCCCGGCTCGCCGCCGGCCTGCAGCGCGCGGCCGAGACCCGGCTGGCCCGCCTCGAGACGATCCGCCAGCGGCTGGCCCGCCCGTCCACGCGCATCGAACGGCTGACCCAGCGCGTCGATCTCGCCTGGAACCGGGTCGTGTCGGACGGAGCCCAGCGCGTGGCACGGGTCCGGGCCGCACTCGCGCACGCGTCCGGGCGCCTGCGGACCCCCGTGGACCAGGTCCGCGCGATGCGCCGCCGCACGGACACTGCGCTGAGCGCCGCGGTGCGCGGGATCGGCGCGCGGTGCGACCAGGCCGAACTCCGCTTGCGGCTGAGCGCCGACCGGCCGCGGCTCGGGGACCTCACGGAGCAGCGCATCGAGCAGGCACGCCGCCGCTGGACCGCGCAGGCCCGGCTGCTGGAGGCTTCCAGCCACAAGCGGATCCTGGAGCGCGGGTTCGCGATCGTGCAGACCGGGGAGGACACGCTGGTCCGGCGCGCACGGGACCTCGCCGCCGGACAGGCCGTCACGCTCCTGTTCCAGGATTCCCCGCCCGGGCAGCCGACACCCGCGCGGATCCTCGAGCCCGCGCCCGACGGCCTGCCATGACGTACCGCGCCGCGGTCCCCGCCCTGATCCTCCTGCTGGCCGCCATGCCCGCGCAGGCGGCCACCGTGACCGGCGTCCCCGTCGAGGGCGGGCTGCTGTTCGTTGAGAGTGCGCCCGGCACCACGGCGACGCTCGACGGCAAGCCGGTTCCGGTCGCGCAGGACGGCTCGTTCGTGATCGGCTTCCACCGGGACACGCCCGGCACCATGGTCCTGCGCATTCGCGAGCCGGGGGAGGAGGAGCTGCGGATGGAGCTGGAGATCGCCCAGCGCGAGTACGCCGAACAGCGGATCGACGGCCTGCCGTCCAACCTGGTGACCCCGCCCACGGAAGTGCTGCAGCGGATCCGGGACGAGGCGGGGCGCGTGCGCGAGGCCCGCGCGGCACCGGTCACGACACCGCATTACCTGGAGGGCTTCGAGTGGCCGGCCGAAGGATGCATCACCGGCGTGTACGGCACGCGTCGCATCCTCAATGGGGAACCGCGGCAACCCCACTACGGGATCGACCTCGCCGCGCCCCGCGGCGCGCCGGTCCGGGCCGCCGGGGACGGCGTCGTGGTCATGGCCGAGCGCGACCTCTACTACAGCGGAGGCACGCTGATCATCGCCCACGGACAGGGCCTGACCTCGACCTACCTGCACCTGTCCTCGATCTCGGTCGGGCGCGGCGACCGGGTCCGCAAGGGCGACCCCGTGGCGACGGTGGGTTCGACCGGCCGGAGCACCGGGCCGCACCTGGACTGGCGATTCAACTGGCAGGATGCGCGCATCGACCCGGAACTGGTGGTTCCAGCCGGGCCGGACCAGCGGCGATGCGACTGACGGGCGCGACCTCGGCGCACGGCTGCCGGCGGCGGTAGGCGAACGTCCGTGCCGGAACCCATACCCCCGCGCGCGGCGGACGCGGGCTTCGGACTCTCGCGCGGCACGGCCATCGTGACGGGGGCTGCGCGGGGCATCGGCCTCGCCATCGCGAGGCGCCTGCAAGAGCTCGGCGTCGCCGTCTCAGGCTGGGACCTCCGCCCCGACGTTCAGGACCGGGCGCCGTTCGCCGAATGCCGGCAGGTGGACGTGGCCGATGAACGGGCCGTCGCAACGGCCTTCGCGTCCACGCGCAACGCCCTCGGCCGGGTAGACATCCTGGTCAACAACGCCGGCGTCAACGGCCCGACCAAGCCGCTTGCCGACTACACGCTCCCCGAGTGGGAGCACGTCCTCGCCGTTGACCTCACGGGCGTGTTCCTCGCGTGCCGGGCGGTCATCCCGCACATGCGCCAACGCGGCTACGGGCGGATCATCAACGTCGCCTCGATCGCCGGCAAGGAAGGCAATCCGGGCGCCAGCCCCTACGGCGCGGCCAAGGCGGGCGTGCTCGGCCTGACCAAGGGCCTTGCCCGTGAGCTCTGCGATGCCGGCGTGACCGTCAACTGCGTGACGCCGGCGCTGACGGAGACGGCCATCCTCGACGGCCTGGACGGGGACTACATCTTGGACCGGCGGTCGCGGATCCCGATGGGGCGGCTGTGCACAGTCGAGGAGGTCGCCGACATGGTCGCCTGGGTAGCCAGTCCCCGCTGCAGCTTCACCACCGGCGCATGCTTCGATGTCAGCGGCGGACGGGCCACTTACTGACGGACAGGCGCCGGCTCGGGCGGCCTTCGGTCGTATGACCGAGGACTCCATCGCCGTCGAGCACGTCAAGGACCGGTTGGCGTCCATGGCCGAAAAGCCCGGCAGCGCCAACCGCGCCCCGAAGATACTGCGCGCGATGATGTTCCGGGCCGATGAGTGGGGATTGTGCGCGCGGCTCCAACCCCTGCCTCGGCATAGCGAAGAACCCGCGCAACCATGTCGCGGGGTTCCTCGACGCGGGCGAGTTGGCCCGGCTCGGACGCGCGCTCGACGCCCGGGAGGCGGCATGGCCCGAGGCCATCGCCGCGGTCCGGCTGCGGGCGCTCACCGGATGCTGCCGCAGCGAGGTGCTCAATCTACGCCGGCGGGACGTCGGAGCCAATGCGCTGAACCTGGAAGATTCGAAGACTGGCCCGCGCGCGGTCGCGCTCGGCGAAGCCTCGCGAGCGCACGTCGCCGCGCTGCCCCGTGCGGTCGGCCCCGATCTGTTCCCGTTTCCGCGCCTCGCCGAAGGCCGGGGCGCGTACAGCCTCGCGGCCTGCTGGCGCGCAGTCTGCACCTGCATGACCTGCGCCATACCGCCGCAAGTCGGCCGGTTATGTCGGGCGAAGGTCTGCAGTTCGTCGGCCGGCTTCTCGGGCACAACCGGCATCGCACCGCGGCAGGCTACACCCACCTTGCCGATGCGCACCTTGTCGAAGCGACGGAAAAGGCCGGAGCAATCATCGCCACCGCGACGGCGAGTCAACGCCCACGACCGATAACGCATCGACAATCGCACCGCAGCGCTCCGGGTCGCGGAGCACGTCGAAAGCGTGCATCAATCCGGCGCGACCGCGTCGCCCGTGTAAAAGGCCGCCGTACGCTGCGCTGCGGCGCGCGCAACGTCGGCGTCCGTTCCCGCTGCCTCGGCCGCCCGGCCCCACGCCGCACTGCTTCCGACGATGAGCGCCTTCCCGTCACGGGTCGTGTGGAACGTCGCCCCGTCTAACTTGGGTTCGTTCGGCCGCGTAAGATGCAGTTCCATCCCCAGCAAGCCCATCTCCCAACCGACGCCGACGGCACCGGGACCGAACTTGTGCCAGTGGTCCGACACCAGCGCGGAATGCGTAATCGCCAGGCGCGAGCGGCCGGTACTTTCGTTACACAGACGCGCCTCCACC
>JAJEFC010000368.1 GCA_022820675.1 Vicinamibacteria bacterium | reverse complement strand
CCGCGGCGCCTGCGCGACCGGCGCCGCGGGCCGTG
The DNA here is from genome assembly GCA_022820675.1 of Vicinamibacteria bacterium. GTDB lineage: Bacteria > Acidobacteriota > Vicinamibacteria > Vicinamibacterales > UBA8438 > JAJEEA01. The sequence goes on along the minus strand of JAJEFC010000368.1, from coordinate 14,166 downwards.
AGCGCCGGGGCCTGCCGGACGCCGGGGCCTGGGACCCGCCCCACGCAGTTGCCGGCTCCGGCCGCCCAAAACACGCCGGCGTCAGGCAGATTCTGCACCGCCGTTGGTCTTCCCGCATGTCGGATCCTGCGCTCTTCCTCCGGCATGGCGAAAGTGAACAGGTTCCATAACCTGTTTATTGGCATATGGATACTTGACGTCCACAGCCGGACTTTCGCTTGACATCGAGGGTGGCACGGTCCTAGAATGCCGAACCGTGACATCCCGGGTCCCGCCCTCCGCGCTACTGCGACGGTCGAGACGCCGGCCCAATTCGAGACGCAGCGTTCACTCGCCACAGCGCGACCCCTGGCCACGGTGACGCCGACCGGTCTCAGAGGACTCCATGCCCGAAGAACGCAATCTGCGCGAGCGCAACAAGGCCATCGACATGGCGGTGGGCCAGATCGAGAAGCAGTTCGGCAAGGGCGCCATCATGCGGCTCGGGCAGGACGCGGTCACCGCGGTGCCCAACATCTCGACCGGCTCGATCAGCATCGACCACGCCCTGGGCATCGGCGGGGTCCCCCGCGGCCGCGTCGTCGAGATCTTCGGGCCCGAGGCGTCGGGCAAGACCACCCTCACCCTGCAGATCATCGCCCAGGCCCAGCGGCGCGGCGGGGCCGCCGCGTTCGTCGACGCCGAGCACGCCCTCGACCCCACCTACGCCAAGAAGCTCGGCGTCGACCTCGACAACCTCCTCGTCGCCCAGCCCGACCACGGCGAGCAGGCCCTCGAGATCGTCGAGGTGCTGGTTCGGTCCGGGGGCGCCGACGTGGTGGTCGTCGACTCGGTCGCCGCCCTCGTGCCGCGGGCCGAGATAGTCGGCGAGAGGGGCGAGGCTCAGTTCGGCAAGCAGGCGAGGCTGATGTCCCAGGCCCTGCGGAAGCTCACGGGGGTGGTGGCCAAGTCGTCCACCTGCCTCGTCTTCATCAACCAGCTTCGCGAGAAGATCGGGGTCATGTTCGGCAACCCCGAGACCACCACCGGGGGGCGCGCGCTGAAGTTCTACTCGTCGGTCCGGGTCGACATCCGCCGCATCGGCGCCATCAAGGACGGCGATCAGGTCGTCGGCAGCCGCACCCGGGTCAAGGTCGTCAAGAACAAGGTGGCCCCGCCGTTCCGCATCGCCGAGTTCGACCTGATGTACGGCGAGGGCGTCTCGCGCGAGGGCGACCTGCTCGACCTCGCCGTCGCCAACCGCCTCGTCGAGAAGAGCGGCACGTGGTTCTCCTACGACGGCGAGCGCCTCGGGCAGGGGCGCGAGCGGGTCAAGCAGTTCCTGAAGGAGAACGCCGCGGTGTTCGAGTCGATCGACGCCCGGCTGCGGAAGACGCTCAATCTCGCCGCCGACGCCGAGCCGAAGAGCGCGCCGGCGGCCAATCTCCGAGCCGCCAAGTAGCAGCGCCGACCGGAGAGCGGGGTGGTGTTATGCTACGTACGATGTCCACGGACACGAAGTGGATCTTCGGGACCGGCATCGCCGTCATCACGGCGATCGTCGGCACCGGGGGCGTGCTCGCCGGCCTGCTGCTGACGCAGATCGGCGCCCTGAACGCCCGCATCGACGACCTGCGCGCCGACATGCGCGACCTGCGCACCGAAATGCGCGCCGACATGCGCGACATTCGCGCCACCCTGGAACGGTTCGACGCCCGGCTCGACGCCGTCGAAATCGCCCTCGCCAAGCTCGACCAGCGCCTCCTGACGATCGAACGGGTCGTCCTGCCCGCGGCCGAGTCCGGCGAATAGCCGCTCGGCCCATCGGGCATGGGCAACCGCCCAACACAACCGGGCGTCTGCGGCGGTCAAGGCGCAGACGCCCGGCGGTCGTGTGCCTGGACGGCCATCGGATGTGGTGGAAGCCCACAGGCTCCCAGGTCAGGGCGCCGGATACTCCATGGTGAACGGATCCGGCAACGGAATGCGCACCGGCTCGCCCGCGCGCAGAGAGTCGAGAGAGAACTCCGGCCGATCCGGGTCGCCGGCGAGGATCGCCTCGAGGTCGCCGACGACGAGGATGGCCAGGGCCTCGGGATCGAGGTAGCGCCGGGCCACGTCGAGGACGTCGTCGGCCGTCACCGCCGCGATGTTCTCGCGGTAGGTGGCGAGGTACGACGGGTCCCGCCCCGTGTACTCGTCCCCGGCGAAGAGGCCGGCCGTCGAGGCGGCGCTCGAGAAGTTCCGCGAGAACGTCTCCACGAAGTACGCGATCGAGTTCCGCAGCTCGTCGTCGGTCACCGGCTCGGTGCGGATGCGCTCGATCTCCTCGAGCACGATCGCGGTCGCCCGGGCCACCGTCTCGCTGCGGGATTGGAAGCCGGCCCGGAACACGCCGTCGTAGTAGGTGCCGAGCCCGTAGCTCGACGAGGCGCTGTAGGCCAGCCCCTCGTCGGAGCGGACGCGGGTCAGGAGGCGCGCGCTGAAGCCGCCCCCGCCGAGGATGTCGTTCATCACGAGCAGCTTGTAGCGGTCGGGGTTGTCGCGGGTGGTCGCGAGGTGGCCGATGGCGACCCGCCCCTGGTTCACGTCGTCCTTGTCCACCAGGTAGAGGCCCGGCGACGGCGTGAACTCCGGCGCCGGCACCGCCGCGACCGCCTTCGCGCCCGCCTCCCACCCGTCGAGCCGCCGCTCGAGCTCGGCGAGGATGCCCGCCGTGTCCACGTCTCCCGACACCGCGAAGAGGAAGTTGCCGGGATGGTAGTACTCGCGGTGGAACGCCGCCAGGTCGTCGCGCGTGATCGCCTCGAGCGTGGCGCGGGTCCGCGGCCGGGTCGAGAAGTGCCCGTCGCCGCGCATCAGCCGCCCCCACTCGCGCCGCTCGATGCTCGCGGTCGCGTCGTTGCGCCGCTCCAGTTGCTGCAGGGCCTGGCTCTTCGCCAGGGCCAGCCGGTCCTCGTCGAACCCCGGGTTCCGGAGCATGTCGAAGAAGAGGTCCAGGCAGGCGTCGAGGTCCCGGGTCAGGCAGTTCACGCTGGCCCCGCCCGAGGTCGCCCCGACGCTGCTGCCGATCTGCGCGGCGAGGAAGGCGGCCTCCTCGTCGAAGTCGGCCGCGCTCATCGTCGTCGTCCCGCCCGCCCGCATCTGGCTGCCGGTGAGGCCGGCGAGGCCGACCTTGTCCGGCGGGTCCAGGTACGACCCGGTGCGGACGGTCACCCCCACCGTCGCCAGCGGCAGCTCGTGGTCCTCCACCACGAAGACGACGACGCCGTTCGACAGCTCGTGGCGATGGTCCGCGGCCGCCGGCGGGGTGAAGTCGAGCAGCTCGTAGGTCAGGTCGGAGGGGTGGGCGGGAATCGGCTGGGCGGCCGCCGTCGCCCCCAGCAGCAGAATGACCGCCGCCAGGACCGACGCCGTGCGCCGCTCACGAAGCTCGCGGGACGCGGCGCGCCTCGGCGGGGTTGCCGGCGCCCCGGATGAGGGCGATGACGGCGTCGAGCGCAGCGCTCTCCCTCGGCTTGGGGCCACCGCCGGCCGCGAATCCGTCAAACGAGGCGTTGTCGAGCCCGCCGCGAACCCCGGCCTCGGGAACCGGGAGCGGGCCGCACGGTGCACCGGTCTGTGGTCGACGCGCGTCATCGTCCGCCCTCCTCGGCCGCCTGCCGCTCACGCAACAGCTCGAGCACCACGGCCACCATGTCCTGGCTCTCGGGCGGCGCCTGCGACGACATCTGCTCGAACTGCGCGATGAACTGCCCGAGTTGCTCCGCGTTCAACTGGCCGATCATCGCCTCCAGTTGGCGCACCTGCTGCTGCTCCTCGGGGTCGAGCCCCGCGAGGCGCGGATCCGGCGCCTCGTCCGACGCCTCCCGGTAGTAGATGGCCACCGTCCGGTTCTCGGGCTCGAAGTAGGTGCCGGCCACCCGCATGATGTCGTCGGCGGTCACCGCGTCGTAGAGCGGCGGGTCGGTGTTGAGGGTCTCCCATCCGCGGTACGCCTCGCGCATCAGCATCGAGTACATCAGGAAGAAGTTGCCCTGAAGCTGCCGGAAGTTGGACGCCGCGTTCTGGTTCTTCACCTTCTGCAGCTCGCGCTCGTCCACCGGCTCCGTCTTCAGCCGCTCCATCTCCGCGTACAGCGCCTGCTCGACCTCCTCGGGCGTGTGCCCCTCGGCCGCGACGCCCCGCAGCTCGAACATGCCCTCGAACTTGAAGCCCGACTGCCCGCCGGACGCCCGGGTGGCCACCCCCTGGTCCTCCACCAGCGCCCGGTAGAACCGGCCCGTCCGGCCGTTCAGAAGCTGGCCCAGCACCACGAGGGCCGGCTCGTCGACGTGGCCGTCCGGCACCGAGTGGTAGCGGACGACCACCTGCGGGTTGGTCTCCGCGTACGCGTGCATCCGCTTCTCGCTCAGTTGCGGCATCTCGCGCGTACGCGGCTGCGGCGGAGGCCGGTCGCCCCGCGACAGTCGGCCGAAGTAGCGCTCGGCCAGCGCCTTCGCCTCGTCGGGGTCGAAGTCGCCGACGAGGGCCGCGGTGAGGTTGTTGGGCGCGTAGTACAGGTCGAAGAACTCGAGCGCCTCGGCGCGCGTGATGCCCTCGAGGTCGCTCGGCCAGCCGATCACCGGCCAACTGTAGGGGGACGACTGCCAGAACAGCGAGTTGAACTGCTCCTCGAACTTCCCGGTCGGGGTGCTGTCGGTGCGCAGGCGCCGCTCCTCGTGGACGACGTCGCGCTCGGCGTAGAACTCGCGGAACACGGGGTTGAGCAGCCGGTCCGACTCCATCCAGAACCACAGCTCGAGCTTGTTGGCGGGGACGTTGACGAAGTAGAGGGTGAAGTCGTAGCTGGTGCCCGCGTTCATCCCCGACGCGCCCTGCCCCGAGTAGATGCGGCTGAAGTCCTCCGGGATGAGCAGCTCCTCCTGCTGGGCGAGCAGCGCCTCGAAGCGGTCCATCAGGGCCTGGTGGCCCTCGGTACGGTGGGCGGGGTCGCCGGCGTCGTCGATGCGCCCCAGCCGCTGCGCCTCGAGGAGGGCCGCCTCCTCGACCCGCAGGGCCGCCTTCACCTCGTCGAGCTGGGCGATGATCTGCAGGTCCTGCTCGATGTTCCGGGTGCCGATGGCCGCGGTGCCCTTGAACATCATGTGCTCGAAGAGGTGCGCGACGCCGGTGATGCCGGGCCGCTCGTGGACCGATCCGACCTTGGCCACCCACCCCGCCGCCACGTTCGGGTCCCCGGGCCGCGGCAGCAGCAGCAGCGTCATCCCGTTGTCGAGCACGACCTCCTCGACCGGCACCTGCTGCGCCGGGGCCGTGACGCCGGCGCACAGCGCCGCGAGCGCCAGCGCTCCGATGCGTTTCCTCATGATTCCTCCCAACGGCGCCGGCCGGGCGCCCCGGCCGGTTCCGCCCGAGTGTGTCACAACCTACCCGCCGAGCCAAGCGCCCGCCGCCGGCGTCCGGAGAGTCCGGGACGTCCGGCGGTGCCCGGCGGTGTCCGGCGGCGGCGGGAGGCGTCGGGGAGCGTCGGAGGCGTTCGACCCCGACTTGCGCTACACTAGGCGTGCCGCAGAAGGGCGCGAGCGCCTCGGGGCCGGCCGGGCGCCCCCGCGAGCCGCAAGGCGAAGACGGCGGGCCGGCCCGCAAGACGTGCGCGGCCCTGCCTTGGGCCTGTGGCCGTCCGCACCCCGACCCTGTCAGGCGCCTCCGCCGTTCGCGGACCCGGACGCCGGCTCGACCGGAAGCGACGAGCGCCGCGGCGATCGAACGCCGAGCACCCCTTGCGCAACGACCACGCCCCCCCCGCCTCGCCGGAGCCGGCCCCGCCCGGCTGGGTGCGGGTCGCGGACGTCCTGACCCTGCTGCTCGGCGCGGCCGCCCTGCAGGCCGCGGTCTTCGGCGGCTTCCAGGTCCCCGGACTCTCGGTCACGAATCCATGGCGGCCGCTGGTGATGGCGCTGGTCGTCGCCGGCCTGCGACATCATCTCGTGCGCACGCCGCCCGCGCACGACCGGCTGCGGGAATGGTCCCGGAGGATCTGGCTGGCCGACGCGGCCCGGGCGACCCGGAAGGAGGACTGGCCCCGGGCCGACCTGAGGTTCTTCCGGACCGTCGACTTCATCGTCCTCTCGGTGGTCTCGATCTCTTTGACGGCGATTTCCCTGCTGGTCCTGAGCCGGTTCGACGCCCGAATCGCGGTCATCGCGGGGCTCATCCTCGCCTGTGTGGTCAGGTGGTTCACCCCGGCCCGGTTCGACGCCAAGCGCGCCTCGGCCGGCCGGCCCGTCGCTCCCGTCCTCCTGCTGGTGCTCCTTGCGGCCCTGTTGTTCCGCACCGAGCCGTTCCCGACCCTCGACGGCGACCGGGTATCGGGCATCCACGCCAGCATGTCGGCGCACCTCCAGCGCGAAGGCACGGCGTTCGTGGACGACCGGCTGCCGGAGGCGCTCCCCGACGAGCGGTCGCGGGAGATCTACCGCGCCGGCGAGCCCGGCGGCTCGGAGCCGGGGAGCCCGGTGCGGCCCGAGCCGGATCTCGCGCCCTCGAGCGACGGCGACGTGTTCCGGCTCCAGCCGCTGCACCCGTTGTGGATGGCCATCTTCGGCGAGGTATTCGGGGACGCCGCCCGCTTCCACGCCCCGGGGTTCTTCGGCCTGCTCGGGGTGCTGGGCCTGTCGCTGCTGGCGTTCGAGCTGACCGGCTCGCGCCCGGCCGCGTTCGCGACCGGGATGCTGGTCGCGACCAATCCCCTCCACGTCTTCTTCAGCCGGTCTCCGGCCCCCGAGGCGGTGGCGCTGGCGTTCTCGTCGCTGGGCTTCTACTACCTGGCGCGGGCGTACCGCGGCATGCGGCGCGCCGCACCCGCCGGGACCACGGGGTCCCTCGTCACCCTGGCCGCCGCCTGCGTGTCGCTGGTCTTCTTCACGCGCGCCGCCACCTTTCCGTACCTCCTTGCGTTGGCGCCGCTCTTCGGGCTCGGGGCAGGGCTGAAGCTGAGGAACCGGGAGGCCCGGGCCCGCCTCGTCCTCGGCTTCTGCGTCGCCGTCGCTGGCCTGTACGGGGCGTCCGTGCTCTACGGCCTGGGGTACGCGACGGGCGACACGCCGAGCGCCCACGATCGGACTCTCGGCCATCTGCTGGGGGACGGTTGGCCGCTCGTCGTCGCGGGGGCGGTGGCTCTCGCGGCGGTGGGGCTGGCCGAGGTCGCGAGGAACCCGCGGCGCCCGGCCGTGCAGCGGCTTCTGATGCGGGCCGCCGATCCGCGTCCGTGGATCAGGCTGGCCTCGCTGCTGGTCGCGGCCGCGATGGCCGGCAGCATCGTGCAGGCGTACCTGGTCGGGTTCACCGAACTCTACGCCGGCGACACCCTCCATCGCGAGTCCGGCGTCGTCGGGTCGGGCGCCGGCATCTTCCTGCAGTCCGGCGCGGCGGGCTGGCTGCTCTACGTGACGCCCTGGCTGGCCGCGGTGGCCGTGTGGGGCATGCACCGGCCCGAGCCGCGATGGCCGACCGCCATTCTGTACGTCTTTCTCGCCGTCTGCATGGCCGGCGCCCTGCCGACGGGCATTCCCGTCGTCCATCAGCACCACGACCACGCCCGGCACCTGCTGGGCGACGTCGTGCCCTACGGCCTGACCATCGCGGTCGCGGTCAGCCTCGTCGCGGCGCCCGGCGCGTTCCGCCGCCTCGGCGTGGCCGCGATACTGGCCGCGATTCCGTTCCAACTGTTCTTGACGGCGCAGCAGGAGCCGGCCCGCGAGGGCGCGCCGCCGTACCACGTCATAAGCCGGATCGCCGGGGTCGTCGGAAACGACGTCCTCCTGTTCGATGTCGAAGGGTTCCGCGAAGGGACGCGCTTCCCGACGCCGGCGCGCCTGCAGACGCCGCTGACGCACTACTTCGGCCTGCGCGTCTTCCCGTTCCACGAGGCGAGCCGGGTCGGGGAGCTGGTGCCGTCGTTCGAAGGCGCGGTCGGCGGCGCGCGCCTCTGGCTGCTCACCCCCGCGGCCGACCCCCGCCCGGGGCTGGAGCTGCACGAGACCTTCGCCTACTTGGCCCCCGGAATGGGCGGCGCGGCGACGATTCCGGTGACCGTCGCCGACGGCCGCGAGCCGCGGACCCTGTTCCTCTACCGGCACGCCCGGAATCCGGGCCGGGCCGGGCTGTGAGTCGGGGCTTCGCGAGGACGCGCGGTACTCCCGGGGCGGAGCCTCGTCTCGTGCATCGGTCTCCGGTTCCCGGGCACCAGACCTCGAGGCGGATCCGACTCCGGTGGCGTAACGCACCGGGAATGCGGGAGCCCGCCCGACCCTGATCCAGGCAGACCGCCCGGCGCGCGGTACAGGGGTCGCCGGCGGCGGGTCCTGCCCCGCGACGACCTCGGAGTCTGCGCCGTGGAACGACTTTCGGCCCGATCGGCTACTACTGGTGCGTCACGCCATGATCTTCGGGCACGGACTGGCCCTATTGGTCACGTCGTCAACGACTTGCCAGCACCGCATACCCGAACTCATGGCCGTGGCACTGCACTACGTGTAGTGGTTGGCACTTTCCACCACCACTTCATGTCGGGGCCTGGATTTTCTGCCGCGCAGACTCCTCGGTCACGGCGAGGGAGCGGCGCCCCGCAGCTCGATCGAGCTGACCGCAACGCCCAGCGTGCGCGTGTCGCGGGTTCCGGGAACGTGCGTGTCGCTCTGCAGAACGATCTCGACCTCGGGTGGCGAGAGCCGGCAGTCTCCCAGATCGAACGTGGCGCCCCAGCGCCCGTGGATGGTCTGATCGAAGAGCGTGCATCCGTCGACCGCGATGCGGAGCTGCTTGGCCGGGCCGGTCATCAGCACGTCGATCGCGATCTCCTCGGCTCGAGCATCGAGCGGCGTCTGCAGGCGCGCGTCTCCGCGGGTCCAGCGGAACGGCCGCGCCCCCGCCCACTCCATGCCGTAGAAGCCGGACGCTTGCGCCCCGAGCATCTGTAGCTCCGCGTCCAGGACGAGGTTGGGCCACGCCCCACCGGGGCTCGAGCCGCCCGCCGCCGCCAGCGCGATGGACCCGTCGGCGGGCTCGTCGAGAATCTCGAACACCTCCAACGCGTTGGCGCCGGGCTCCAGCCGCGCCGGATCGACGATCGCCTCCCAGGCGGCACGGCGACCGAGGACCGGAAACGAGTACGGCCGGGTGATCGCCGCGACCACCCCGTTGAGAGCGACCGCGAGCATCGGGGCCCGCGCATCGTCCGGCAGGTCCGGCACGGCACCGGTAATGTGGGCCGGGAGGAACTCCGCTTCCGGATCGACGTCCTGCAGGAGCGGCAACGTGTCGACAACCACCCCGAGGTCGGAGGGCCGCACCGCTCGCAGGGGATCGGCCGGCCGGCCGATCAGCTCGCCGTAGCGGCCGTGAAAGGCGCGCATGTCGAGCGGGTCGCCGGTCGCGAACCACTCGAACTTGCGGGCCGCGCTCTCCGCGACGGCGGCGAAGGTGTCCCGCGGCCCTTCGACGCGGCTTCTCGCGCCGTCGAAGAACATCGCCTTGGCGGGTCGCGGCGCGAGCGCCGGATCGAGCAGGTTCGCTCCGTCGGCCGCCCACGGCAGCTCCACGCCGAGCTCCGCCGCCAGCGTCGGCAGGACGTCGATCACCTCGACGTTGGCGTCGACCACCGCACCCTCCCGCTGCCCCGGCCGCTTCATCAACAGCGGCACCGCCCCGATGTCCGCGAACGAGGACTGTGTCGGCCGCCGGAACGACGCCCCGGGCTGCAGGCTGGCGCCGTGGTCCGCGGTCACGACGATCAGCGCGTCGTCGTAGACGTCCACCTCGCGCAGGCGCGCCACCAGACGGCCGAGCAGCGTGTCGACGTATCCCAACTGCAGCAGGTACCGCTGCTGGTTGACCGCGGCGGCCCACCTGTCGTCGACCCACCGGCCGCCCTGAAGGCCGACGTTCTGCCGCAGGGCCGTGAACTGCTGCCCGCTGGGCAGGTACAGCCACGGCTCGTGCGGGAGCAGCACGTGCATGAAGTGCAGCGTCGGACCGGCGCCGGTGATCGACTCGATGAAGCGCGTGACCGTCTGCCGCCGGTCGTCGACCCGCGCCGCCCGCCAGCGGTTCTGGAACGTGTCGTTGGCCAGGAAGTCGTTCCAGTTCTGATCCACGGGCGGCAACCAGACGGTCAGGTCGTCCGGCAGCACCACGGTCAGGAACACGACGGCGAGGTCGCTCACCACGCCCGCGAGCCAGGCGCCCAGCGCCCGTTCGGCCGGGCACAGCGACTCCGGGCACAGCTCGGTCAGCGGCTCTTCGACGTGCAGCCGATACCGGCTGCCCAACAGCGTGAACAGGTTCCCCGGATGGTCGGCGGACACCGGCAGGCGGTCGGGCGACGGATACGTGCCGGTCAGAATCGCTGGCAGCGCATACTGGGTCATCTCGCCCACCGCGGTCGCGTTGCGATACCAGGTGGCGTCGTCGGCCAGCGCCGCGAAGTGCGGGAAGTTGGTGCGGTCGACGTTCCCCTCCCGGTCGAGAAGCGCCGCGAGCTGGAGCTGGTCGAAGACCACCACCGCCACCGGCGGCGTGGCGCCGAACGTCACGCCGTCGAGGGCGCCGACGTCCTCGGCCGGCACGAGCAGGCGACCGACGCCGGGGTTGATCAGGAACATCGCCGGCACGACGACGAGGGCCGGCGTCAGGAACGAGGCGAACAACCGGACGGGCGGGAAACGGCGGTACGCGTGCGCGGCACCGGCGCCCGTGGCCGCGGCCAGCGCGACCAGGAAGGAGCCGGGCGAGCCGCCCAGCGACTTGAGGGCCGCGAGCGCCACGACGCCGGCAAGCGCCCCGACGACGACGGTCGCGACCCGTCGCCGCCACACCGGGCCGCCCGCGAGGCCGGCCGCCCCGATGGCGAGCAGGCAGGCGGCCGGACCACCGAGGCAGACGACCGTCACCAGCAGCAGAAGGCCGCCCGGCCACATGTCGTGGGCCACCAGGAACTCGGGGCTGCGCCCCACCAGATCGAAGACCGGCTGCGCGACGGCGAGGCCCCACAGGCCGGCGATGTGCAACATGGCCCATCCGGCGTCGGCAACCGACTCTTGCGGTGTCGACCCCCGTCGCCACGGCGCATCACGCAGCCATTGCCGGACACGGTGATGCAAGGGACGCGTGCGTACCAGACCGTGCCGCAGACCAAGGACGACGAGCAACGCGACCAACGCCCGCCAGGGCGTGGACATGGAGAACAGCGTGCCGATGCGGACCGCCCCGAAGACACCGGAGACGAGCACGGCGACGGCGAGCGCCAGCGAGAGGCCGTCGGCGATGCGCGCCCACACCGGCAACCGGGGTTCCGAGCACTTCGGGTCGTTCATCCGCTTCAGGGTCGGCAGTGGTACAGGGTGCGGGTGCCCGAGGCGAGCGTCTCGTGACTGACGTCGCCGAAGCGCCGCCCCAGCGCGGCGGCGACCGCGGCCTCGGAATAGTCGATGTCCTGATCCCGGCGATTGCGGAGCAGCCGATCCACCATCGGGTCGTCGCGTCCCACGAACTCCAGGACCACCTCGGCGCCGAACTGCGCGAGCCAGTCCACGAACCCGTCCAGCGGGATGTTCCGGCCGATCACGAGATGGTGCACCAGCGCCAGACACAGAATGAGCGCCGGTGCGCCGCGGTCCTCGAGCGGCGGTCGTTCGCGGCCGCGCCACCCCAGCCCGGGCGACGGATCGGCGAGGTCGGCCACGAGCGGCAGGACGTTCCCCGGTCCGCGGGCGCTGACCGTCCGGTACAGGCGCTCGACGACGACCTGATCGGCATCGAGAGCGAGGACGTAGTCCGCATGTTCGGCCGCCAGGCGGGAATAGTTGCCGGTGTTGCACCCGAGGTCCCAGACCAGCGGCCAGCGCCGCCTGGCGAGGACCGCTTCCACGAAGGCGACCTTGCGCTGCAGATCGGCGTCGTCATAGGAGTGTTGCCGCTGATACTCCGACCAGGTCGATCGCCGCGGCTCCCAGCGCAACCGCTCCACGGTTCTTCGCAGGCGGTCGATGTTGTGCTTGATGAGCGCCGCACCGAAACCGGCGTCGCGCAGCTCCCGTCGAACGTCCCCCGCCGCGTCCTCGTAGCGCGCCTGCGCCTTCGCCTGGAGGTAGACGTGCGCCAGGACGGCGGGCCGCAGGAGGTGGCGGCCGGACAGCAGCGCCCGGCACTGCTCCGCCGTGATCCCCTCCAGGCTTCCGCGCAGCCAGGGATGGAACGGCACGTTGCGGTACGCCTGCAGCAGGAGCGGATAGAGGAACGTCTCGCAGAACTGGCGATAGCCGGCCCAGGGCTCGCCCGCGACGTACGACGTGAACGACCCGATGTCGATGAAGGTGGGGCGCGCACCGCACCACTGGATGTTGAAGGCGGTCGCGTCCTTGAGGGTCATCTCTTCGTCGAGCGCCGCGCGCGTCACGTCGAGCTGGAGCAGGGCGGCGTCCTTGAGCATGCCGAACGACCACTCGTACGGGTACGACACGACAGGCAGCAGCTCGTGCTCGAGGACCGCCACCCAGCGGGGCGCGAGCGGCGGCAAGGACGCGGTGTCGGTGACCAGACGCGTCGATACCAGGCGGCGATCGGCCATGAACCGATCGTGAAAGCGGGTCGCGGCGAGCCGCTCCCAGTCCTCGAGGGCCCGGGCCGTCAGGCAGCGGTATGCCGCTCCGTTGTGATGAAAGACGCGGGAGTCCGGATCGCGGAACGAGCCGGTGTCGAACCGTACGGATGGCTCTCGATCACTCATCTGCCGCTGAACGAGCCGATGACGGGCCACCGGTACCTTCGGCGCCGGCTCGCGGCGTTCAGCGTTTGGGACGCTGGATTCTCTGGAGGGCGGCCGTCATGCGATGCCAGTAGAGCCTCGCGATGACACCGACGGCGGCGACCCCGCCGAGCAGCGCCTGCAGCAACATGCTGCCGGTCCCGGGGTCGAGATAGGCGCCGGCCGGCCTCTCGAGAACGAGCAGGAGAGCGAAGACGACCAAGGCAGAGCGGAACATCCGCGCAAGTATAACAGAACGACGACGGACTGCCCAGGCAAGCAAGGCAGCCAGGCAGACACAGGCAGCCCGACCGCCCTCGTCGCGGCGGGGACGGGGGGTGCACGTCAGATTCGTGGGATGGCTGCCACCCTGGGGTCGGGCTCCCGATTCTCGGAGTTCTCGGCCGCGAAACCCCTGCGGAACGCGCCGCCCCGACCTCACCGGCACCTCTTGCGGGCCGCGTTTCACTTTCTTGACGTGCGCCCGGGGACGGGGGTGCACGTCAGACTTGTGGACCCGCCTCTGCCGCCGCGAGCACTTCGCCGAAGCCACCCGTTCGCACGCCAACCCGGCCCCGAAATGCTCGCAACCGCGAATCTGCAACTTCCTGACGTGCACCCGGGGACGGGGAGCCGGTTGCGCCGGAATCGCCGTCTGGGGTATCGTGGGAGTGCCGTCGTGGCGGGCGGGGCCTCGTTTCCGGCAACTCGCGCCCGGACGGTGTTCACATCACCGCACCGCCGGTGTGCCGAGGTAGCTCAGTCGGTAGAGCACATGACTGAAAATCATGGTGTCGCCAGTTCGATTCTGGCCCTCGGCACCATTTCCTGAGCCCCGGTCGACCCGGTCCCCGAGCCCAGGTCAGGCCGGCTTGCAGCGCGCAACGCCCTACAGCCGCGGCCGCCCGCGGCCGAAACCTCCCACAGCGACGCCCGAGGCGTGTGCCGCTGCCGAGCCCGAGAGTGCGGGTGCCCGGCACCAGGGCCACGAACGAGACCGGACCACAATCATGACGAAGAGCAGCAACTCGAGCCTGGCGGTCGTTCTCTGCGGCATCGTGCTGACGGCGGCCTGCCAGAGCGCCAGCCCGACCGCCCCGACGGAACCCGAGCCCGAACCGGAACCGGTCACCCTCACCGGCTCCTGGAGCGGGTCGGCCACCGGCGTTCTGATCCAGTCCGACGCCGTCACCGCAACGCTCACTCAGGCGGATGCCGCGGTGACCGGAGACTGGTCGATGCCGATGCCCGCCATCCTGGTCGGATTCGGGGCGCCCGCCGAGGTCGCCCTGTCCGGACCGGTGACGGGGACGGCGGCGGGCACGACGGCGGAGCTGTCCTTCGGGTTCCGCGACGACGTCGAGGTGTTCCGTCAGTACTTC
>JAJEFC010000003.1 GCA_022820675.1 Vicinamibacteria bacterium | reverse complement strand
CCGCGCCCCTGCGACCGCAGGCGCCAGGTCTCGAGCAGGCCCCGCGGCCCGCTTCACCGTCTTGCCAGCACGAGCACCGGCGCCAGGGCGGCAGGGTCGCCGTCCACGTCGGGGTTCGGGACGAGGCGCAGCAGGCGGGCGAGGAACGGGTACAGGTCGACGCTGTCGACGGGGCCGATGCGCTGACCGGGCCCGATGTCCGGTCCCGCCGCGAGGAAGATGCCGTGCATGTCGGGATGGCGGGGGTCCCACCCGTGCATGCCCGCGGGCGGGGGCGCGTCGCCCAAGTTGAACATGAAGCCGGGATCGGCGACGACCACCACGTCGCCGATGCGCGGGCTGTCGCGGTAGCGGAGCGCGGCCGGCACCTCGTTCCGGAGCCAGGCGCGCCCGCCGGTCAGGCCTCCGCCGCCGATGCCGTCGTTGACGTCGTCGCGCAGCGCCCGCGCCCGCGCCGCGCCCCCGGCCACGAACAGGTTGGCGCCCGGTCCGCTGACGACCGTGCGCACGCCGCGCAGGTCGGCGACGGCCGACAGATCGATCGTCGCCCCCGGACGGACGGCGCCCATGCCGTGGTCCGAGACCAGCACCACGGACACCGCGCCGCCGTGCGGCAGCGCGTCGATGCCGTCGAGCAGCCGTCCGAGGTCGGCGTCCACCTGCTCCACCGCCTCGGCGACGGCGGGCGACGCCGGGCCGGTGCGGTGGCCGGCGCCGTCCACGGCCGAGAAGTACAGCGTGACGAGGTGGGGCCGCCGCTCCGGCGGCAGGGCCAGCCAGTCGAGGACCTGGTCGACCCGCTCGCGGTGCGTGCCGCGGTCGGCGTAGCGGGTCCAGAAGGTCGAACGCACCCCGCCGACGTCCGCCTCGGTGCCCACCATCAGCATCGCCGCCGCCACCATGCCCTGGGTCTCGGCCGTCACCCAGATGGGCTCGCCGCCGTACCACGTGCCGTCCTCCACGCTGGCGCGGTCGCGGTAGTTGTACTCGGCGCCGCGGTCCGGGTCGAAGAAGCGGTTGCCCACGAGGCCGTGGCGTTCGGGGTGGAGGCCGGTGGCGATGGTGTAGTGAGCGGGGAACGTCAGCGACGGATAGGGGGGAACGAGCGCGTCGGCAATCACTCCCCGGGCCGCGACCCGGTCGAAGGTCGGCGTGGCGTAGAGGTCCAGGTAGTCGTGGCGGAACCCGTCGAACGACACCAGCACGAGGTAGGGCTTGTCGAGGGTCTCCGGGGCGTTGACGCCGCCGGTGCCGTCCGGGGTCGTGGCGCGGCCCGACTGCGCCGCCTCGGCCGGGGCCGCCGCACGAGCAGAGCCGCCGCCCGGCGGCGATCCCGAGCCCGCGAAACCGCCCGCCACGACGGCGGCCAGCAGCATCGCCCCCAGACACGACGCGCGCCATCCTCCGGCTGCGGCCCTCGCACTCGCTCGGTCCCTGTTCGTCATGGCGGTTCTCGTGCGGTGGCAACGGCGGAGTCGCCGTCCGGCGGCGAAAGTGGAAACGGCAGAGTCGCCGTCCGGCGGCGAAACCGGTGACCTCGGCCCACGTCCCGCGGCGACACGTGCGAGCCCGGCCCGACCGCGGCCTGTTCGCGCGCAGCAAAAGGGCCCAGGCTAACCGGCCGCGGGCGCCTGGCTCGGGAGTGTCCGGCCGCCCCATCCGCAGGGTCCCGTCGCCAGACCAGGCCAGCACGGTCCGCTTCGCTTCGTGGTCGCCTTGCACGTCGACGCCCGCCGTCACGAAGGCGTGCTACTTCAGGCCCATGCGCTTCTTGTACTCCGGCCACTCCACGCGCAGGCGCAGGAACGCGTCGACGTCCTCGCAGACGAGAAACGGATTGGTCCGCCGCTCGAGCCCGATGGTCGAGCTGGGCCGCGCCCCGTAGTCGTGGCCGGGCCAGACCGTCGTGTCGTCCGGCACCGCGTCGAGCAGCCGCTGGAGGCTCGCCCACTCGGTGCGGGCGTCGGCCTCGGTCACGGTGCCCCCGACCTTGCCCACGAACAGCAGGTCGCCGGTGACGAGCAGGCGATGCTCCGGCTCGAACAGCACCAGGTGGTCGTCGCAGTGGCCGGGGGTGTGCAGGCACCGTAGCGCGAGCGACCCCACCGCCAGCTCTCCCCCGTCGGCGAGCGTCACGTCCGGCGCTTCCGGGGCCGCGGGGTGGGCGGCCACCGGCGCCCCCGTCAGCTCGACGGCGGCGGCGTTGCCCTCGGTGTGGTCCGGATGCCCGTGGGTGTTGACGACATGGGTCACCGTCAGCCCTTGGGCCGCCGCCCGCTCGACGAGCGCCGCCGGCGAGTACGACGGGTCGACGAGCACTCCTTTCCCCGCCTCCCGATCGCCGATCAGGTAGCCGAAGTTCCGATCGCCGCCGGTCCGTACCTGCTCGAAGACGAGACGCATCGGCCCATTCTATACGCACGCCGGACCCACAGCGTTGAGGCCGTGACCTGCCGGTAGCCGGCCTCGCCACGGAGACAGCACCTGTTCGATGAGCGAGCGTGGCATACTTGAGCCTGTCTGCAGCTCCACGGAGAGTGCGTTGTATTCATCGATACGGATTCAGGGCTACCGCGGCCTCGACTCGTTCCGGATGCAGGGACTCGGCCGGGTCAACCTCCTCGTCGGGACGAACAACTGCGGCAAGACGTCCATCCTGGAGTGCATCGAGCTGCTCCGGTCGGTGCGGCACCCCCATGCCCTGTCGTCTATCGTGGCCCGCCGGGGGGAATGGGGCTACGCGAGCGACCAGGCTCGCGCCACCGTCGACGCCCGCCCGCGTCCCCTCGACTTGGCACACCTGTTCGCGAATCACGAATTGGCGAACAAGATCAGCATTCAGTCGGAACGTGTCGCTGACGTCGATCCAGTCGCCTGGAACGACAGAGTCACGATTCGTGTCGAATCCCCATCGGATTCCGAACACGATGAACAGGACATGGTGCCGGAAGCCAGCGACGGCAGTGAACACCTTGTCCTCCACGTCAAGTGGGCCGACACGGAGGACGACTACAGGGCCTTCATCACCGACGACGGACTCCTGTACCCGTCTCAGCTCCGGCGTGCGATCCACTTTGGGCGGGCGCTCAGGCTGGGACGCTGGCGAAACGTCTCAAGGCAGGAGGTGCAGTTCGTCGGGGCCGCCGGCGTGTCGGCATCGGATGTCGTCGAAATGCTCAGCCAGCACGTCCTTACCCCGCAGGAGGAGTCCATTACGCAGGCGCTTCGCATCGTCGAACCGGAAGTGGAGCGCATTGCTCCGGTTGTAGACCACGACAGCCGAACCAACCACGACTCGCCCGGTGGGGTGGTGGTCAAGCTCCGTGACGGCGCTGACCGCGTCCCGGTAGGCAGCCTTGGCGACGGTCTGTGGCGTATGCTCGGGTTGGCCCTCGCTATCGCGAACGCCGAGGGCGGGGTGCTGCTCGTCGACGAGATCGATACCGGTCTTCACTATTCGGTCATGGAAGACATGTGGCGGATGATCGCCGAGCAGGCCGCCGCGCAGTCGGTCCAGGTGTTCGCCACGACGCACAGCCGCGACTGCTACGAGAGCCTGGCGGCCATATCCGCGACGAACGACGTCACGATACAGCGAATAGATCGAAAGCGGGGAGAAGCGGTCAGGTACAGCAGCGAGGCCATCGTCGCCGCCGCGGAGCGGAGCGTAGAGGTCAGGTGAGTTGCCTTCAAGACTCCCACACCCCCGGACGCTGCTCGTGGAGGGTGCGACGGACAAGCACGTAATCCCGTACTTGATGGAAGCGAACGGGGTCATCTGGCCGGGGCCTCCGAACCACCCGGTAGAGATCGAGTGGTGGGGCAGCGTCGACGAATTCCTGAGGCCGGAGGCCATCAACAATGCAGTGAAGGTGCCGGGCCGCGAAGCCGTCGGCGTCGTCGTCGATGCGAACGGCGACGCGGCGGCCCGGTGGGACGAGCTGAAGACCCGGTGCGACAGCGAGTTTGCCGGGCTGCCGGACCGGATTCCCGCTGAAGGCCTGCATCGCGTCCACTCGCTCGGTACCCGGTTCGGCGTCTGGATCATGCCGGACAATCGGTTCGAGGGCATGCTGGAAGATCTGCTCGTCCGGCTCGTTCCGGACGATGCCGGCGCCCTGTACGAAATGGCGCGGAATTGCGTCGCCACGGCAAGAAGCCACGATGCCCCGTTCAAGGACGTACACGAACGAAAGGCGGAGATGTACACGTGGCTGGCGTGGCAAGACCCGCCGGGGCTGCGACTGCACGAGGCCGTGAAGCACCGCGTTCTCGACCCGACGCGACCCGAGTCCCGGCCCTTCGTCGATTGGTTCAGGCGTCTCTTTGACGTGTAGAGCACCACGGTTCGGGGCAGCATCGCAGAAAGCACACCCAGCGTGTGCAACGGCCGACCGCTTCGTCCGACTCGCGGAGCGCCATGCACGACATCGCCGATAGCCACGCTCCCGACGCCTCCATCTCCGGGGCGATCATCAGGAGGCCGACGGGCTCAACGCTACTCCACCAGCAGGACGGCCGGCGCAAGCCGCGTGCCGTCGAGCGACCTCCGCAGCCGGCCGTCGAACGTCACCAGGCGCCCCCGGCGACGCGCCGCGAGGGCGCGAGATGGAAGTCGGTCGACTGCGGATGGCCTTGCGGCCGACCGGCCGTCGCGTCGTCCAGGGAGTCGCTCAACGACATGTCGTCCGGCCAGAAGCGGTGCCCGCCCGAGTCGCAGAGCCCGAGTCGCAGAAGTGCGGCGGCGCGAGGACACCTCGAGGCTGCCTCGCCCCACCGATAGAGAAGATCGATCCTCGCGCCGATAGATCGGGCAGAGACATGACCACTTGCTGCGCTGCGATCACGGTTGCGGTCGGCCGGCTCGCGAAGGCCGCGACGGTCGCGGGTCTGCTCCTGCCGGGGACGCCCGCCCCGGCCGCCGCCGACGAGGCGGAACGGCTGGCCGAGGGGTTCGTCGTCCTCCAGGAGATCATGGACGCCCCCGACGCCTCCATCCCCGAGGCGATCCTCGACCGGGCCATCGCCATCGCGGTGTTTCCGTCGACGGTCCGGGCGGGGTTCATCTTCGGCGGCCAGCGCGGCCGCGGGTTCATCGCGGCGCGGGACCCGGACACCGGCGCCTGGTCGCCCCCCGCGTTCCTGACCCTGACCGGCGGCAGCATCGGCCTGCAGGTCGGCGCGCAGCAGGCCGACGTGGTGCTCCTCATCCAGAACCGGCGCGGGCTCGCCCGCCTGCTCGGCAACCAGTTCAAGCTGGGCGGCGACGCCTCGGCCGCGGTGGGGCCGGTCGGGCGCAGCCTCGAGGCGTCGACCGACCTGCAGATGACGGCCGAGATCCTCAGCTACTCCCGCTCGCGCGGCGTGTTCGCGGGGGTGACCCTCGGCGGGGCCACCCTGCGGGCAGACCGCGACGCCAACGAGCGCTTCTACGGCGTGCGGCTCGACTCGCGGCAGATCGTCCTCGAAGGCCGCACCGGAGCGGCCCTGCCCGAGGCCGCGGCCCGGCTGCAGCAAGCGCTCGACCGCCTCGCGCCGTGACGGAGAATCCCGAACCGGCCCCGGCCCGGAACGAGCGTTGGCGTCGGCTCGCATCGCGGAGCACCCGGCGCGAGCGCTCCGCGACCCCCACCTCGGCTGGCGACGTCCTGGTCGTCAAGGCGGGCCGGGACGGGTCCGATTCGCGGAGCCGCGGTCTCCGAGGGGCATTGCGCGGCCCGGCCGCGCATGCTATTGATTCGCCGCCATGACCATGCTGCAAACGACCAGTCTCCGGATCTCCTGCGTCCTGACGGCCACCCTCCTCGCTGGCGCCGCCCCACCTGCTCTCGCCCAGGTGACGGCCGGCGACGTCGTCGACCGGCCGAGCCTGCGCGCGTTCGTCGAGCGGGCCCACGCCCGCGCCGAGGCGTTGGTCGCCGACGCGACGACGGAGGACGAGGCGTACCTGCTCCTCGACGCCGAGTTCAGGCCCATGGGCGAATGGCACGAGGGCCCCATCTACCTGTTCGCGCTCATCGCCGAAGGCCCCGCCCGCGGCACCAACGTCTTCAGCGCCGCCGATTCGGCGCTCGAAGGCCGGAACCTGTGGGACAACGAGGACAAGAACGGCGTTCTCTATGTACAGGAACTCATCGCGAAGGCCGGCACGGACTTCGTCGAGTACCACTTCGACAACCCCGACGTGATCGGCGACGAGGACGAGGGCTCCCTCAAGGTGGGCTGGAGCGAGGTGCTGACGGTCGCGGACCAGAAGCTCATCATCGGTTCCGGCTTCTATCCCGCGACCGCCGTCCCCATCCTCCCTCTGCAGTTCGCGGTGCTCCTGCTCGCGCTCCTCCTCGCCGCGGGCCGCGCGCAGCTTCGCCGGCGGCAGCGGCGGTAGCAGCCCCGGTGAAAGCCCCGCGTTGCACTGAGAGCGGCGAGGCGTCCGCCTGACAAGGCGTGGGGAGGGCCCATATGTTGGCCGAACGTTTCCGACGAACGACGCATTCAGGCGGGACGCACCGCTGCTCCATTGCAGCGAGGACTTTCGCCAGGGGCTGGTAGAGATCCGCGCCGCCGACAACGGTGCGAACACCGCGGGCGGGGCGCTGGTCGAGCAATCGGGACCCCGGGCCCGACGACTGTCCGGCCACGGGCCGGGCCAGCCGCAAACCCCCGGTCGTCCGCGGACGGCCGGAGAGGCCGGTCCGATCACGACGCCGTGAAGTCCAGCGCGACGTCGAGGGCCGGGGCGCTGTGGGTGATCCAGCCGACGGAGATCAGGTCGACGCCGGTGGCGGCGACGGCGGCGACGGTCTCGGGGGTGATGCCCCCGGACGCCTCGGTCACGGCCCGGCCGAGGGCCATCGCCGCCGCCCGCTTCAGGTCCGCGGTCGGGAAGTTGTCGAGAAGCACCGCGTCGGCCCCCGCGTCGAGCGCCTCCTCGAGCTGCACCAGGTCGTCGACCTCCACCTCGACCCGCACCAGGTGCCCCTGCGCGGCGCGCACCCGCGCGACAGCGGGGGCGACCCCACCCGCGACAAGCCGGTGGTTGTCCTTGACGAGCACCGCGTCGTGGAGGCCGAAGCGGTGGTTGGCGGCGCCACCCACCCGCACCGCGTACTTCTCGAGGGCCCGCAGGCCGGGGGTGGTCTTGCGTGTGCAGACGATGCGGGCGGGCCCGCCGCGCGCGGCGCGCTCCACGAGGTCGCGAGCCGCGGTGGCGACGCCCGAGAGGTGGGCGAGGAGGTTCAGGGCGGTCCGCTCGGCGGCGAGGAGGGTCCGGGCGGGACCCTCGACGGTGGCGAGCACCGCGCCCGCCGGAACGTCCGCGCCGTCGTCGTGCTCGACGACGTGGCGCACCGGGCCGACGGCCTCGAACGCGAACAGCGCGCACCGCAGCCCGCAGACGCGCCCGGCGCGCCGAACCGCGATGTGCGCGGCGGCGCGGCGATGCGCCGGCACGATAGCGTCGGTAGTGACGTCGCCGGCCGACCCCAGGTCGACCGCGAGCTCTCGGCGCACGAGCGCCTCGTAGTGCAGGGGGAGCAATGGGGCGACACGGGGCGGCGGAGTTCCCGGGGTCATCGGCGCACGGCCTCGGCAATCGCAGGCCTGCGGCTTCGGCGGCGAGCCAACCATCCCGCCAGGACTCCGCACGCTTCCGCGCGGCCGGACCCTGCCCCGGAGATCATCCCCGTCCCGCTCCGCGCGCCGCCCGACCATCTCTCCAGCCGTCCGCGGAGTCCCCGAACGCGGACCCCGGCCGGCACGGCGCCGCCCCTCATCCGCCCGCCCCGCGGCCGACCTCGAGCATGCGCTCGACGGCCCGGCGGGCGCCGGCGGCGACGGCCGGGTCCACGGTCACCTCGTGCTGCATGTGCTCGAGCGACGCCAGGATCTTCGGCAAGGTGATCCGCTTCATGTGCGGGCACAGGTTGCAGGGCCGGATGAACTCCACCTCGGGATGGGCCACCGCCACGTTGTCGCTCATCGAGCACTCGGTCACCAGCACCACCCGCTCGGGGCGCACCGCGTCGACGTGCCGCAGCAGGCCCGCCGTCGAGCCCACGTAGTCGGCCTCGGCGAGCACGTCGGGCGGGCACTCCGGGTGCGCGTAGATCTGCACGCCGGGGTAGCTCGCCCGGTAGCCGCGCAGGTCCTCGGCGCTGAACCGCTCGTGCACCTCGCAGTGACCCTGCCACAGCACGATCTCGACCCCGGTCCGGCCCGCCACGTAGCGGCCCAGGTACTCGTCGGGCAGGAAGATGACCCGCTCGGCCCCCAGCGACTCCACGACCTCGACCGCGTTCGACGACGTGCAGCAGATGTCCGACGCCGCCTTCACCTCGGCCGACGTGTTGACGTAGGTCACCACCGGCGCGCCGGGGTGGCGCTCGCGCAGCAGTGCGACGTCGGCGGCGGTGATCGACGACGCCAGCGAGCAGCCGGCCTCGAGGTCGGGAATGAGCACCGTCCGGCCGGGGCTCAGGATCTTGGCGGTCTCGGCCATGAAGTGGACGCCGCACACGACGATGACCTCGGCGTCGGTCTCGGCCGCCTGCCGCGCGAGGGCGAGGGAGTCGCCGCACAGGTCGGCGACGCCGTGGAAGATCTCGGGCGTCTGGTAGTTGTGGGCCAGCACCACCGCCCCCCGCTCCGCCTTGAGGCGCCGGATGGCGTCGACGTAGGGGGCGTGGACCGGCCACTCCATCGGCGGGATCACCGACCGCAGCCGCTCGTAGAGCGCGGTGGTGCGGGCCGCCACCGCCGGTGTGTAGTCGAGCCGGGGGGGCTCGGGCTCGGGAACGGTCTGCTGTTGAAGGTCGCTGTCCATTGTGCTCACGATGAGAATTACAAGCCCCCTTATTCTAGCCATGAGCATAACGGGCTGTCAAACCTGCGACGGCGGGGGGGTGCACGTCAGGAAAGTTGCAGGTTCGCAGTTGCGAGCATTTCGGGGCCAGGTTGGCGTTCGAACGGGTGGCTTTCGGCGAAGTGCTCGCGGCGGCAGAGGCGGGTCCCACAAATCTGACGTGCACCCACGGCGGGGTCGCGGGAAGAGGCGGCGGGCGGTGGGCGAGCATTGGAACGCCGCCGCGGGCAGCCGGGAACCCACGCCGGTGACGCCACGGACGGCCCGGTCGGCGCGGTGGAACGGCGCGGATTCCCCCGAGGGTGGGTCGCGGGCGGGGAAGCGGAGCCGCCGGCGACGATGGGCGCGGGCTACGCGCCCGACGACGGCAGCCCCGGGAGCCCCACCCCGGGGGCGGGGCGCTCGTGCTGCACCTCGCGGCGGAACCGGAACAGCTCGGCGGGCCGGCCGCCGGTAGCGGGCTCGACCCGGCCGGTCCCCTCGACGAGGCCGCCGCGCTCCACGAGCCGGCGGAAGTTCTGCTTGTGGAGGCGGACCCCGGCGAGGGTCTCGACCGTCCGCTGGAGCTGGAGCAGGGTGAAGGCCTCCGGCAGCAGCTCGAAAACGAGGGGACGGTACTTGAGCTTGCCGCGCAGCCGGCCGAGGCCGGTGGCGAGGATGCGGCGGTGGTCGAAGGCCAGAGGCGCCCCGAACGCCGGCGGGTCGGCCGCCGCGCCCCCGTCCCCGGCCGAGCCGAGGCCCGCCGCCGCGC
>JAJEFC010000132.1 GCA_022820675.1 Vicinamibacteria bacterium | reverse complement strand
GTCGGTTGAACGGGGCGCACCTGCTGCCCCTGGTCCGGGCCGGCGTCGTCTTCGTCGATGGCGTCATCCGGACGGAGGATCGGAAGGAGGCCGCCTGATCACGTCAAGGGCCGATCCACAACATTTGACAATTCCTCCAGCCGCGCTACGGCGAGGGCGTTCGTTGAGGATCGCGCAGGCTACGGCCGCGCGCTGACCTGCGTCACCTTCGTGGCTCAGTTCGTCGCCGCCGTGTTGCTGATGGTGCTGCTCTTCGGGTGAACGCGGCGTGCGGAGTCACTCGAAACTGCGTGCCGCGCTGTTGACCATTCCGTCAGCGGTCCGGGTCTTGTGACGCGCCCGGGTCGCCCTGGGGTGTGGAGCCCGTTGGAGCGGCCTGGTGGCTGGGCTGGTGTCAGCGGTCGCCGCCGAACAGCCGCCCGGGGTCGAGAGCGTCGACGGCCGCTCCCGGGAGACTCTCGACCACCTCGAGGACACCCTGGATCTGGCCGCGGAGCTCCCAGATGAAGATGAAGGTGATCCCGTAGGCGAGGCCCTGGATGACAACCTGTATGCAGAGTTGCACCAAGGGCTGCCAGCGCACGGCGCGCCTCACTTCTTCTCTGATGATTTGCTGGATGTCGGGGTTGTCCATGTTCCACCTCATCAGCCGGCAGCGGTCGCGAAGGGGGCAGAGGCATTCCCAAGCTCCCTTCATCGTGTGTCGACACAACGTGTAGTTGACATTATAAGCTGCTATCAGCTACTGTCAACCCAGTCTGGAGGGGGATGCCCATGTTTGGACAACGGCTCCGGCTGGCTCGGAGGAAGGCAGGGCTGTCGATGCGGGATCTGGCCGTTCGCCTGTCGCCGCCCGTGTCGGCTCAGGCGATCAGCAAGTACGAGGGAGGCAGGATGATGCCGAGCTCGGCCGTGCTGGTCGGTCTGGCGAAGACGCTCGACGTCTCCCTGGACTTCCTGATGGGCGGTCAGGTCGAGGCCCTGGAAGCAGTGGAGTTCCGCAAGCACTCGGGGACGTCCGCGAAGGACCGGGCACGGGCCGAGGCGATCGTGACCGAGGCGCTCGAAGACTACCTCGCGATCGAGGACGTCCTGGAGCTCGAGCCGCCCGCTGACCCTTTCGCCGGCCTCCGTTGCGGCCGGATCGAGGATCTCGACGAAGCGGAGACGAAGGCCGGGGAGCTGCGTGAGCACTGGAACCTTGGGGTCGATCCGATTCCGAGCGTGACCGGCCTGCTCGAGTCCCACGGCATCAAGGTGATCGAAGCCGACCTTCCGGCGCGCTTCGACGGCCTCGCTTGCGGCGTGAAGCGCAGCGGCGACCGGCCGGATACCGACGTCGTCGTTACGTCGGGCCGGACCAACGTGGAACGCAAGCGGCTCACGCTGGCGCACGAGCTGGCGCACCGCGTGATTCGGGACACGGGAAACCCGGCCGTCAAGATGGAGAAGGCGATGCAGCGGTTTGCGGGCGCCTTTCTCGTGAGCGCAGAACATCTGCGCGCCGAAGCCGGAGCGCGCAGGCACGGCATCACCTATCGCGAACTGGTGCGGCTGAAGCGCTTCTACGGAGTTTCCGCGACCGCGATGCTCATCCGCTTGCGGGATGTCGGCATCCTGCCGGCCGCCGCCATCGAGTACGCCTTCCGGACGTACGCGCGGTCGTGGCGTACCCGCGAACCGGAGCCGATCACCGACGACGAAGGACTGGGCGCGTTCGAGAAGCCGTTGAGGTTCGAGCGTCTCGTCTGGCGTGCCCTTGGGGACGAGTTGATCTCTCCGCCCCGCGGCGCGCAGCTGCTGCGACGGTCGCTGAAGGATGTGGAACGCGAAATCAGGGGACCACGTGAGCGGTGACCACCGTCGTCGTCAATGACGCATCGTGCCTGATCGATCTGCACAAGGGGCAGCTCCTGAACGTCATGCTGACGTTGCCGTACCGGTTCGTGGTCCCGTTGCCGATTCGCCACGCCGAGGCGCTGGATCTCACGGATCGAGACTGGCGGATTCTGGGAGACGCCGGGCTGTTCACCTTCGACCTGCCTCCGGAGCTGGTCGAAGAGGCCATGAGAATCAAGACTGCTCACCCGAAGCTCTCCGCAAATGACTGCTTGTGCCTGGTGTCCACACGATGCCAAGAGCGGGGCATCTTGCTTACCGGGGACCGGATGTTGCGTCGAGTGGCGACGGAGAGCGGCTTGCGCGTACACGGCGTGCTGTGGGTCGTGGATGAGCTGTGGAAGGCCGGCGCCTGCAGGGCGGGAGTACTGCTCGCGGCGCTTCAATGTTGGCGGGACGACCGCGCGGTGTTCTTGCCTGACAGCGAGATTGCGCTGCGATTGAGGCGCATACGTGGGTCGTCCTGAAACGCCCGTGGGAACAGGTCTCCGCCGGTCGCTGGAGGCTCCCCCCGGTCGTGTCGTCAACAGGAATGGAATGGACGCTCCTCCTCAGGGTGACCGTCGGTGAGGGGGGCAACGAGGTGGACCCCCCGCGGGCCGACGGCATCATAGTGCCCAGGGGGGAAGACACGGGAGGTCTTCCCAGGCAAACCGGGAGGGTCCGAGATGAAGGCTATCAGAACGGTCGTCGGCGTGGATACGGCGAAGCGGGTGTTCCAGTTGCACTGGGTCGAGCTGGAAACCGGGGAGCTGGTGGACCTGCGGCTGAGCCGCGCGAAGCTGCTTGAGCATTTCGCGAATCGCGCGGCGTGCGTGGTCGGCATGGAGGCGTGCGGCGGTTCGCAGCACTGGGCGCGGCGGCTGCAGGAGCTCGGCCACGAGGTGCGTCTCGTGTCCGCAAAGATGGTTCGGGCGTTCGTCGGCGGCAACAAGAACGACGCGGCCGATGCCCGGGCGATCTGGACGGCGGTTCGGCAGCCCGGCGTCAAGACGGTGGCGGTCAAGAGCGAAGAGCAGCAGGCGGTGCTGGCGCTGCATCGGATGCGGCAGCAACTGGTGAAATTCCGGACGGCGCAGATCAACGGCCTGCGCGGTCTGCTGAGCGAGTACGGCGAGGTGATGCCGTGCGGCCGGGGCGGGATGAAGCGGGACATCGCCGGGGTTCTCGAACGGCTCTCGGAGCGGCTGCCGGCGATGCTGGTCGAGACGTTGCGCGAGCAGTGGGGGCGCGTGGCCGCGCTCGACGACGAGGTCGACGTGATCGAGCAACGGCTGGGGGCATGGCACCGGGACAGCCCCGCGAGCCGGCGGCTGGCGGCGATCCCGGGGGTCGGCTCGCTGACCGCGACCGCCCTGGTGGCGATGATGGGCGACCCTGCAGCCTTCAGGTCCGGCCGCGAGTTCGCCGCCTGGCTGGGTCTGGTGCCTCGCCACAGCGGCACGGGCGGGCGGGTGCGCATGCTGGGCATCTCCAAGCGCGGGGACGCCTATCTGCGAACCCTGTTGATCCACGGCGCCCGCTCGGCGCTCACCAACGCGAAGGCGCCGCCGCAGTGGCAGTTGCGGCTGGCCAGCCGTCACCCGCTGAACGTCGCCGCGGTGGCGCTCGCGAACAAGACCGCGCGGACGGCATGGGCCTTGTTGGCCCATGACCGGGAGTACAACCCGAAGTTCGAGGGCCAGCGCGCCTGAGCGCCGGCGGCGACGGACGACACGAAGCACAGGAGGTTCCCCCCGGAGGTTGCGAGGAACGAGACAGTGTGATGGCAAACAGGTCAGACCTCGACCCGCCAAGCCTGACCACCCGCCCGGGGTGCGAAGCCCGTAACAGGGATGAGGCGCGGGTCGTGCTGATTCCATCGGGGCCCGCAGGCGCAGTCCTGCACGAACAGGCCGAATATAGGAGTGCAACCTGTTCCCGCCACACCGGAACGTCCTTGCCGCCCCTGACAGGGCGGCCGGTCCAACTGTCGCCGACGGGAGCCATCGCGTCGGGCATCGCGTCAAGCCGCGCAAGCGCGGCTGCTTCACTGCGTTCCGCCCCTCGCGGGTGACGCGACACCCGCCGCGGTGGACGGGGCTGGTTAGGCCGGAAGCAAGCTTCCGGCCGCAACAAGGCGCGGCCCGTTAGCCGAGTGGAGGGTCTTGCGAACGGAGAAGCGTCCATATAGGCGGGTGGGTGGGGCGAAAGAGCCACCCGCGCGCGGGGACGGCGCAGGTCCGCGGACCCCTCGTTTGACGGTGTCGGTGGCCATCGGGCCGATCATCGGATCGAACGAGCAGTCTTGCAAGCCGGCTCGCCGCGGTCAGCGGGCCTTCCAGTGGGCGTTGATTCTCCAGGCGATGCGCGAGCGGCAGCGCGGGCAGATCGAGCGTTGGCGCACTTTCGTCGTCGGGCGTTGCCGGAACCACGGTCCCGGCAGCGGGGGCACTCTCCTATCCACCGCTTCAGGCTGTGGGTGACGGTGCTGCAGCGATTCGCCGTGCAGCCGATGCGCCGCGCGGCTGTCTGCCACACGGCGCCGTGTCGTAGCCGGGCCCGACGATCGCGTGTGCGACCTCGTGCAGGAGCGTGTCTCGGATGTCGTCCCAGGACGCTCGCAGCACGAAGCTGACCGAGAGCGCGATGGTTCTCGTGGTGTACCGGCAGATGCCGGCGCGGGCGGTGGCTGCCGGTTGAAAGTCGGCGAGAGGACCCGGCAACCGAACACCCGGAGAGGAGCGAGCCGCATGCGCGTGGCGCGAATCGAGATACTCACTATTGTCGGTCTATCCCATGCGATTGCCAGGTCTGCCAAACGCACGACCTCGTCGTCTGCTTTCCCAATAGAGCCGCCGTGCAGTGCGCCGTACTCCCCTCTTTTGCCACGCATGTGACAGCGAGAGCTTTCGCGCGAGCCATCGTTCAAGTCCTCGCATCCCGCGAATTCTCACGAAGCAGAGCAGCTTGCAGAGCGCCAGCGCGACCCGCTCTTTCATCACTGCCCAGCGTCCCATAGGATGGTCGTTCCGATCGCGCAGGGTCCCTCGGAGAGCATCTACCAGCTTCGGATATGGCCCCTTGCCCACCGCCCTCTTTGTTGTCCTTATGTCCAGGCGCAGACTCATCGACGGAGCCTTGCTCTCCGGGGTCTCCGTTCTCGATATCGTTTCTTCCAGCCCGCTCGAAAGCAACCCGAGCAGTCGCGTTCCCATCGGACTATCAAGGGACGCATTGGTTGTGTCCTCGTACACCGAAGACCTTCCCATGTGCCACTCACGCAAGGCCTGCGGGGTCGTATCCCATGTCACGACCACGCTCCCAAATGGGCAATCCCGCCGTCCAAGCACCCGTCGTTTCACATCCTCCAGACCCAGAGCAGTTCGCGTCATGAAGTCGTCGATCGCGTTCATTGCGCGGAGAGGATCGTCGGGAGGGACCGCGAACCACAGCGGCATTCCCACCACCAGTGTCCCGTAGCCGTACCTTTTCAACAGTTCCTGGTACGAAGTCTTGGCGAGCTTCCTCTCGATCTGCTCAATCACCCGGTCTGCAGCGCTTCGTTGTTCAATCCTCGAAGGACGTCCCCGTGGAAGCCCTCTTCGGAAGTCCTCGAAATCCACCGGGTGCTTGTCGTAGATCCTGTTCCATGCCCGCATCGCCCCTTCGATCCGCGACGCTGCCACCGTCGTGAATACCTCGGTCACCTCCAACCACTCGAAGCGGTGCTCGACACGCGGCGCCATGCTGACAAGGTAGACGAACCCGTCGCCCGGTTCGTCACTTCTTCTGCCGATCGTGGCGCGGTCCGGCCACCAGTTCAGGGCTGCGTTCAAGAACGGCGCCCGGCCGGACTTCGATTGGACGCGGCTCGCCCAGTACACTTCGCGCAACCGGCCGGTCCTGTCGCGGTCCGGCACCGCCGCCCAGTCCCTCTCCTTGGTTGCCTCGCTTGCGTAGAGGACGCTCAGACCAGTCAATGACCTGAGCCCTTATGTTTGTGGTTTACGGCGGTGCGGCCCTTGCAGTGCCGCGAAGATGGCGAACACGAGGCCGGCGGCCGCGATCGGTGTGTTGGCCTGTGCGCCGTGGTGTCAAGCGAGCGCCCGCACGCAGGCTCGCACGCCGCGGGCCGACATGTCCTGCGCCGTCGGTCGTCGAAACGCGGGCGTAGCCGTTCACCGGAGCCATCGGGGGGGTCCTGGCTCCCGGCAATGCGGTCGGTCTTCAGCCTCTGTTGTCCCCTCTGGCTGGAGCGGCCACCCAACAGAACACAGGGGTCGGGGATGGCATCGATCGGGGGTAAGGTGGACTGTGTGGGGGCAGTGCGGCGTCGGTGCACGGCTTTTGCCTTGCTCCAGGCCCAAGCCGCCGTCTTCCGGGGATCGGCGGTTTCAGGGGGGAGGAGGGCCGCGGGCACCGGCGTGGTCTCCGCCCGTCGTTCGAGGCTCCCCGTGGACGTGTTGTCAACTAGGGCGGGTGGGTGGGGCGAAAGAGCCTCTCGCCCGCGGGGGCGGCGCAGGTCTGCGGACCCTCGTTCGATGGTGCCGGCGGTCATGGGATCGATCATCGGATCGTTCGAGCAGTCCTGCAAGTCCGGCTCGGGCGTGGCCGGGGTCAGCCGCCTTCCCGTGGGGCGTTGATTCTCCAGGCGATGCGCGAGCGGCAGCGTGGGCAGATTGAGCGTTGGCGCACTTTCGCGGTCAGGTGTTGCCGGAACCACCGGTTCCGGCAACGGCTGCACTGCGCCCATCCATCGCTTCAGGCTGTGGGTGACGGTGCTGCAACGGTTCGCCGTGCAAGACGCGCCGCCGGGGACCGATGACCGGCTTCGCTTGGCGGCGGGGCTGCGTGCTCCGGCCGCAACGGGCGGTCAGTGCACGGCGGGTGCGGTGGGCCAGTACTCGACGTTGAGGTGGTGCATCTCGGCCTCGGCGTCGAGGTCGTGGTGAGGCACCTTGGGGTCGTAGGGCGGCGGCGTGATCACGACGAGCCCGAACGAGGTTCCGGCGGGAGGCGGGATCGGCCGGCTGTCGATGTGATGCGACAGGGCGAGGCGGGCGGCGACGTCGACGCTCGGCGCATCGACCTGGATGGCGGGCAGGTGGTCGAGGGAGACCGCCGCTTCACGCGGCCGGGTCTCGGTATCGAGGAGGACTCTGTAGGTGGTCGGCATGTTGGCTGTCCCGTGGGTCCGTCGCCGGTCAGGCTGCGGCGGCCACGCGCGCGATCGCGACATCGTACAGCCGCACGGCGTCGGCCCGGGTCCGGTGACCCACGTCGTTCCAGCAGCCCAGGTGGCCGCCGTAGTCCTCGTCCGGGGACACTTCGCCGACGGACCG
Organism: Vicinamibacteria bacterium; assembly: GCA_022820675.1. Taxonomy (GTDB): domain Bacteria; phylum Acidobacteriota; class Vicinamibacteria; order Vicinamibacterales; family UBA8438; genus JAJEEA01. The sequence goes on along the minus strand of JAJEFC010000132.1, from coordinate 16,507 downwards.
GCGAAGCTCGGCCAGGGCCTCGAGGTACAGGCGGTAGCAGGGGTCGTTGACGCAGTCGGGAATGCTGTCGTCGGCGTACCAGGCGGCGCCGGCGGCGCACCAGGCGACGGCGGCGGGGTCGCTCGCGCCGCACATCGTTCCCCTGGCGGTCCTTGCCGGCGCGTGTTGCGTCCATCCGCGGAGGATTCGTTCGCGGCCGCGGCGCAGCAGCTCGATCAGCGTCAGCATCCGCTGGTTCTGGCTCATTGGATCAGTCTTCGTTGGGAAGCAGGATGGTGGCGACGGGCTCGGGGTTGTCGCCGGGGCCGATGACGAGCTTGAGGGTCCGGTGGCGGGGATGGGTGTGCCCGGGCCGCGGCGCGACATTGAGCTCGAAGATGACGTGGTTCTGGCGCACGCCGCGCTTGGCGAGGGTTCGCGCCTTGAACGCGGCGAGGTACACCACGTCCCAGAGACGGCCCTCCTGATCCTGGTAGGCGCTGCTCTGCTCGGCGTCGGACTCGGTCCATTCGATGCACTGGTCGAAGACGGCGGCCGTGACCGCGGTCGGCACCTTGAAGCCGGCCTCGCGGGCGGTGGCGGTGACGTCGACGAGGACGCCGTCGGCGAGGGCCTCGGCGCGGGTGTAGGCGTGGATGACGCGCCACTCGGTCTGGGGTTCGGGGGTGGTCGGCGGTGTGTGGGACATGGGTGTTCTCCCCTGCTGTCGGAATAGGAGGTCATGCAGCGGCGCCGGCGGGCGGCGGCGCCGGATGCCGCTGGTGGTCGTCGTTCGCGTTCCCGGGTGGCGGAATCGTGAAGTGAATGGTGCGGAGGTCTTCGGCGAGCCGGGGCGGAATGCAGGCCCAGAGGGTCGGCCACTCGTCGAGCGTGCGGGTCTCCGGGCAGTGCTGGTGGAGGAAGTCGAGCATGCGCCGCTTGGCGGCGCGCTCGTGGGCGATCCAGGCCTCGTAGCGATCCCAGCCGGGCGCGAGGTCGGTGGACCAGGTCGCGTCCGGGTACTCCTTGTACACGCGACCGTCGAGGAGAACCTCGATGTTGGAGGAGTTGTCGGGTACGCAGTCCTCGAGCGGCACGAGGACGTTGTAGGCGACGGCCACGAGGCCGTCGTCACGGGGGCCGCCGGCCATGCGCCAGCGGTGGATCTCGATTCTCATGGTGGTCGGCCCAGTCGCGGGCAGGGGCGGGCCGGAGCAGCCCGACCGGAGCGCCGGGGCTGCTCGCGGCCCGTAAGGATGCGGTTAGTCAGATCCGGTGGATCGCCGCGAGGGCGCCGTTGCGGATCTCGATGTCGATGTTCGAGTCGCCGCTCATCGACGGCAGGATGCAGGTCGCCACGAGCTCGCGGAGGTCGGCGTCGGCCGCGGCCTCGCGCGACTCGAGGAGCTCGGTCACGAGGTAGGCAATCCGCCGCCGATAGTCGCGCATCTGCGTGTCAATGCTGTCGGCGTCGGAGTCGAACGACGGCTGGAAGTACGCCTCCGCCAGTGCGCCGCAGATGGCGCTCCTGTCGATCGGCGCGTCGCGGCGGGCGACGAAGATGGGTTCGATCTCGCTGGTGCCGCCTCCCTCCGGGCTGAGCAGCGCGGCGCTCGCCGGTATGCGCACCTTGCCGGGCGCTTCGCAGCCCGCTCGCTTCACCAGGAGCTCGAGCTCGATCTCGTCGACGGCCCCGCGGAAGGGGCACTCTCCGTCCCGGCGGGTCTGGCGTGTGCTCGTATGCGTTTCGGTCCCGCTCCTCACGTGCACGTTGACGCCGATGATGCAGGGGAGCTCGTCGTACCACCGGTAACCGCGAAGCCCGCTCTCGGTTTCCCAGTACCGGCCGAGCGTGTCGGACTCCTTCGCCGCCCAGGCGAGGGTCTGGGACTCGGCGGCGTCCAGCTCGTCGTCGTCCACCAGGATCGCGTGCTGGAGGTCGGGGTGACGCGGGCGCGCGAACAGCTTCGAGTCGTATGCGGTCTTGGGTCCCCACGGCGTGAGGTGGCGGGGATCGGCCGGGAGCGTGATGCCGGCTGCGGCCGCTTTCGTCCGGGTCTCGTAGCCGAGCCGCGGCTCCTGGCCCTCGGCGGCGATCGCGCGGTAGATGATTCGCGTGGCTTCGTCGACGAGCTGGGCCGTGAAGGGCGTCTGCACGATGGCGGTGCGCGTCGGCAGGGTCAGCTCGAGGTCGGGGCAGTCGGCGACGTCGGCGAGAGTCCACCAGGTGCGGGGCGCGTCCGCGTCGGCGCCCGGCAGGGCGTGGACCTGGGGCAGGTCCGGGAAGGTCACGTGCAGCCCGTGGAAGTTGACGGCGGGGGTCGCCCAGGTGGGGTTGGCCGAGTGGAAGACGCCCACCCGCAGTCCGCGCCAGGTCTCGGTCCGGACCGCGTCCTGCAGGAAGTCGGACTGCTCCGGCCTCCGTCCGTTGACGGTCACCGGGATCGGGTAGTGGCGCACGATGTCCGCGATCACGCTCGGGATCCAGCCCGGGTCGGTCGGCAGGAGCGAGAACGTCACGTCGGTGCCGTGGTCGCCGTCCCACCCGGGGTCCGCCGCGAGGGCCGCGGGCTCGCGCCCGACGAAGTGGTCCTCCCCGAGTTGGACGCTCCAGGCGGCGCGGCCGGCCACCCGCGAGCGTATCCGGGGCGACCGCCTCGCGAGCGAGAAGACGCCCATGCCGGCGGGGTGCTCGGCGTTGCGGAGGTCCTGCGGCCAGCCGCTCCCGCCGAACGCGAGGAGCGCGGCCGGGTCGCCGATGCCGCGGCCGTCGTCGCTCACGGTGATCCGTCCGTCGGCCCGGCCGTGCGTGATGGCGACCGACGTCGCGCCCGATCGGCGGGCGTTCTGCAGGACCTCGTGGAGCGTCTGCGCCAAGGTGCCGTCGAAGAACTGCATCACCTTCGCGATCGCCTCGTCGGCGATCCTGGCGCGGATGGTCCGCTGCTTCCTGGTCGTCATGGTCTCTCCTTGCTGCCGGCCCGCCTTCGCAGGTCGGCGAGAATTCGGTGGATGGTCCGGATGTCGATGCCGAGTCCGCGGGCGATCACGGCGGTGGAGGCTCCCGCCTGCCGCCAGCGGAGGATCGCCGCGGCGCGCCGGGCCTGGCGGAGCACGCGCCGGCTGCCGGCCGGCCGCCGGGCCGTGGTCACAACCGCCTCCCGCCGGTCTCGACCCACGGCCGGGTCCCGGTGTCTGCCTCCTGGTCGCGGGCGCTCGTCAGGACGTACGCGCGGAGCGGTCCCCACTGGCGGTGAAACCAGCCGAGGCGGGGGCCGTCGAGGGCCTGGTCGAGGGTCCACCCGCGCGCCGCGAGCGCCCGGACAGTGCCCTCGTAGGCGTCGTCGTCCCAGACCGCGAGGTCCTGGGGTGGCGGGGTGCGGTCGCGCGGGTCCCAGTCTTCATTCATCTCGCCGAGATCCGTGAGGGGAGGCTGTGCGGGGTCGTTGTCGGCGGGGTCGGGCCACTCGATGTCGCCCTCGTCGATCGCGTAGGCGGGATCGGCCAGCCTGTGCCGCCAGTGCTCGGGCAGCCAGACGACGCCTTCCGTGCGGTCGAGGATGAGGTACTCGGTTTCGCTTCCAGGTGGTCTGAAGCGCCACATGCCGGCGGCCTCGTCGCCGGCGAGGACGTCGTGGTTGACGGCTTCGTAGGTCGTGATCGCGCCGAGCGTTCCCTCGTGCCGGCCGAACTCGGCCTCCGCCCCGATCACCGGGCCGAGGATCGCGTAGCCCTCGTTCTCGAGCCTGGCGGCCTCCCGGTCGGCGGCGGCCCGGTTCCACGGATCGTCGGGATCCATGTCGTCGAAGACATCGGCCACGTTGTTCGCGATGTAGCTCTGCCACGCGGCGGGCAGCTCCACGGTGATCCGAAAGGCCGGGATCCCGGGCGCCGGGGTCCGGTCCTCCTGTCGTCTCATGCTGGTCATGGCTTGCGAGGTCGGTCTCAGCGGTTCGTTCTCCGGTTCGGACGATGTTGAGGATTGGCTGCTGCGCGTTCCTGGCAGGGTGCGCCGGGGCCTCAGGCGGGTGGATCGGCCTTGGGGGCGCTGCAGGGATTCGTGATGGCGGGGCCGTAGGCGTCGGAGGCGAGATCGAGGTTGACGAGGGCGGTGGCGCGGCACTGCCTGCAGAACGCGGTCGCGGCGGTGTGCGGGGCGTAGGCCCGCCGCTTCCATCGGGTGAGGCTGTGGCCGAGGCGGGCAGCGGCGCCGCGCCCCCGCTTGAGCGCGCCCTGCAGCTCGTTGTACTCGTCGCGCGGCGGGCCGCTCTGCTGCGCGCGCTCGATCGCCTTGAGGGCGGCCGCCTCGACGGCGCGGGCGCCGCGCTTGACCTTCACGAGCCGCCTCCGGGATCGAGCAGGTCCGCGGCCCGGTCGCGGCGCTGGGCCGCGCGCCAGGCCCCGAGGCCGCCGTCGACACCCTTCGGGGAGAGCCAGTCGGCCTCCGCCCGGTAGCCGGCGGCTTCGGCGCGGAGCGCGGCGGCCGCGGCCGTGGCGGATCCCCGCGCCCGGCGGAGAGCGCCGGCCGCGACCGTCTCGTCGCGTCGCCGCTGGCGCGCTGCCGCTCGTGCCCGCCGCTCAAGGTCGGCCGGGCTGGGTCGTGCAATCCTCGTCATGTCTTCTCCGGTGCCGCCGGGCGGCGGCCACGAGGTCTCTACAGGGGTTGGGCTTCGGGGTTGGGCAGAGGCGGTTGAGGTGGACCCAGACCCCGCACCAGTAGCCGAACATCACGAACTTGTAGCGAGCGAGGGCGTCCCAGGCGTGGCGCTCGGCGGCGTCGCGCTCGCGAGTGAGCCTGTCCTGGCTCGCGTGCTGGTGCTGGAGATCGTGGCGTCTTGGAGGCGGGGGTTCGCGGCGGGCGGTCATCCGAGCCGCCGCACGTGGCGGCCGGCGGGCGGTTGGGTTCGTGTGGTCGTCACGGGTGTTCCGTCTTCTTGGAAACTGGGCGCGCGCTGTTCCGCGTCAGTCGCTCTGCCCTGCGCCGGTGTCGGAGGCGCCTTGCGGGTCCAGCAGCCCCAGCCTGTCGTTCGGGTCCATCTCCCGCCAGTGGCGCTCGCAGTGGGCGTGCAGCCGGTCGTTGTTGTCCACGTAGAAGTGCGTGGCGGGCCGGCCGCAGCGGTGGTCTCCGGCCGGCGTCTCGCAGTCCAGGCGCCGGCCCAGGCCAGCCTTCAGTGCGGCGTCGGCCATCACGTTCCGGCCCGCCGGTCCGAGCGCCCTCTCGATCCACGCGCGTTCGTCAGGCGTCAGGATCGTCAGTTCGTTGGTACGTCCGAGCTCCATCGAGGCTCCCTGCTGTGGTTGTCGGGGCCGGTCGTGGCCGCGCCGGCTCACGGCCGTTCGTCTTGCGGTAGTGGTCGCTGTCGAGTGAGGGGTAGGTTGGTTGGTCGCCCCTGCGTCGGGTTCGGGGCGGGCGTCACTTGCGATCGCCGCGGTAGAGGAGGCGTTCGGCTTCGGCGAGGTCCTCGCTCTCGAGCTGCCGTCGGCCGTCGAGCGCGGCGACCGTCTGGGCGATGGCCCGGACGCGCCGGCTCGGCGTGTCGTACGCCGCCCGGCCGCCGATGAGGCGCGGGGGCGCGCCCTCGAGGACCGCCGCCGCCCGGGCGACGCGCTCCCGGCCGGCCTGCAGCCGCTCGGTGGGCATCGCGGTGTCGGTCGGCATGCCGCCGGTGATCTCGATGTCGCAGAGCTCGAGAAGGTCCGTGGCGCGGTGCCGCCGGGCGTCGAGCTCGTCCGGCCGGGTGGTCACCATGAGGCGGAAGCGGGCCGGCATCCGGATCGTGTGCTCGACCGGGGTGTAGCGATAGATGACGGTCTGTCCGTCCTCGGCGACGGCGACGAGGGCGTCGGCCGCGTCGCGGTCGAACTCGGTCGGCTGGTCGATGACGAGGACGCCGTTGTGCGCGAGATTCACCTCGCCGGGTCGGCCCCGGCTGCCGGCGATGCCGCCGCGCGAGATGGTGTAGTGCGGGACCCGGAGTGGGGGCTCCGTGATTCGCGCGGTCCACGGCGCCATGAGGCCCGCGACGCCGTGGATCTTGGTCGTCTCGCGCACGGCCTCGCCGGCGAGGTCGGGCAGGAGGGTCTGCGCGATGCGCCCGTACTGCGGGAGCGAGTAGCTGCGAGGGCCGATGACGTGGATGTTGTGCCAGCCCGCGCACGCGACTTCGAGCGCGCGCAGGTCGCCCTCGCTGATGCGCCACGCTTCCGGGTAGCGCCGCTTCACGGCGGCCGCCCGGGGCGAGGGCGGGTCGGCGTCCTGATCGCCGGTGAGCGTGGCCACGAGCTCGTCGAGCGTCACGGCGCCTGTCGTCTCGGGGCACTCGGCGCAGGCGGCCGCGGCCTGATCCTCGGCGACGATCAGCCGGAGGCCGCGCACCGCCGCAGCGTGGGCGATGGCAGTCGTGCCGCCGGCGCCGATGCACCGCACGCCAGCGCTCTCGATCGCGGCGTACGGGTCGAGGCCGCCGACGGCCACGATGCCGGCGAGTCGGTCCGCGGGGAGCCTGCCGGCCACGGCGAGCAGGGCCAGCGCGATCGGCAAATCGAGCGTGCCCGAGTACCGGCCGGTGGCCAGCGGCGGGTCTCCGGCGCCGGCGGGCTCGAGGCGCACGTCGGCGCCGACCTCGCCGATTCCGAGCCGCTTGAGGGCGTGGGTGACGGTGGTCGCCGTGTGCTGGGCGACGGTGTCGCGGATGCCGGCGACGTGGAGTCGTCCGGCAGCGTTCGGGGCGGCGGACACCGTGAACAGGTGCCCCTGGATGCCGCGTGTGTACGCGCCGTGGATCTGCATTGGATGCACTCCTTTCGGCCGCCCGGGCAGGGCGGTGGTGACTGGGGCGAGGTTGCGGCTGCGGGGTGAACCGGTCAGGGCTTGGGGAGCCCGTAGTACTCCGGCCGGGCGGCGAGGATCTGCTGTTCGAGCTGTGAGGCGAAGAGGGGCGCCTGGCGCTGGAGGCGCCTCTGGAGCCGGCGGCGACGGCCGCGGTATCGCGCCTCCGGGGAGATCTGGCGTCTCTCGGGCTCAGGCGGCATGAGCCACCGCATGATGAGTCCGGGGCGCCATGGGTAGTCGAGGGCGGCTTGGCCGGTTGCGATGACGCGGTCGCCGTCGTAGAGGTGGTACTGCTTGACGTGTTCGGGGCGCATGTCGGTCAGGTGCGGCGCGCCGGCCATTGGGGGGGCGGTCCAATGTCTCCGGAGTCCCGCGGTGATCGGGTGCTGGAGAGCAATCACGCCGCGACGTGGCGCTTGGACGTACTGGCCCTCATGATCGCGAAGCCGCACGCGGGTCGTTGCGGCGTGGGGCGCTATGCGTTACAGTGGGTTTCCTTGAAGATCAGGCACAAGGGATTGCGGGCACTGCACGAACGGGATGATCGTGCACGTCTGCCGGCGGACCTCGTGCCCCGGATCCGACGCGTTCTGTTCCAGCTGCAAGAGGCGACGAGTCCAGGTAGCGCCGCCGCTCCCGGCTTCCGGCTCCATCCCCTGAAGGGGGACCGGGCAGGCTGGTGGAGTGTGCACGTGTCCGGCAACTGGCGGGTGGTGTTCCGCTTCGAGCACGCCGAGGTCGTGGATGTCGATCTGATCGACTATCACTGATGATGGGAGCATGAAGCTCATGACCAGCACCGATGACGAGCGCGTCCGCCCCATGCTCAACCCTCCGCACTTGGGCGAGCTGATCCGGGGGAACATGGAAGAGGTCGGCTGGACGGTGGGCGAGACAGCCGCTCGCCTGAACTGTGAGCGCGGGACGCTATCCCGCGTGCTGAACGGCAAGGCGGGAGTGTCTGCGAAGATGGCCCTGGCGCTGGAGGGTATCGAATGGGGTACTGCCGACCACTGGATGCGCATGCAGGCAGCCTACGAGCTGGCGCAAGCGCGTCGGCAGCACAAGACCAGCAGGCGCGTGGCGCTGCGTGGCCGTGAAGCCGTGTCCAATGTCGCAGGTTAGCTCAAGGGAACAACCGGTGGGGATGGTGCGAGCGGATCCGTACCCAGGGTCGCGGTCTCCAGAGCCAGATGGCTCAGCTCCGTGAGCGGATGGCCCACCTGAGAGGGCACTGGAGGGCTTGCAGGAGGCGACCACCAAGCCGGTGCCGCGGGGTTCAGAGGCGGAACGCAATGTGGAACAGGACCGGGTACAGCAGGGCGGTCATGGTGACCAGGATGCCGAGCACTCACCCGATCACGTGAACTTCGCCCGTCAGCTCAGCTACCGGAGCAGCGCGGACGCGATCCGGCTGCGCGGGTAGCGGGTGGTCACGCGAAGGAAGTCCCGAATCCGGCGGCCGCGCCGAGCACGTCGTCCAGGCGGCCGGCCTTCAGCAACGTCAGAGGCGTCGTCGCCGTATCGTCGAATGGCCACTCCTGGCTGAGAAACGCCCAGGCCAGCTCGGGGTCCCCGATGGCTTCGACGACATCCGCAAGGCCCGCGACCACCTTTCCGGCACCGAGGATCTGCGCCGCGGGAATGCTGAGCCCGCGCTTGGTCGACCTCCAGGCCACGAGCGTCTTTTTGTCCGCCCAGTCATAGACCGTGGTGCGCGACACTTCAAGCCGCTTCGCGGCTTCCGAGACGCCGAGAATGTCCTCGCCGCCGGCTCGTCGAACGAGGAATGGGCGTAGCCGTTCCGGCACCTGGGCGGCGGCGTCGGGGGCCTCGGTTTCCCGCTGCGCGGCGACCGCTTCCAATGCCGCCGCCACCGCCAGCCGTGCCTCCCGCGGATGATCGCGGACGAACGTCCTGGCACTGTTCGACAGCGCCGGGAACTCGTCCGCCAGGAACCCCATCGTCTCCTTCGCCGCTCCGGTCGGATTCGCCATGTTGCTTTCGCTCCCTGTCCGTCAGTCGACAGCCATGTTTGCACAGGTTGTTCAGTTTGTTAAGTGTGTTGGATCGTCGACGTCGGCGAACTGCTCGTTGAGCCACGCGCGCGCGGCGGCGACGGTCGGGAACCGCATGCCGTTGTAGGCGCGCCAGCGGTTGAGGCCCTCGAGGACGTATGCGCCGCGGGCTTTGGCGAGGTAGCCCTTGCCGGTGCGGCCGATTCGGACCTCGCGGCGGCGTTCGCCGCGCGCGAGCGGCTTGATGGTGATGGTCATGCGCAGTGTTCTCCTCGTGCGCCCGGTGGAGGGGCGGGCGCGGGTGATTCGATCCGGGTTGTTCGGGAGGGGGGACTGGGCCCAGGCGTCAATCGGCGGCTCAGCCGGCGGGCAGGTGTTCGAGGGCGCAGGCGTAGGTGTCGAACTCTTGGGCGGTGCGGCGGGCGGCGTCGGCCATCCGGGCCGGGGTCAATCCGAGGAGCTGGTCGGAGGGGACGATTCCGGCTGCGTGCAGGATCGCCAGCGCGATGGCCAGCTCGCAGTCTTCCTCGGCCCAGCTCGGTCCGTTGATGAAGGTCGCGCCGACGGCGCGGGGAATCGCCTCGAGGGCTCGTCCGGCGAGGTACAGGCCGCCGTGGGAGGCGGTCTCGATAAGGGTCACGCCGGGGGCGAGGACGGTGGCGTCCTGCACACCGCCCCAGGGGCTCGTGTGGATGTTCGTCATGTCGTCGGGTACCTGGTCAGCAGTGTCTCGGCCTCGGCAGCGTCACCGGCGAGGATCTGCCGCCGACTGGCCAGTGCCGCGAGCGTCCGGGCGACGGCTCGGGCTCGCGGGGCGTTCGGTTCCTTGGTGCGTGGCGGATCGCGGCGGCGCGCGGCGGCGCGCGGGTAGTGAGCGGTCACGCGGAGGTAGTCCCGAATCCGGCGGCTGCGCCGAGCGGCTCGGGCGCCGGCGGGGTTCTCAGTCGGGCCAGAAGTTGCGGGCCAGCTCGTTCAGGAGCTGGTGGGTGGGTTCGGCGTTCGGCCACCGATCGATGTCGGACGCCGGGGCGTCGAAGTGTCCGTCGCGGGTAGAGAAGCAGGGGACGCGGCCGGCGCAGGCCCGGTTCGGGAAGGTCGCGGTCGGTTCGCCGCCGAAGCTCCTGAACGCGATGATCGTGGCGGTTACGGTGGCGGGCGTTGGCCACCTCGCGGCCAAGGGGGTTCCGGCCCGGGACTTCAGCCGGTTGTTGCCGGCCGGCACCGTCGGCGCGCCCGCTTCCTCGACGGCGCCTCTCGCCGCCTCGCGGAGGTTGACATACGCCGGCACCGGGTCGCGGCTGTAGCCGAACACGCGCATGTCCTCCTCGCGCTCGTAGTCGACGATCGCCAGCATCCGGGCGAGGTTTCTCATCGCGCCGCGGAGTCCGTGCCCGGCGGCGTCCATCCTGCGGATGATCGCTTGCGGTCTCGTCAGTCCCACTCGGTGCCTCCTCGTTGGGGTTTCGCCTCGCGGCCGCTGTTTCCCGCCACCCGGGGGCGAGGCGCATCGCGTTCCGGATCCCGAGGCCCGCTGCGGGTCCGGTGCGCGTGACCCCGGTGTCCGTGGCCGATGCCTTGCCCTCATGGACGGGATTGTTGCTTCGGTCGCCGGCCGGCATGCAACAGGCGTCCGGCGCCGGCGTCCTCGAGGCGCCGGGCGAGCTCGTCGTTCCAGGGATCGATTCCCTTCCAGCGGTCGTGCTCGCGGTGCCAGTCGGCGATTCGCTCGAGCTCCGCGGCGAGCTCCCGGTCGTCGTCGCACCGCGTCACCTGAAGCTCGCCCTCGATGTAGGCCAGCACCATTCGGCGGAAGGGGTTCACCCATTGCCCGAACCATGCGGCGTCGGCCTCGGTGTCGATCTGTGCCCACTGCGTCGTGCTGACGGGCGAGCACAGCTCCCAGTCGATTGCGTACCGGTCGTCGATGTCGTTGCACGCTGTGGTCGTCTTCGTCATCGGTTGCACCGCCGGCCTTCGCGTTCAGCGGGTTTCGCGTTGCGGACGCCGGCAATCCTGCGCTGGGCGCGCCTTGGGGACGATGTGCAGGGACGTTCGTCGTGGATCGCCGGGCGTGGCAGCGCTTCTGGCCGGGCGCCGGCCGGTCCCTATTCGGGCAGGTTGTGCTCCTGCGGTTACTCGGTGTGGAAGGTCAACGGGCCGAGGGGTGTCGTCGATGAGGGCGTGTCGGTGGCAGAGGCGGAGTACCGGAGCCGGTTTCTCCCTGGCGGGCCGGACGCTGGTGCCCTTTCGTTGACGGCGACTTGCGCGGGTCTGCGTCCGGACGCTCGACGTCGTCCGTGACGGCGTTCCGACTTGGTCAGGCCGCCGCGGTCGGCGGGATGGGTTGGCTTGGGCGGGCGCCCGTCAGGGGCCGGCGGGCGTGTCGGGCGCGCCGGCGGCCAGGGCGGCCGCGTAGAGGCCGCTCCAGGTCACGCAGTCGCCGTCGGGCTCGAACCAGGGAGACGCTTCTTGGGCTCCCGTGGCGCCGACGTTGACCATCTGGACGCCGTTGCAGTGCCGGCAGCGCCGCAGCTCGGTGTAGTGCCGGTGCGCCGCGGTGACGGCGGGCGCTCTGAGCGGGCCTCGAAACGGCCGGCGCCCGATGACCGAGCTCCGGCCGTGGTCGCAGTGGTGGAACTGGGGCTCGGCGCGGCTCGCGACGAGCAGGATGACGCGTTGCGCGTACCGGTTGGTCCACTGGATCGCGGAGACCGGGAGCGCGGGGCGGAAGCCGTGGAGCGTGGCCATCTGGGCGAGCTCGGTGTGGGTGGGCCGGCGGCGCACGGTGGCGAGGTACTGCGCCTGGTGGTCGTAGATCTGCTGCAGCGACAGGTTGTCGGTGGAGGCCGGGGTGGCCGGTATCACGCAGATCATGGTCGTGGAGGCGACCTCGGGCTGACGGGGCTCGGTCATTCGGTGCGTCTCGTCGTGGCCGCGCCCATCACGGCGTCGGCGGTCACGGTGAAGTTCTGGTAGGTGCGGCCGTCCTTCGTCTTCTCCTCCATGCCGAGGGTTCCCATGACGTGCACGCCGTGGCCCTTCCTGCACTTGGCGAGGGCCGCGGCCTGATGGCGGAACGCGACCACGTCCACGAACCAGGTCTGCTCGCGGCCCGGGCGGTTGGCCGGCGTCACGTTGCAGGCGATGCGCGCGCGGGTGTACGGGCGTCCCTGCCGGGAGGTCATCGCCTCCGGGTCCCGCGTCAGCCGCCCGTAGGCCGAGAGCTGCACGTTGGGCGCGAAGTGGCGCGGTATGGCGTCCGTGCCGGTTGGCGGGCTTCCTTCTCCGGGCATCGTGTCCTCCTTTCGTGAATCGTAGCCGCGTGCGCGGGGTTCGGGCGCTTGCGGTAGTCGCTTTCTGGCCGCGGCGTCAGCGCGCCGCGCTGCGGCGGCCGTCGAACAGGAGCCACGCGAGCCACTCGAGCAGGTCGGCCGCGGCGGGGTTGGTCTCGATGACGACGGCGGCCTCGGTCGGCATCTCCGTGTCGGCGTCCGGGTGGAACGTGCGCAGCTCGGGGGCGCCGAGGGGCATCTGGTCGTCGGCGAGCGCCACGTAGAGCTGGAACATCTGCACCGGGCTGTCCGGGTCGCAGTCGAGCGCGATCCGCACCTCCCGCGGCTCGCGCGTCTGCCCGGCGCGCGGCGGCCAGCTCTGCCAGTGCGTACGCCACCAGGTCCGCCGGACGGCCTGCACCTCGGTGATGTGCCGCAGCCACTCGCAGTCGGCCGCGCGCAGGCGTTCTCCGTCGTGGACGGCCCAGCGTCCGCCGCGGTCGGTCCCGGCCGCGGTCAGGTGCTCGCCGGGGGCGCTGCGGCCCTCCGGCCACGTCCCGTTGAGCAGCCAGTCTTCGGTCCGGCGGGCGTCCCAGGCGCGCTTGAGGAGGGGGATGGTCTCGGGCGGGGGTGCGGGGCGGCGGAGGAGCAGCTCGTAACCGCTGGTGGCGTCGTTCATCGGCCCGTCCAGTCGCGCACTATCGCGCCGGGCCCGTCCGGCTCGCCGCCGGCGTCCTCGATGCAGCCGGCGCAGACGAGGACGCCGGCGGGGGAGTAGGGGACGTAGCCGGCTTCCACGAGCACGATCGTCCCGCACTCGACGCATCGCTCGCCGCTGATGGCCGCGCGCTCGTCCTCGTCCTCGACGCCGGCTTCGTTCAGCAGGGCCTCGACCTCGAGCTCGTCGCGCCGCCGCTGGGCTCGTCGGGCCGCGAGCGCGGCGTTTTGCCAGTGACGGCGGTTGATTCCGATGGCTTGGGGCATTTCGTGGCGGTCTCCGGTCATTGGGCCTCGTGGCGGGCGAGGACGGGGTAGGCGTCGATGACCCGGCCGAGCGTGGCCGCGTCGGGGACGAACACGCGCGCCCGGTACTGGACGATCTCCGTCACGCATCCGAGCGCCTTCAGCCGCGCCACGATCTCCGGACTGCGGTGCTCGATCTCGGCGCGCACGGTTCCCATGTGCCGGCGGCCGGCAAGCACCAGGTCGCCGTCGAGCAGGTACTTGCACCGGCGGGAGATGAGCTCCTCCATCCGCTCGCCGGGGGGCAGCTTCCCGGCGGCGGATGTCCCGAGGCCGAGCTTCATGCGCACGGCGTCCATCTGGCCGGCCGTCAGGACCCTGCCGATCAGGCTCGTCCCGCAGTCGGTCGTGAGGCGGTAGACGCGGACGTCGGCTGCCGGGAGCTTCTCCCAGACCGGCAGCAGCACGCCCGTGACGAGCCAGAAGCGGGACTCGCGGAACTCCGGCAGCGCCGCGCACTGCGCGGCCCATGCCGCGCGCCACTCGTCGATCTCGATCGGCTTCCAGCCAGTCTTGAGGTTCTCCAGGGGCTCGGTCCGCCGGCTGGCGGGCTGGATGATGCGCCGGCGCTTCTGGATCGTGCCGTCCTCGAGCGTCTGCGAGGGCGCCCCCGCGACGAGGGCCACGTTGCCGGACCGCGTGTTCCGCAACAGGACGGCGCCGGCCCCTCCGTTGGCGTTCGCCGCCGCGTAGATCTCCAGCGCCGCGCCGACCGTGGTCGGCCTCAGCCGGTCGCGCCGGAGGATCTCGACGAGGTGGACGGAGGCCCCGCCGGGCGCCTCGGCCGTCTCGGTGGCGACCAGCTCCAGGCCGGCCGCGGTGATGCGCTCGACGCCGCGGTTATACGTGCCGGCCTGGATGGCTCCTTCGATATTGGCGTCGACGAGCTGCTCGAGGTGCGCGAACAGGTGGTTCTGCTCGTGGATCTCGAGCGCGAGCAGGCGGTTGAGGAAGGTGTGCATGGGCGGCAGGTCGGTCAGGAGCTGGCCGTCGCCGTCGGTGATCGACAGCCCGGTTTCCTCCTCGAACGAGTCGGCCGACCAGCCGTCGATGCGGCCGGCGTAGAGATCCCGGTAGAAGGCGCGCAGGGCCGCCCTGGCGTACTCGGACTCGAAGTTGTCGGCTTCACGGAAGAGCTCCGCGTTGTCGTCGCCCATCCCGCTCTGCGAGTCCTTCTGCCCGCGCGTGATCGCCCCGAGGCTGTGGATGCGCCGCGCGATGGTGGAGGTGAACCGCCGCTCTCCCTTCACGTTAGTGGTGACCGGGGAGAACAGCGGCGCGCTCTTCTGGCGCGTGCGGTGCGTGCGGCCGAGGCCCTGGATGGCCTGGTTGGCCTGCCAGCCGGCCTCGAGCAGGTAGTGGCGCCGGCGCCTCGTGTTCGCGCACGCCAGGTCGGCGTGGTAGGAGCGTCCCGTGTTGCCGGCCCCCGAGAAGATGAGCGTGCGCTTCTTCCCGTCCATGAACGCCTGGGTCTCGTGGAGGTTCGCGCTGGCGGGCCGGCTCTTGACGGCGAGCCGGTCTCCTTGGCCGTCGTCGGAGATCCGGAGCACGCGGCGGGAGCGTCCGGTGACTTCGGCCACGTCGTCGTGCCCGAAGTGATGGAGGAGCTGGTCGAGGGCCGCGCCGATCGGGGGCATGCTGGCGAGCTTCTCGACGAGGGCGTCGCGCAGGTCGACGGCCTCCTGGGACAGCACGGGGTTGCCGCCGCTGTCGCGGGCCGGGCGCGTGTGGACGTTGCCCTCGTCGTCCTCGTACTCCTCGTGGAGGCTGACGGGGAAGGCATGCATCAGGTAGTCGAGCACGTACTCCCGGGGCGTGAGGTCGACGGAGAGGTCGTCCCACTCGCTGGTCGGGATCTGCGAGATCCGGCGCTCGGTGAGGGCCTCGCCGGTCGAGACGATCTGCACCACGGGCGCGAAGTCATTGCGGAGGTCGTCCTCGATGGACGCAATCAGCGTCGGGCACTTCATCGAGGTGAGCAGGTGCGAGAAGAAGCGCTGCTTGGCGAGCTCGAACGCGGAGCGCGCCGCGGCCTTGGCGCGGGCGTTGCAGACCTCGCCGGTGTCGATGCCGGTTGCCTCGAGCGCGGCCCCGAGGTTGTGGTGGATGATCTTGAAGGCCCTCGCGTACTCGTTGTAGATGGCCGTCTGCTCATCGGTGAGCACGTGCTCGAGGATGTCGACCTCGACGCCGGTGTAGGACAGCGCCCGCGCCTGGTAGCGGCCGAGGGCCTTGAGGTCCCTGGCGACCACCTCGAGCGCAGCGACGCCGCCGGCGTCCATCGCCTGCACGAAGTCGGTCCGGGCCGGAAAGGGCGTCTCCGGCGTGCCCCACAGGCCCAGCCGGCTCGCGTAGCAGAGGCCGTCGATCGTGCTGGCCCCGGTGGCCGACGAGTACACGATGCGTGCCTGCGGCAGGGCGTTCTGCAGCCGCACGCCGGCCCGCCCCTGCTGGCTGGGCGCGATCGCGCCGCGCGCGCCCTTCCCGCCGGCGGCCCCCGACAGCGCGTGCGACTCGTCGAACACGATCACGCCGTTCCAGGCATGCCGTGTTTCTTCGTCCAGGCCGCCGGCGAGCCACTCGACGATCTGCTCGAGCCTGGACGGGTTGCCGTCGCGGCCGGCCGACCGCAGCGTCGCGTAGGTCGAGAACAGGATGCCCGTGGCGCGGTCAATGGGGTCCTTCTGCCGCCACTTGTTGACGTGCGCGATGTCGCTCGCGCGTCCGCCCAGGGCCGTCCAGTCGCGCTGGGCGTCCTCGATCAGCTTGTCGGAGGCCGACAGCCAGAGCGCCCTGCGGGTGCCCTGCAGCCAGCGGTCGAGGATGATGCCGGTGACCTGGCGCCCCTTCCCGCAGCCGGTCCCGTCGCCCAGCATCCAGCCGCGGCGGAGCGCGGTGGGCTTGCTCCACGTGATGTTCGCTTCCGAGGCCGAGTCGCGGCGCGCGACGTCGGTCGCCTGCGGGCCGTCGGGGCCGAGGTAGCGCACGCTGTCGTAGTCGCTGTCGATCGAGTACCGCCCGGGCAGGTCGGCCGAGTGCGCCTCGGCCGCGAGCACGACGGACTCGAGCTGGGCGTCGGACAACGTGCCGTCGGTGACGAGGTGGGCCGGCAGGACCGGTCGCGCCGCGGGGCGCCGGTGGTCGACGGCGCTCATGGCCGCGGACTGCACCAGGGTCGTGGGGTGGCGCTTGGCGCTGTCGATCATCGCCACCGAGGGCGTCCAGGGGTGGTACGGCCGGTCGTCGTCGATGACGGCGGCGTCGCTGGTCCGCCGGCTCGTGTAGGCAAGCGGCTGGGCGTCCCGCCAGGCGGCGGGATCGCGGCCGGCGGGGCTCGGCGGGGCCTTGCGGGATGTCCGCCGCCGCGGGGCGGCCCCGTGAGC
>JAJEFC010000142.1 GCA_022820675.1 Vicinamibacteria bacterium | reverse complement strand
CCGCGGCTCGCGTCGGGAGGCGCGGCTCGCGGCCGCGGCGGCGGCGGGGGTGCCGGCGGTCGACGGTGAGATCCACCTGCCGGACGCGGTGGTCGAGGTGACCGACGACGCGGGGCGCGAGGTGGGCATCCAGCTGGAGGTCGCCACCGGCAAGTACTCGGCGGCGCAGGTGCGGGCGAAGCTCCAGGCCGGGATGGTGGTGGCGTTCGCGGGGGCGACGCGGAGCTTCGTGCGCCGGATGGAGCGCGCGGTCCTGCGCATGGCGATGTCGTCGAAGCGGATCCCGGGGCGCCGCCCGGGCGAGTTCCAGGAGCGGTTGTTCGAGGTGGGGCGGGTGCGGTGACGCCGGGGAGGTTCTCGCTGGGGATGACGCTGGTGATCCTCGTCCTCGGGGGCACGGCGCTCGCGGTGGAGTTCGGGTACCTGTCGGTGTTCCGGGCCTACGTCGTCGCGGAGCACGGTCTGCGGCTCGGCGTGATGGCGGCGGCGGCCTTCCTGGCGGTGGCGGCCGGGACGTACCAGCTGGCGAGGGTCCTGGTGCTGGGCGAGGTGGGCGAGCGCGTGGGGCTCCTGGAACGGACGATGCGGCGCGGCAAGGGCGGCGACCCGGAGCTTCGGGAGGCGCTGGTCCGCGAGGAATCGGGGGACTACGTCGATTGACCGGAGCGGGAGTGCCTGTCCCGGTGGCTGGAGGTGAACACATGCGGTTGAAGGGAAGTTGCTACACGGATTGGGCGGCCGGGGCCGCGCGGCGGGCCGGCGAGCTCGTGGACCGGCACGGTTCTCTGTTGCTGTGGGTGGTGTTCCTGCTGCTGGTCAGCTCGGCGCACGCGGAGGCCACCACCGCGGCGGACATGACGCCGTGGGGTCTTGCCGCCAAGCAGATCTGCGTCCTGCTGACGGGCATCGTCGGGAAGTCGCTGGCGATCGTCGCGGTGGTGCTCGCGGGCGTCGCGTACGCGATAGGCGAGGGAGCGAGCAAGTCCATGCTCGGGGCGGTCGCGTTCGGGGCGGGCATGGTGCTTCTCGGGCCCGAGGCGATCTCGTTCTTCTTCGGCGTCGATGTGATGTGCGGGGTGGCGTGAGGCTGCGGGTCGCGGATGCCCTTTGGTTGCGCGGCCGTGGATTCGTGGTCGACGAGAGCTGGTAGCCGGTGCCAGGCATCGCGCGGCGAGCCGTCTACTTGGCGCTGCTGCTGTCGGCGGTCGCGGTAGCGGGCAGCGTGTCGTGGATGTGTGGAGCGGCCGTCGCCGGCGTCGTGGTCTGGGCCGAGGCGAACCGCTGCTCGTTCTGGCGGTGAGCCGCGGTTGAGCAAGCTCGACGCCGGCGACCGTCGCGCGGCCGGGAGGGAGGTGGCGGGGTGCCGAGAGGCGCGAAGGTGCGGGACGCGTACGGCGGGTTGAACCAGGTCCTCACGGTCCTGGGCATCGAGCGGAAGGCCTGCGGGCTGGCGGCGATGTTCTCCGTGGTGCTCTTCGCCTCGCTCGACTCGCTGCTGTTCGGGGCGGTCGTCTTCGCCGGGCTCTGGTGCCTCGTGTGGCTCGCGATGAAGTACGACCCGCGGTTCATGGAGATGGTCCGCGACGCCGTGAAAAGCCCCGGCGGCTGGTACGACCCCGGCCAGATGCCGGACAGCCCCTGGGCGATGGAGGTGCGTTCGGGGGCGGAGCGGGAGGAGGAGCCGTGAAGCAGGTCCTGGCCGCCGATGCGTTCCGGGGGCGGCCGCTCTCGGAGGAGCTGCCCTGGTGGGGGTTCTGCGACGACCGGGTGTGCCTGCTGCGGTCGGGGCGCCTGCTGGCCGTGTCGCGCGTTGAACCCTTCGTGGCAGACGGGAGCGATGCGGAGACGCTCGACCGGGTGGTGAGCAGCTGGTCGCGCACGCTGGCCTCGCTCCCGTCGTCCCAGCGGCTGTGGTGGGTGGTGGAGCGCGCCCGGCTGGAGGCGCCGGCGGCCACGGGGACGCTGGACATCGCGGGGCTGGCGCGAAGCAAGCGGGCGGCGTACGTGGCGGAGCGGGCCCGCCGCCACGCGGTGTACCTGGTCTGGGAGTTCGACCGGGGCGTCCTGCAGAAGGTGAACGAGGACCCCGACGCGGCGGTCTGGACGCGTCTCCTCGGCCTGGCGCGGGAGCTGCTGCGCCGCCGGCGGCAGCCCCGCCTGTCGGTGGTGGTCGGCCGGGTGCTGCAGGAGGCGGTCAGCGAGGTCCGCGACGAGCTGGCGAGCCTGGAGGCGCGGCTGTCGGACCTGACGCGCGTGTCTCCGGTGCCGGCCGCGGAAGCGGCGGGCGTCCTCTACCGGATCGTGAACGGGGTGTCCGAGCCCTGGTCTCCCCCGGCCGTCCTCGGGCACGGCCTGAACTGGCGCCTGGGGATGCGGGAGGTCGAGATCACGGTGCGGAAGGGCCTGCGGGTCGGGGAGCGGCGGGCGCAGCTCTACTCGCTGGTCTCGGTGCCGACGCTGGCGGTGGCGAACTGCCTGGACGAACTCTACTCGCTCGACGCGGACCTGTCGGTGGTCCTGGAGTGGCGTCCGATGGAGAAGGCGGTTGCGCGGGCGGTCATCCAGAACACCCGGCGGCACTACTTCCAGGGGCGCTACTCGATGCAGGCCCACATGCAGGACGCGGCGGGAACGACGGAGGCGCTCGAGGACGTGGGGGCGTCGGCCGAGGTGGAGTGGATCGGCGAGGCGCTGGTCGACCTCCAGCAGGGCGGGCTGTCGTTCGGCGAGGTGGTGATGTCGGTCGCGGTCTGGGGGGACTCGCGGCGGGAGTTCGAGCTCGCCGGGGCCGAGATCGAGCGGATCATGGGCTCGGTCGACGGGAAGATGATCCGGGAGACGTACGGGGCCGCGCCGGTGTGGTTCGGGCGGATGCCGGGTCAGCCGCGGGGTCTGTCGGGGCGGACGCTGATGGTCTCCTCGGCCCTGGCCGCCGCGGTCGCGCCGCTGGCGGGCCCGGCGGTGGGGCACGCGCGGTGCGAGCACCTCGACGCGCCGTGCCTGGCCGACTTCGAGACGTCGTGGCGGACCCGCTACGGCTTCGACCTGTTCGGCGGCGGCGACGTCGGCCACACCCTCATCCTCGGGACGACCGGGTCGGGAAAGTCGTTCTTCCTCAACTTCCTGCTCATGCAGGCGCTCGGCTACGACCCGCGCATCCTGATCCTCGACCTCGGCGGCTCCTACCGGCACCTGACGCAGTTCGTGGGCGGCGAGTACATGGGGCTCAACCGGGGCGCGAGCCTGGAGGCGGGGTCGGAGGGGACGGCGGGCTTCGGCCTCCAGCCGTTCGGGCTGCCGCACTCGGTGCGCACGACGCAGTTCCTGGTCCGGTGGGTGGTGTCGCTGCTGGCGATCGGGGGCTACAAGGCGGAGGGCGAGGACTCGACGGACGTGGGCGAGCGGGTCGAGGAGATCTACCGGCTGCCGCGGGAGCGGCGGACGCTGGGGGCACTGCGGCAGAGCCTCCCGCGGAAGATGTGGCCGGCGCTGTCTCGGTGGATCGAGGGCGGGCCGTGGGCGCGGTGGTTCGACGGTCCGCCGGCGGCGGGAGACGCGGGGTTCGGGTGGTGGCAGGTGATCGACCTCGAGGGCGCGGACCGGTACGAGGACTGGTGCGAGGCGGCGCTGTGGTTCTTCCTGGAGCGGCTGCGGCTGGTGATGGACGACGAGGGAGAGCGGAGCCGGCTGAAGGTCATGGTGGTGGACGAGGCGTGGCGCTACCTGTCGGACCCGATGGTCGCGGGCCAGCTCCTCGAGGCGGCGAAGACGTGGCGGAAGCGGAACGGTGCGCTGGTGCTGGCGACGCAGTCGGTCGGCGACGTCCTCAAGGGCGGGCGGCAGCTGCTGGAGTCGCTGCCGACGAAGGTCTTCCTGGCGAACCCGGAGTTCCCGGACGAGGCGGCGCGGGTGCTGGAGCTGTCGGCGGCCGACGTCCGCACGATCCGCGAGCTCGAGCCGAAGCGGGAGCTCTTCATCCGACGCGCCGACGAGACGTCGGTGGTGAGGCTCTCGGTAGATGCGGAGAGCTACTGGCTCTACACGTCGGACCCGGTGGAGGCGGTGCGTCGGGAGAAGGCGATAGCGCGGTGGGGTCTCGAAGGAGCCCTCATGCGTCTGGCGGCCGGGGTCGACGAGGGCGAGGTGGGGGCGAAGGAGGTCGTGGCGTGATGAGGGCGGTAACCGTGACGGCGGCGGTGCTGGTGTTGGGTCTGGGAGCGGTGCTCTCTCCCCCTGCGGGGGCGCAGCCCGGGCAGCCCGATGACGGGGCGCCGGGGTTGGGCGGGGCGGGCGTCGACGACGGCCGGACGCCGATCCGCACGGTGCAGGCGAGCGAGACGCAGCCGGTGCGGATCTGGACGCGGGTGCGGACGGTGACCGCGATCGTGCTCCCCGAGGGCGAGTCGGTGGTCGAGACGGCCTCGGGCGACGCGGAGAACTGGGACGTCACGCCGGCCGGCGCCGTGCTGTACGTGAAGCCGCTCCTGGTCGGGATGGTCAGCAACCTCACCGTGCGCTCGGCGACGGGGCGGGTGTTCACGTTCACGGTGGTCGAGGACAGCAACGCCGTGACGGACTACGTGGTGACGGTCGAGGCGCGCGAGGACGAGCTCGCGCCGGAGCTGGAGGACGCCGCCCTGGCCCTGGTCCCGACCGCGTACCGCGCGTCCGGGCTCGTGGAGGGGCACGAGGAGCGGATGGCCGCGTTCGAGGCCGACCGGCGGGCGGTCATCGCGTCCTCGGCGCGGGACGTGGCGGAGGTGTGGGAGCGCGCCGAAGCGCGGCGGGAGGAGTACCGCCGCGACTTCGCGCTGCGGGTGCGGCTGCCGTACCGGCTGACGGTCGAGGCCTTCGACGTGCCGTTCCAGGTGCGGGACATGTGGACGGACGGGCGGTTCACGTACCTGCGTTCGGAGGGTCAGGAGCTGCCGGCGCTGTTCAGCTTCCGGGGCGGCGAGCGCGAGCTGGTCGAGGTGGACGTCGAGCCGGCGGGCCTGCTGGTGGCGGACCAGGTGCTGCGGCACGGGATCCTGTCGCTGGGGGGCCGGGAGGCGTACTTCGGGCTGGCGTCCGAGGGCGGCTGGATGCCGCAGGAGCGTCCCGGCTGGTGGCGCCGGCAGTTCGGGGAGCCGCCGCGGATGTTCTGGAGCTGGGGCGCGGTGCTGGGCGGCTTCGTCCTGCTCATGCACTGACGCGCAGGCGCCCTGCCGGGGGGGAGAGCGGATATGCGGAGAGGGTTGCGGCGGGCGGCGGCGGCGGCCGTCATGGCGTCGGCCTTGGCGGTGGGCGCGCCGGCCGGCGGTCAGGTGCCGCAGGGCGCGGCGATGGCGGGCGTGCGGTCGGGGGTCGCGTTGCTGGAGGTCATCACCCGGGTCGGTTTCGAGACGACGGTGGTCCTGCCGCGCGCGTGGCGGGTGGTGGAGCGCCGGGTCGGCGACCCGCGGCGTTGGGTGGTCACCGGGGAGGGGCATCTGACGATGGTGCGGCCGCTGGTCGCCGACGCGAAGACGAACCTGAACCTGGTGCTCGCCTCGGGCCGGGTGGTGTCGGTGGGCCTGCGGGAGAACCAGGTGCTCCCGGTGCACACGGTGGTCCACCTCGACGTCGCCGGCGGCGTGTTCGCCGAGGACGGCGCGGGGGCCGGTGCGGAGGCGTTCCGGGAGGACGTGGTGGCCGGCACGGCGGGCGAGGAGGACGCGGCGGTGTTCGTCTCGGCCGTCGACGTGGAGGGCATCCGGGAGCGGGAGGCGCGGGAGCGGGAATCGGTGGAGCGCGCCCGAGGCGAAGCGGCCGACCGCCTGGCGGACGCGGTGCGGGCCGCGAACGCGGAGGCGGAGGCGTTCGAGGCGGCCTATCCGACGCAGCTGCACTTCGTGTTCGAGTTCAACCCGGAGGTCGACGTGGGCGGAGCGCCGTACTTCGTGGAAGGGATGTGGCACGACACGGAGTTCACCTACATCCGGTTCCGGCAGGTGCTGGCCGAGGACGTGGTGGTGGCGGGGTTCCTCGAGGACCGTTCGGCGCGGGTGCTCGCGCACGAGGTCCTGGGCGTGGGTCAGGTGATCCGCGTGGCGGGGGTGGTGGAGTCGGGGATTCTCGGGGTGGGGAGCCTGGGCGCCGGCGTGCCCTGCGGGGCCGGGAGGAGCCATGGCGAAGTGGACGGTGACGGACCGCATCCCGAAGGGGATCCCGAAGAACCTGCCGGTGTACGTGGGGCTCGGGCTGTCGGCGTTCGTGATCGTCGCGATGCTCCTGACGACGGACACGGGGACCGGCGTGCCGGCGGAGGATGCCCCCCTGGATGCGCCGGCGGTGACCGGCTCCGACGCCGAGGGGGTGATGGCGACGCTGGCGGTGGAGGCGGAGCGGGCGCGGCAGGCGCTGGCGGAGCTGGAGCGCGAGCAGGCGGAGGCGGAGCGCCGGCGGCGGGAGGCGGAGGACCGCCGCCTGGCGCAGGAGCGGGAGCGGGATCGCCGGGAGGTTCAGGCGGCGCGTGAGGCGCTGGAGCGGGCGACGCAGCTGCGCGAGCAGGAGAACCTGTCCCCGGACCAACGGCGCGAGCTCCTGGGGACGGTCGGGTCGGTGGAGGAGGAGCAGCTTCGGGAGGCGATGCGGCTCGCGGAGATGGAGCGGTTCGCGAACTCGATGCGGGCGCCGGCGATGGTCGGTCCGGTGATGGCGCAGGCGGCTCCCCTGCCGTCGCCCGCCCCGGCGTCTCGGGAGAGCGACCTGGAACGCCTCGTCCGGCTGGCCCGGGAAGCCGAGTCGGCAGAAGCGGCCGCCGCGCCGTCGCCTGGCGGGCTGCCGCCGGATGCGCCCCCTCTGCGCGGCGACTCGCCTCCTACCGGAGGAGCGGCGATGACGGTCCAGGCGGCGGGCGAGCCGGCCGAGGCCCCGGTCGACGTCTATCCGCCTCTGAGCCCCGCGGGGGTGACGGAGCAGTCCGGCGCGAGCTCGGCCGCGGTGGCGCGGTGGGGCGATGTCCCGGACGGGGCCGACCTGGTCTACGAGGGCCGGATGCTCCAGGCGACGCTCCAGACGCAGCTCTCGGGCGAGTTCACGGGTCCGGTGCGGGCGCTGGTGTCGATCCCGGTGCGTTCCCGCGACCGGCGGCGCGTCGTGATCCCGCGCGGCACGCTCGCGCTGGGCGAGGCGCAGCAGGTCACGGAAGCGTTCCAGGGCCGCCTGGCGGTGGGCTTCGACCGGCTCGTCTTCCCCGACGGGCGCACGGTGCGGATGTCCTTCGCGGGCCTCAACGCCATCGGCGAGACGGGGCTCGCCGACGAGGTCAACCGGCACTACGTCTCGACGTTCGGGGCGGTGGGCGCGGTGGGGCTTCTGGCGGGCCTGGTGCGCGGCGGGGGCGGCGACTCGTTCTACGACCCGGTGAGCCAGCAGTTCGCGCTGACGGCGACGCAGTTGTTCGACCGCTACATGAACCGGCTGCCGGAGATCACGATCCGGGCCGGGCATCCGATGCGGATCTGGCTGACGCAGGACCTGATCGTGCCGCGCGGCGGCGCGGGCCGGGAGAGGGGGCTCTGATGGCGGGGATGCGGTGGGACGACGTGTTGATGCTGGCGCTGGCGGAGCGGCTCATGGAGATGGGCCGTGGGCTTGAGGCGGCGTTTGTGCCGGGGGCCGTGGCGTTCGTTCGGTTCTTCCCGAGGAGGGCGAGATGACGAGGAGGGCGCGGCTGGCGTGGGCGGTGGCGTTGATGCTGGCGGTGGTGCTGGCCGGTACGCGCCGGCCGGCGCAGGCGTTCCTGGGCCTCGACCCGGCCTCCTGGATCGTGGTCGGGCAGATGGCGTCGGTGGTCTCGCAGATGGTGGCGGTGCGGGACAGCATGATGCGCCTTCGCGACGAGGCGCTCAGCCACGCGCGGGGACTGATCGAGCCGGTGGACGACTTCGCGGGGGATCTCAGGTCCGCGCTCAGGGGCGGCGACTGGTCGGCGTTCAACGCCGGCGACGTCGCGCATCCCGAGGACACCGAGATCGGGGCCTGCCCCGGGGGCGCGCTGCCCCGGACGGGGCCGGCACAGGAGCGGGTGTGCGTCCCGGACGACCTGCCCGAGCTGACCGCGGACATGGCCGGCGACGACGTGCCCGCGGAGGCCGCGGAGGCGTTCCGGCTGAGGCAGGCGCTGGTCGAGGCGGAGCACGACCGGCTGCGGTCGGAGAGCGAGTACGCGAAGCAGGTGATCGATGGCGCGGCCGTGAAGATCGCCAACTGGGACGGGTGCGAGACGGCCCCGGGACCGGGCTCGAGCGCCATGCGTTGTCCCGACGGGGTGGCGGAGACCGAGGGCGGCCGGGCGCAGCTGCTCGACGCCCTGGACGCGCTCTCGTCGGCGGACTGCGAGGCGGACGGCGGCGACGGATCGGGCGGGACGTGCCCGTCGATGGCGCAGCTGCGGTCGTTGATGGTGACGGGGTTGCAGTCGATGGCGGCGTTCGCGGCGGCGGAGGCGGAGATCGAGGCGGCGGAGCTGGACATCGCGCGGCGGGACGAGGAGGCGCGGCTGCTTCAGGCGGCGCTCTGGCGGCAGGAGGCGATCGAGAGCCTCGCGGGCATCGAGGCGCTCTTCGACGCCGACGTGTCGAGTCCGGCGTTCGCCGGCGGCCCCCTGGCCGGCTGGTGACGGCTGTTCCGCCCCTGGAGGAGATGAGCGATGGGTGTCAACGAGCAGGATGTCGAGGTGCACCGAAGCCGGAAGCGTTCCCGGCTGATGCGCGGCGCGGTCGCGGTCGGGCTCGTGTGCGCGTTGTTCTTCACGGCGCCGTCGCGCAGCGATGCGGGCTGGGCGGGGATGCTCGTCCAGATGGTCTCGGTCCTCGAGAACCTGCGGCGGATCGTGCAGACCGCGGAGGAGATGACGGCGAACGCGACGGCCGAGTTCCGGGGCCTGCTGGACCCCGGCGGGATCGTGAGCGGAGTCCGGAGCCTGTCGGATTGGCGCGGGCTCTACCGGCAGTTCCTGGAGGTGCCGGAGGTGTGGGAGCTGGCGCCGAAGAGCGCGGAGCTGGTCGTGGAGGGCCTCGGCGACTACCGGACGGCGGCCCAGCTCGCGGGCGGCGACGGCTGGCAGGCGTACGACTTCCAGTCGCTGGCGGGCTGGAACGGCTTCCTCGAGAGCGGTCCGTTGTCGTGGACGGGCGGCATCGGGACGACGATGGGCGCGCTGGAGAGCCTCGACGCGGTCGACGCCGACACCCTCGCCGCGTTCCGAAGCGCGGTCGAGGCGGAGTCGGTGATTCACGGAATGCGGTATGCGCGTTCGCTCGAGAGCCGTCTGGCGTCGGCGGCGCTGCTGGGCTCGGCCGCGGCCGAGGGCGCGCAGGCCCTGGGTCCGGACGAGGGACTGCTCGAGTCGCTGGAGGAGGTCGTGGAGGAGGCGGTGGAGGTGAGCTCGGCCGAGACGGCCAGCGACGCCGAGCAGAGCAGCGGACAGACGATGGTGGTGGCGGGCCTGGCGTCGACGGCGGCGGGCAAGCTGGGGGTCGCGTCGGCGCGCTTCAAGGCGGCGATCGAGGAACGGGACCGCAAGCTGTGGGCGGCCGCGCGGCGCCGGTCGGAGATGACGCGCAGCCTCCAGCGCATCGCGGAGCTCGACTTCACCGTGACGGACACTCCCGCCCCGTTCGGGGCGGCGTACGACGAGGACTGACGTGACCGATGCTGCTCGGTGCCGGCGTCTCGTCGCGGTGGCTGCGCTGAGCCTGGTCGTTCTTGGCGGCGCTCCGGTCCTGGCGCAAGGGCCGACGGATCCGGGATCGACTCAGATTGAGGATGCCCTGCAGGAAATAGGTGCTCGGGATGTCGGGGGCGGCGTCACCCTGCAGGACTGGTTCTACAACCTCGGCGTCTCGCTGTGGGGTGCGATGGCGTTGATCATGGTGGTCTGGCAGGGGATCCAGGTCGCGCTCGGCGGGCGCTTCGAGATGGGCGACCTGGTGAAGTTCCTCTTCTGGATCGCGGTCCCGCGAATGATCCTCGACGGCTTCTACACGGACTACGAGCTGTTCGGGAACCAGACGTTCGTCGCCATGGTGACGAGTCAAGGGCGGGACATGGCGGAGGCGCTGAACGGGCCGACGGGGCCTTGGTCTACCGCGTTCGGGGACGTGCTGCGTGCAGTCGGCCAGCTCTTCGGAAAGGTGTTGCAGATCGCGGTCTTTGGCGACGCGGGCAGCAACGAGGCGTGGACCTGGAGCATTTTCGGCGCCCTCGTCGAGTTGCTGAGACTCCTGATCCTGTATGTCGCGATAATGATTTTTGCCGTCCTCGGCATCGCCATCATCCTGGTCGCGCTGCTCCTTGTCTATGTGCAGACGCTATGGGCCGACGTGGCGGTGGGGATGATGTCGCTGGCCGGGCCGGTCTTCGTTCCGTTCCTGTTGGTCGAGCCGCTCGCGTTCCTGTTCTGGTCGTGGTTCAAGGCCATCCTGCAGTACTCGCTGCAGGTCTTCGTGGGAGGAATGATGATGGTCCTGATTGGAGAGCTGGCGCTGGGTCCGGTGCAGGCGCTGGCGGGGATGATCGATACCGTCAATACGGTTCCGGGAGAAGGCGGGGTGACCGCGCTCACCGCCAACCTGTGGGCAACATTGATTCTGCCGGTACTGCAGTGGTTCCCGATCATGGTGTGCTGCCTCTTCATGTCCTTGAAGGTGGGCGAGTTCACCGCGGCGCTGGTCTCCGGCATGGGAGCGCCGACGTCGGGCATGGCGGGCGTGGCGCTCGCGGCGATGACGGCCGGGAAGAGCGTGGCGCTGAGGGCCGGGGCGATGGCGGCGAGGCGTTTCACCCGGGCGGGGGTCTGACGGATGGCCGGTGCGCGGGAGTTCGCGGAGATCTGGGGCGAGGAGATGCATCGTGCGCGGCAGTACCGCGCGGTGGTGCTGCTGCTGGCGTTGGGGATGACGGCATCGGGAGCGGGGCACTGCGCGGACGCGCTGCAGCCGGAGCCGCCGCCGCTCGTGGTGCGCGTCGACGAGGTAGGACGCGCCGAGGTGGTGGACTACCTGCCGGAGGCGGTGGCGCCGGCGTCGCCGGAGACGCTGTTCTTCATCCGGCGCTTCGTCGTCGACCAGTACGAGCGGCGCGCGGCGGTGGTGGAGGAGCGCTGGGGCCGTTCGTTCCACTTCGTGTCCCAGTCGGTGGCGGATGCTCTCGTCGTGGAGCATTCCGACGAGGTGACGGGTTACCTGTCCGGGCGGCTGAGGGACGAGGTGCGGGTGGAGGACGTGGCGATCCGCGTGATCCCGGGCGTCGAGCCTCCCTATGGTGCGGAGGTGCGGTTCGACCGCGTGACCTACGTGAGTGGTCGGGAGACTGCTCGCGCCAGCGTGACCTTGGGGTTGCAGTTCTCGTTCACGGCGGTGGACCGGGCTCTCGTCTTCGACAACCCCATCGGGCTCGTGATCAGTTTCCTTGAGGTCAGCGAGGTGGTGCGGTGATGGGGAGCGGGGAGGCGAAGGCGCGGTCGGAAGAGATGGCCGGCCGGCTGCGGGAGAGGTTCGGGCTGGACCAGGTGGAGGCGGAGTTCGTCGTGCTCGTCGGCCGGAACGGGGGATTGTTTCTGACGGATCAAGTCGATACATGGCGTCAGTCACGCGGGTTGCCGGATACGGGTGCGAATGTACGGAGATGGATTGGCGGTCTTGGTGACAAGTTGGGTGCTGCTTCGCTGAAGAAGTTCCCGCTGGAGCGCGAGGGTACCCGTAGCGTGGACGTGCATCAGTTCGTGGGTCGAAAGCTGTACCGGGAGCTCGGGACGGAGAACAGCCGTGCGCGTCTCCCGGCGGACAAGACGTCGACAATCGTTGAGATCAAGCGCCGGCTGGTGAGCGTTGGCGCCGTCCTGGCTCGGTGTTGGTATCCGTGGCTGGGTTCGGTCGGTGCGTCGGTCGCGTGGTGCGATGGCCTGGGACTCGACCGCGCGGTGCTTCCGCAGACTCGTTACGGGACGCGGGGCAAGGAGCGGCCGAGCTACTTCCCCGACCGCTCCCCCCACGCCGCCGACGGCAACCTCTGTCTCTTCGTTTGCCCGCTGGTGATCGAGGAGAGAGACGAGAGCAAGGGACTCCGCAAGTGGGGCCGGAGCTACGCTCCCCTGTGGCAGGCCCTGGGGCGCGTCGGCGTGCAGACGACGGTCGTCGTGGCGCGCAGCGCGCAGACCCTCTCGGTGCCGGTGGCGGACGTGCTGAACGGCTGGGAGGCGTCCGCCGAGAGCCACCGTGCGGTCCGGAGCATCTGGTTCGATACGCAGCTCGACTACGTGCTCGGCGGGAACGCTCCGTCGGTGATCGAGGCGCACGGCGGCGCGGAGGGCGTCGCCCGCCGGCGCCGCGAACTGGCGGCGGCGATCGAGGCGGCGCGGACGGAAGTGGGCCGCGGGGTGGCGAAGACGGAGGAGCTGGCGCTGGAGGAGGTGCCCGCATGATTGACGGTCTCGGCCGGTTGCTGACCTGGAAGGTGAACGCGGCCCTGGCGGTCACGCTGGCGTGGTGGTGGTACTTCCCGTGGCCGGCGGAGGACCCGGCGGTGCGCCTCGTGCGGCTTCAGTCGCCGATGTGGCACGAGGCGCTCCGCGCGTGGTCGCTGGCGAGTCCGGGCGTCATCATGCTGATACTCGCGCTCATCGCGGAGTCGGTGAAGCGGGTATGGTTCGAGTCGCGCGTCTCGGAGGTGTTCGGCCGCGGGGAGCTGCCGCCCTGGCCGCAGTCTGCGGACGACCCCGAGCTGTCGCTCGTGATCGGGGAGCAGCACCACCGGACGCGGTTCGAGGAGGTCCGGAACCCCCGCTGGCTGGTGATACCGGAGAGGGGCCTGTTCACGGGGCTCCTGATCCTGGGGGCGGTCGGCACGGGGAAGACGGCGGGGTGCATGCGCCCCTTCGTGCGCCAGCTCCTGACCTGGCAGGCCAAGAGCAAGGAGATGCGCGCGGCGGCGCTCTGCCTGGAGGTCAAGGGCGACTTCTGCTTCGACGTGCAGGAGATGCTCGAGAAGTGCGACCGGTCGGATGACTACATCGAGCTGAACATGGGGCCGGACGGCTATGCGTGGAACCCGCTCGCGGCGCCGTGGCTGGACCCCAAGTCGCTGGCCGGCACGATCGCCTCGCTCATCAACCAGGTCGCCGGCAAGGGGAAGGAGCCGTTCTGGCAGCAGGCGTACACGAACTTCGTGCAGTGGGTCATCGTCCTGAAGCGGCTGGAGTACCCGTCGTGGGTGACGATGGTGGACCTGTACCACTACGTGCTGCAGGAGGAGAAGATCACCGAAGACATCGCGGCGATGAAGAAGCGCCTCGACGAGCGGTGGGCGGGTCCGGACGTGGTCGACGTGTGCGTCGATGGCGAGCTGTACGAGGCCAAGAGCGAGGAGCTCGCGAACTGGGTGTGGGAGCCGGCGAGCAACGGCCGGATGGCGGCGCGGATCGCGGCCGGCCGCGAGGACCAGGTCGAGCGCGCGGTCGCGGACTGCAAGCACCACCTCGGGGTCGAGCCGAAGGTGTATTCCGCCGGCTACAGCGACGCGGAGCCCGGCCACACGAAGGAAGAGTACGAACACCTGGCGTGGATCCAGCGTGAGCAGCTCAAGTCGGTCGAGCTGTGGCTGGAGAAGGACTGGAAGCAGCTGGCGGAGCAGACGCGGACGAACGTGGCGACGGGCCTGTCGGTGTTCCTGGGGATGTTCGACATGCCGGAGGTGAAGGCGAAGTTCTGCCCGCCGTGCCCGGACCCCGCGGGGAAGAAGGGAGTCCTGGTCGGCGACGGGCCCGAGGCGAGGGCGGCCGCGCGCCTGAAGCCGCTGCCGTCCCTGGACTGGTTGATCGAGCAGGGCAGAGTGGTCGCGCTGAACCTGCCGGCGGGGACGAACCCCGAGCTCGGGCGGGTGATCGGGGTGATGCTGAAGCAGGCGTGGCTGGGTACTCTGCTTCTGCGCCCGGCGAGGATGAAGAAGCGGCCCGGCTGGAAGCCGCGCCCTGCGGTGTTCATCTGCGACGAGTACCAGGAGTTCGTCACGGGGGGCGAGGGCGGCGACGGCGGCGACCACAAGGCGTTCTCGTTGACGCGGCAGTCGCGGTGCATCCCGATCGTGGCGACGCAGTCGCTGTCGAGCCTGCGGGCCGTGCTGGGGAGCTCGGAGGTGTGGCGGACGCTGCTTCAGACGCTCCGGAGCCGCATCTACCTGTCCCAGGCGGACGACCAGTCGGCCAAGATCGCGAGCGACCTGTGCGGCCAGGTGTCGCGGATGCGCGAGAGCTGGACGGTGTCGGAGAACATGGACCGGGCGGGCGTCAACTTCCTGTCGGGCGGGACCGGGGGCGCGAAGGCGTCGGCCGGCATCAACAAGTCGTTCCAGGACCGGAGGGAACCTCTCTTCAGCGCGCGGGAGTTCACGGTGCTTGAGAACTACTCGGGCATCGCGCAGATCTTCGACGGGAAGGTGGTCCACGACGCGACGCGGGTCTATCTGAAGCCCGACTACGTGGACGAGGACCTGACGTACTGGCGGGCGCGGGAGGCGGGGAAGCTCTGATTGGGGGGAAGCTCTGATGGAAAGGCAACTGTCGCTGCGGGACCTGGTGGACTTCCTGCCCGAGCTCGGCCCGCTGGTGGCGGACGACTCGGTGACGGAGATCATGATCAACGGGCCGGGCTCGCTCTATGCCGAGCGCGGCGGCAAGCTCGGGCGCGTCGAGGGAGTCTCGGAGACGCTGACGGCGGGAGCCCTTCGGTCCGCGGCGATGCAGATCACGCGGCCGCTGGGTTTCGACCTGCTGCGCGAGTCGCCGATCGTGGACGCGCGCCTCGAGGACGGCTCCCGGGTGGCGGTCGCGTATCCGCCGGCGACGCCGGAGGTGGCGATCACGATCCGGCGCTTCGGCAGGAAGTTCCTGACGGCGGACGACCTGGTGCGGATGGGCTCTCTGCCGCGGTCGGTGCTCGGGGCGATGGCGCGGGTGGCGTCGTCGGACGGGAACATCCTGATCGCCGGGGGGACGGGGAGCGGGAAGACGACGCTGCTGAACGCGGTCGTGGGCCTGCTCCCGCGGGAGGACCGCATCGTGGTCATCGAGGACACGATGGAGATCCGCTGCAACCACCCGAACTGCGTCCGCCTGGAGGCGCGC
This sequence comes from Vicinamibacteria bacterium, assembly GCA_022820675.1. GTDB lineage: Bacteria > Acidobacteriota > Vicinamibacteria > Vicinamibacterales > UBA8438 > JAJEEA01. The sequence goes on along the minus strand of JAJEFC010000142.1, from coordinate 3,378 downwards.
GGCGCGTCGGGCGGCGGGGTGGCGGTCCGCGACCTGGTCAGGCACACCCTCCGGCACCGTCCCGACCACATCGTGATCGGCGAGGTCCGCGGGGCGGAGGCGGGGGACGTCCTGCAGGCGCTGAACACGGGCCACGGCGGTTCGATGACGACGATCCACGCGAACACGTGCGAGGGCGCGCTGTCGCGGATGGCGAACTGCGCGATGCAGGCGGGAGACGGGCTGCCGTGGGACGTGACGTGCGGGAACGTGGCGCAGGCGTTCTCGATGGTGGTGCGTCAGGCCCGGGTGGGCGGTGCCCGAGGCGTGCGGGAAGTGATGTACGTGGACGGCTACGACGCCGGCACGCGTCGATGGCTGCTGCGGGAGGCCTGGCGTTCGCCCCGGGCGGCGGAGCTGGGCACGGACAGTCCGGCGTGGCGTCCGGTCGAGGGCCTGCGCGGGGTGAAGGCGGGTCCTCGGGAGGAGGTAACGGTGGCCTCCCTGCTGTTGGCGCTGGGCGGCTCGTCGGCCGGGAAGCTGTGGCGCGTCCGGCGCCGGCGGGCCAAGGGCAACGGCAGCCACGGGCTGGCCGCGGTCCCCGTGGTCCGTCCGCAACGGGCGGCCGCGGCAGGGAACGGGACGGCCGGGGGCGGGGAGGACGCGTGAAGCGGGCGAACCCGGGCGGCCGTTGCGGCTATCTATCGGTCCGGCAACCGAAGGGCGGCGGCGACATGAAGCCGGCGCACCTGCCGGGCGCCGCCGCCGAAAGGAGAAGGCCACGATGAGCGGGAACAAGCCCACGGCGGAGGTCCGGCTCGGCCGCATCAAGGCGGCGATCTGGGCCAACCAGGACAAGGACGGCGGGCGGTGGCACACGGTGCAGCTGACGCGGCTCTACCAGGACGGCGAGCAGTGGCGGTCGACGCACAGCTTCGGGCGGAACGACCTGCTGACAGTGGCGAAGGTGGCCGACCTGGCGCACTCGAAGGTCTGTGAGCTGGAGGCCTCCGAGCGGGAGGGGGAGGAGATCTCGGCGGGAGCCGCGGAGGCGTGAGTGGACGCCATCCTGTTGTTGATGATCGGCCTCATCGGCGTCGGCGGCGCAATCGTCTTCTGGCGGTTGGCGAGGGAGGTCCTGGTCGAGGTCGACGACAGCCGGATGGTGTGGTTCGGGTTCGGGATGGGGTGGACGGCGTTCTGCGAGGGGCTGTACCTGTTTTTGCAAGAGAGGCTGCTGTGAGCACCAGCGCGACGGAAGCTGCTGTGGTCGTTGAGCTGGATGGCGCTCTGCGTCGGAGGTTGGTTGTTGCGAGTACTGCCGCCGAACCGGGTGGTCGCGCTGCGTGGCGTGGCCGCGGGCTTGGGAACAGGGGGCTGGGTGGCGGCGTTTTGGTGGATCCCCACGCGGGGGTCTTGTGAGCCGTGAACCTGCTCCGATGCGGCCTGGGGCTGAGACTTGACGGAGCGGACTCGGAGCCGCGAGAGGGAGCGATGAGAACGAGGAAACCTCCGCGCCCTACGACGCTGACTTGGTGCGCACAGTGCGGAAGGGCAGGTCTTCGGAGGGAGCAGGATGCACTGGATGAAGCGTGCCGCTACTGTGGCGGTGAAGTGATGCGGAAGCGGTTCCCGACGTTGACGCAGGCGCGGGCGGCGTGCGCCGTCATGCACGCGGCGAGAGACAAGGCGCTGAGAGAGGCGGCTGAAGCACGGCGGTTGGCTGGTGGAAGCAGCTGAGGCTGCTCCGGGCGGCAGAACCGCGGGGCGGGGTTGCGCGGCGACGACGCAGGGCTGGTGAGTCATGGACGCTATTGTGCTCGGGGTTGCGACCGCAATGATGCTGACGGCGTTTGTCGTCAGTCTTCTGGGGCTGGAGCCGTCGCCAGCGGTTGATCGCATGCCGCTACGGGCCTGGACGGCCCTCTGCGCGGTGAACTTCACGGCGTTGGTGTCGATGGGCTGGCCGGCGTGACGGGAATCATCGGGGGGTAGCGATGGCTGAGGCTGCGGCAGAGGCACGGGATCCCGCGACTGCGCCGGGTCTGAAGGCGGGTCCCCGGCAACACGCCACGGAAGAGGACTGGATCTCCGGCACGAAGGGTGACGGAGAGGGGCAGGATGCGCCTCCTTCGGAGAACGCGCAGAGCCCGAGTGCGTCTCCCGGTGCGAACGCGCAGGGGCAAGGTGCGCCGGCCTCCGAGGCCGCGCCGACGGAGCAGGGCGCGGGCGGCTCGGCGGGGTCGGGGAAGAGCGGCGGGCAGGAGCGAAGCTTGGCGGCGGTGGCGACGTCGGCGTCGGACGATTCGGGTGAGTTGACGGCGCTGCTGCGCGACCTGGAGTCGGGTGACGGCGGCCTCGCCCCGGACCGCGCGCTGCTGGCGGCGGAAGCGGTGGGCGCGCTCTTCTCGGCGCCGGGCGGGATGTCGGTCAGGGAGAACGCGGCGCTGGTCATCCGGGAGCTGGCGCACGCCGGCGTCGACGTGGGCAAGATGCTCGCGGCGATCGCGGAGGTCTCGGCCCGCGACCGCACGGCGGTGGTCGCGGGTGAGCTTCAGGACGGGCTGAAGGACGTTCTCGCCCTCGTGCACCGGATGGCGGCGGCGACGTCGTCGCGCGTGGGCGCGCATCTGAGCGGCTTCGACGAGCGCGCCCAGGGCGTGGTCACGTCGGCGCTGATGGCGCAGGCGGTGCTTGACCGGGTGGAGGCGGGCAGCCGGAAGTTGATCGCGCGTCTCGACGATGTCCAGCGGGCGACGGAGAACCTGGCGTCCGGGGTCGGCGCCGCAAAGGTCGAGGTGCAGGCGGCGTCGACGGCGGCGGAGGGCTGGGTGGAGAACGCGGGGACGCTGGGCCGGGGCGTGTGGTGGTGGGCGCTCGTGGGCGGCGTCATGGGCGGGGTCATGAGCGGCGCGGTCGCCGGTCTCATCCAGAGGGCGCTGGCGGGGCTGTGATGGCTCGGGAGAGAGAGGGCGCGGGACGGCCGGCCGCGGCGTTCGGCGGCGAGGGCCTCGTCCGTCGCCTGTCGGAGGCCGGCGGCGACGAGCGCGCCGAACGGAAGGCGGTCGACGAGTATCTCGCGGCGCTCTCCGAGGTCGCGCGCGGGGCGAAGGTGGACGCGCTCCGTTCGGGCGTGGCGGAGGCGCGGGCGCGCCGCGAGAAGGAGGAGCCGCCTCCGGACTGGTGGACGATCGCCAACGGGCTCGAGCAGAAGGAGGCGGAGGTCGGGCGCGAGTGGCGGCTGCAGGCGAAGTCGGTGGCGGGGGCGCTCGAGGAGTTCGCCGCGGCCGACCCGGGCAAGGACCGGGCCTGGCTGCGGGAGGACATCGCGGCGTTGAAGTCGCCGGAGTACGACCCGTTCGCGGAGAGGGGCGGCGCCGCGGCGGAGCGGGCGCCGGC
>JAJEFC010000410.1 GCA_022820675.1 Vicinamibacteria bacterium | reverse complement strand
GCGACTCGCGCGGCCGCGGGGAGGGCGACACGCTGGTGGTCGAGACCACCAACTTCCGGGACGACCAGTGGTTCCAGGGGCTGTCGCAGGGCGGGATGCGCCTCGTCGAGCGCTTCACGCGGCTCGACGCCGAGACCGTGCACTACGCGGTGACGTACGAGGACCCGGAGCTGTGGACCCAGCCGTGGACGGCGGAGATCCTGATGCCGCCCACCGAGGGGGCGATGTTCGAGTTCGCCTGCCACGAGGGGAACACCGGCATTTCGGCGACGCTCGAGATCGCCCGCGGGGAGGAGGCCGCGGTGGCGGCGCGCTGACCCGCGGGCCAGGAGTCCGCGCCGTAGCGCGGCTCGGACTCCTGGACGTTGGTGGGGCCAAGCGGATCCGGAGGCGACGATTGGCGGACTCGGTTCGGCACGCCGCCACGTTCGTGCGCCCACGCGTCCCCGGCGCGGAGTGACCTGTCGCGCCGGAGCGCGGGGCGCGCAATTGAGGGCGGCGCGGGTCCCACGGTGGGCGGGACGAGTCGGCGGCGGGGCACCTCGACGCCCGCCGTCGACGGTCGAGACGTCGATGCGGCGAGTCAGCGGCGGTGGACCTCGATGCCGCCGTTGACGGTCGAGACTTCGATGTCGGGACCGCCCCGTCCGAGCCGGCCCGACGCCGAGCGCGGGCCCCAGCGGCCCCGGACGTCGACGGGGAAGTCGCTGTCGATGCCTCCGTTGACGGTTCGGAGGCTCAGGTCGGCATCGACCTCGGCGGGCAGGGCGAGGCGAACGCGGCCGTTCACCGTCCTGAACGACAGGTCCTCCCGGGGGGACGCGCCCACGGCCGCGTCGATTCTCCCGTTGACGGTCCTCGCCGACACCACCCCGGCGCTCTCGGCCTCGATGTTGCCGTTCACGGTCGTGGCGCTGACGTCGCCCGACAGCCCCGACACCCGCACGACGCCGTTGGTGTTCCGGGCGTTCAGGTGCACGCCGTCCGGGACGGACACGGTGAACGCGACGTTCACGTCGTTGTTCCGGGGGTTCATGCGGTAGGCGTCGCCCCTCGCGCAGCGGTTCTGCCGGAACAACCCCGACGGATAGACGGCGCAGACGAGGATGCCCTCGCCGTCCTCGATCACCTCGATGGTCACGTCGTCGGGGTCGCTGCGGCGCGCCGTCTTGACCGCCTCCACCACGACCTCGCCGCTCCCGCGGGCCGCCGTGATCGATCCGCTCACGCCGCGGATGGTGACGGTCCGACCCGCCGCCAGGTCGCCCCGCCACTGGAAGTCCGGGGCGGCTCCGGCCTGCTGGGCCGCCGCCACCGCCGGCAGCGCGGCCACCGCCGCCACCGCCAGCGCCGCCGACAACCCTCTCCACGTCCTGCCGCCTGGTCTCGTCGCTGCTGGAACCATGCTCCACGCTCCTCGCGTCTGTTGTGGCCGCGCCGACCCGTGTCCCGGTTGCGGGGTCGCGGCTCGGCCGCCAGCCGTCGGGGCGGTGGCGGCGAGCGCGGTGTCCGCGCCGATCCACTCGGGCGGTGCGCCGCGGGTTTCGGTATGCCTCCCTTGGAGAATGGAGACGGACACAGCCGGCCGCAAGTTCCTCGGCGCGCCGCGTCTCGCCGGGTTGCCTCGACGCTGGAGCGCGCCCGGGGCGGGTCCTCGAGGCGGGCGCAATCCGGCGTTGCACCGGCGTCGGCGACGTTGCGGTTGCCTCGACGCTGGAGCGCGCCCGGGGCGGGTCTTCGAGGCGGGCGCAATCCGGCGTTGCACCGGCGTCGGCGACGTTGTGGTTGCCTCGACGCTGGAGCGCGCCCGGGGGCGGGTCTTCGAGGCGGGCGCAATCCGGCGTTGCACCGGCGTCGGCGACGTTGCGTGGGAAAGACGCCCCGCGGAGAGGGCGATCGCCGCGCCGTCGGCGCGAGCGACCGCGGACCGCAACCAGTCCACCGGCGACGCCGTCGCGCGCCGTGCATCGCCGCTCGATGCAGCGGAGCTCTTGTCGCGGGCAGCCGGGGACGAGGCGCTTCACCGTTAGGCTGGAAGCGGTGGGGAGAAGCGGTAGAGAATGTGGCGAGAGGGCGGCGGCCCGGCCGTCGCGCCGGGCGAGCGACGGCACACCATGCCTGGGAGACTCCAATGACCTCGATCTCTTGCGACGGCCGGCCCGCCGAGCGGGCTCGCTCGCGACGGACGGCGACCTGGACCGCGGCGGCGGCAGTCCTCGATCGGTCGTCTCGGCCGAGTGCGACGGCGTGGGCCCTGACCGCGGCGGTGGCGCTGTCGGTCGGTGCTCCGGCCCTTGGGCAGGCTCCCGACCCCAGGCCCGCCCTCGACCACGAGGACACCTACCGCTGGAACACCGTCCGAAGCCCCCGCATCTCGGCCGACGGCGCCTGGGCGGCCTGGGTGGTGGAGCCCTGGGACGGCGACCCCGAGCTGGTGGTGTCCCGCACCGACGGGACCGCCTCGAGGCGGGTGCGGGGCCGCGGCCCCGTGTTCACCCGCGACTCGCGCCACGTGGCGTACCGGGTGCCGCCGCCGCAGGCGGAGGTCGACGCGTTGCGCCGCGAGGGGAAGTCGGGCGACGAGCTGCCGGGCGACTCGCTGGGGGTGCTCTCGCTCGCCGCGATCGAGGCGTCCCCGGACGGCGCGGAGGCCGAGTTCACCGCGGGCCCCATCGAGTCGTTCCAGGTGCCCGAGGACGGGGGATCGTGGATCGCCTATCACCTGTCCGAGGACCCGGCGGAGGCCGAGGACGGGGAGGCCGGCGAAACGGAAGGCGGGGAGCAGGGAGCCGGCGGCGAGGAAGCCGGAGAATCGGAGGAGGCGGAGGAGGAGCGTTCGCCGGAGTACGAGAAGCGACACGAGAAGGACGCCGGGACGCCGCTCGTGCTGCGTCACCTCGACACGGGAGAGGAGTTCACGTTCCCCGACGCGGTGTCCTACCGGGTGGCGGACCGGGGAACCTCTCTCGCCTACGCCGCCTCGACCGACGAGGAAGGCGGCGACGGGCTGTACTGGGTCGACGCGGCGTCGGGGGCGGCGGCCGCGATCATGGAGGGCGAGGGCCACTACCGGCAGATCGCCTTCGACGAGTTGGCGAGCAGCCTCGCCTTCGTGAGCGACGCGGCGGAATGGGATCGGGACCAGCCGGCCTTCTCCCTCTACCGCTCCGACGCCGGCGCCGCCGCGGCCCTGGTGGCGACGACGACGACGGCCGGCGTGCCCGCGGGCTGGTGGATCAGCGAGCACGGGGAGGTGTCGTTCTCCGACGACGGCGGACGCCTGTTCTTCGGGACCGCGCCCCGGCCCGCCCCCGAGCCGGACGAGGCGCCGCTCGAGCGCGACGAGGTGCGGCTGGACGTCTGGAACTGGAAGGACCCCTACCTGCAGCCGATGCAGCTCGTGCAACTGGACGACGAGCGCGATCGCTCGTACCTGGCCGTCGCCCTGCGCGGGCGCGACGGGGTGGTGCAGCTCGGCTCGCCGGACATGCCCGACGTGGCGCGGACGCGGGACGGCGGGTCCGACCATCTGCTGGGGACGACGGACGTGCCGTACCGGCAGGAGCTGTCGTGGGACGGCCGCTACCGGGACGCCTACGCGGTGGACGCCGGAACCGGCGAGCGGCGGAAGCTCGCCGAGCGCGTGCGCGGGGGGCGCGGGGTGGGCCTGTCGCCGGGCGGCGCCTACGCCTACTGGTGGGACGACGGCGACCGCGACTGGAAGGCCGCCCCCGTGGCCGGCTCGGCCGGCTCGGTCAGCCTGACCGGGGGGATTCCCCAGGCGTTCCACGACGAGCTGAACGACCGCCCCCAGGGGCCGTCGCCCTACGGGGGGGCGCAGTGGCTGGAGGGCGACGCCGCCCTGATCGTCCACGACCGCTACGATGCCTGGCGGGTCGACCCGGCCGGCGCCGAGCCCGCGGTGCGGCTGACGTCGGGGCGGGCCGGCCGCGTCCGGCACCGGCTCGTGCGCACCGACGACGAGCCTGTCCTTTCCGAGGGCGGCCTCCTGTTCTCGACCTTCGACGAGAGGACGCGGGCCGGCGGCTACGCCCGGGGATCCACCGACGGCGCCGGCGGCATGACCCCGCTGGTGTCCGAGCCTTTCCGGTTCCGCTTCCAGGCGAAGGCCGAGGACGCCGAACAGCTCCTCTGGACCCGGGAGAGCTTCGGGACGTTCGGGGACCTGTGGACGGGCGACGCGGACTTCGGGGCGAAGCGGAAGCTCAGCGAGGCCAATCCGCAGCAGGCGGAGTACGCCTGGGGGACGGCGGAGCTCGTGGACTGGACCTCGAACGACGGCGCACGTCTCGAGGGCATCCTCGTCACCCCCGACGGGTTCGACCCGTCGCGGCAGTACCCGCTGATGGTCTACTTCTACGAGCGCATGTCCGACGGGCTGCACGACTACCGGGCGCCGACGCCGGGGGGCTCGTCGATCGCGTTCTCGTTCTACGCCAGCCGGGGCTACGTGGTGTTCGTGCCGGACATCCCCTACGAGGTCGGCTACCCCGGCGAGAGCGCCCTCGACGCGGTGGTGCCGGGGGTGCTCGAGCTCCTCGGCCGGGGCTTCGTCGACCCCGCCCGCATCGGGGTGCAGGGCCACTCCTGGGGCGGCTACCAGATCGCGTACATGCTGACCAAGACCAACCTGTTCGCGGCGGCCGAGGCCGGCGCCCCCGTCTCGAACATGACGAGCGCCTACGGCGGCATCCGCTGGCAGACGGGCATGAGCCGCATGTTCCAGTACGAGCGCACCCAGAGCCGCATCGGCGGCACCCTGTGGGACGAGCGCGACCGCTACATACACAACTCGCCGCTGTTCTTCGCCGACAAGGTGCGCACGCCGCTGCTCATGATGCACAACGACGAGGACGGGGCGGTGCCCTGGTACCAGGGCATCGAGCTGTTCGTGGCCCTGCGGCGGCTGCAGCAGCCGGCGTTCATGCTCAATTACAACGGCGAGGCGCACGGCCTGCGCCGGCAGGCCAACCAGGAGGACTGGGCCGTCCGCATGCAGCAGTTCTTCGACCACTACCTGCTCGACGCCCCCGCCCCGCGGTGGATGGCCGAGGGGGTGCCGGCCGTCGACAAGGGCCGCGACCTGGGCCTGGGGCCGCCGGCGCCGGGGAAGGAGTAGGTCCGTAGAGCGACCCGGACTCCTGCGTGGTGGCCTCATCGGAGAGCCCGACGAGGTACGTTGTGGCCGCGCTTCGCCGTCATGCGCGTGTGGTGCTGCCGGTTCGCCGGTGGCGGCTTGCGCTCTTCGACGACGGGTTGCGCAAGGGACGCCGTGACAGGGCGTACGGCATGATTCCCCTCCGCATCTTCATCAGCAGCGTGCAGGGCGAGTTCGCCTCGGAGCGGGCGGCGTTGCGCGACTACGTTCGCGACGACGTGCTGATGCGCCGGTTCTTCGACGTGTTCCTGTTCGAGGACGCCCCGGCGTCGGATCGGCCTCCGGATCAGCTCTACCTGGACGAAGTCGAGCGGTGCGACGTGTACGTCGGGCTGTTCGGCCACGACTACGGCACCGAGGACGGCGAGGGCGTGTCGCCGACGGAGCGGGAGTTCGAACACGCGACCGGGGTCGGCTTGTACCGTCTCGTCTTCGTGAAGGACGCGGGCGGCGGCCCCCGCCACCCGAAGATGCAGGCGCTCATCGGCAGGGCGCAGGCCGGGCTGGTCCGGAAGCGATTCGGGACCACGGCGGAGCTGGTCGCGGGGCTCTACGCGGCGCTGGTGGAGTATCTGGAGAGCAGGGAGCTGATCCGGTGGGGGCCGTTCGACGCGGCGCCCTGCGCCGGGGCGGCGCCGGACGACCTCGACACGGAGAAGATGGCGCAGTTCATCCGCTCCGCCCGCCACGCCCGTCAGTTCCCGCTGCCGGAGGGGACGCCTCCGCTGCAACTGCTGGAGCATCTGAACCTGCTGAACGACGGGCGCCTGACGAACGCCGCGGTGCTGCTGTTCGGGAAGACGCCGCAGCGGTTCCTGATCTCGTCGGAGGTCAGGTGCGCGCACTTCCACGGGACGGAGGTCGCGAAGCCGATTCCGTCCTATCAGGTGTACAAGGGCGCCGCGTTCGAGCTCGTCGACCAGGCGGTCGACTTCGTGCTGAGCAAGATCAACCGGTCGATCGGCACGCGGGCAGAGGGCACGCGGGCGCGCAGGACCTACGAAGTTCCGCCCGAGGTGGTGACGGAGGCCATCGTGAACGCCGTCGCCCATCGCGACTACACGGACAACGGCAGCGTGCAGGTCATGCTCTTCTCCGACCGGCTCGAGGTCCGCAATCCCGGGCGGCTGCCGCCTCCGCTGACCCTGGAAGGGCTGCGCGAGGCGCACCGGTCGGTGCCCGGCAATCCGCTGCTGGCCGAGTCGCTGTACCTGGGCGAGTACATCGAGCGCATGGGCACGGGCACCCTCGACATGATCCGCCGCTGCGTCGGAGCCGGCCTGCCGGAGCCGGAGTTCGCGGTCACCGGCGGGTTCGTGACCACGATCCGGCGGGCGGCGGGCCGAGAGCGGTCTTCCTCGGCTAGGAGTCGTCGGCGGGTCCGTGGCGGGCGGCGGCGTCCGTGGCGGCGGGATGTGACGTAGTATTTCCCCGGAACGGTCTGGACCCGCCCATGCGGGCGGAGAAGCGGAGTCTCCGGTTTGCGAATCATCAGCGCATCGTTGCTCGCCGGTCTTCTCGGTCTCGCCCCCGTCGAGGCCGGCGCCCAGGTGACCCTCACCGACTGGATGGGACGGTCGGCCACCTTCGAGAAGGGCGGGGTCGACTCGGACGGGGTCGACATCGTCTATCACGCCGCGGGCGAAGGTCCTCTCGTGGTCTTCGTGCACAGCATCACCGGGCCGTGGTTCGATTTCCGGCACCAACTGGTGGCGCTGTCCGACCGGTACCGGGTGGTGTCGATGTCGACGCGGGGCACCGACGAGAGCGGCAAGCCGGAGGGGGTCGAGCACTACGCGTCGGCCCGCATCGCCGACGACATCGAGGCGATCATCGACCACTTCGGCGAGGAGCGCGCCACCGTGGTCGGCCAGGACAGCGGCGGCCTTCACGCCTGGCACTTCGCGATGACCCGTCCCGAGCGGACCGAGGGCCTGATCTCGCTGGGGTCGGTCCATCCCGCGGGGCTCATCCGCGAGCTCATCGACAACCCCGACCAGCAGCGCGCGAGCACGTTCCAGCGCAACATGCAGGAGAACCCCGAGGCGGGCGCGCAGTTCGGGGCGAGGATTCGGAGCGGCGGGGCGCGGCCCGGCGACACGCCGGAGCTCGCCCGGCTGCGGGCCGAGGCCTACGAGCGCCTCGACGCGGAGTCGATCGTGAACTTCTACAAGGCGAACTGGCCGTACTCGCCGGTGACGGCGGAGACCGAGGGGTTCGGGTTCACGATGGACGCGTTCCCGCCGGTGCAGGCGCCGACCCTGTTCATCTACGGCAAGGACAGCGGGCCGTTCCTGAACGAGACCCTGAACGACCTCTGGAGCCGGGTGGAGGGCGACCTGACCATCCACGTCCTGCCGGGGGTGGGGCACGGCCCGCACAACCAGGTGCCCGAGTTCGTCACCCCGCGCATGCTGGAGTGGCTCGACACGGGACGATAGGCGGCGGGTGGGCCGGCCGGAAACGCGTGAACCGGCTGGCGTCCGGTGGTATTCTGGCCGACACGAGAGACATGGCGGACGGGCGTCGGGCCGCGTCCGCATTCGGGAAGAGGAGGATGCCGTGAGACTGAAAGCGCTGGTTCTCGTCGTGGCGGTGCTCGTGACGGCGTCGGTGGCGGCGGGGCAGGAGTGGGCGCCGGCCCGGACCGCCGACGGCCACCCCGATCTGCAGGGGGTCTGGGCCAACAACAACGTGACGCCGCTGCAGCGGCCCGAGGTGCTCGGCGACCGCGAGACGCTCACCGACGAGGAGGTGGCGGCCCTGCAGGCGCGCGCCGGCGAGCTGTTCAACGACGAGGCGGGCGACGCCGCCTT
>JAJEFC010000055.1 GCA_022820675.1 Vicinamibacteria bacterium | reverse complement strand
CGGCGCCGCCGCCCCGGCCGGCGTGTCGTGAGGCATTGCCCGGCATCCCCGCGACGCGCCGGGAGCCGACAGGACCGGGCGGAGGCCCTCGCCGGCGGGTCGACGGCGCTTTGCCTCGGCGGTTGACGGCGCTCCGCCCCGGCGGCCGGCGGCGCTCCGCCCCGGCGGTCGGCGGCGCTCCGCCGTAGCGGGCAATGGCGTTTCGCCTCCGCGGGCAATGGCGTTCTGCCCCCGCGGTCAGCGGCGCGCCTCGGCGGTCAGCGCCGCTCGGCCTCGCCGGTCATCGGCACGAAGAGCACCGGGAGCACCGCCTCCTCGGTGACGCCGTCGTCGGTGCGGGTCAGCACCGTCAGGGTCTGCCGGTCGTCTCCCACCGGGATGATCATCCGCCCCCCGACGGCGAGCTGGTCGACGAGGGGCTGGGGGACGTGGTCGGGGGCGGCCGTCACCATGATGGCGTCGAACGGCGCCGCCTCCGGCCACCCCGCGTAGCCGTCCCCCTCGCGGAGCCGCACGTTGTCGTAGCCCAGCTCGGCGAGGGTGGCGGCGGCGCGGGCGGCGAGGGGAGGCACGATCTCGATGGAGTACACGGTGTCGGCCAGCTCCGCGAGCACCGCGGTCTGGTAGCCCGAGCCGGTGCCTATCTCGAGCACCCGCGCGCCGGGCGCCAACCGCAGGGCCTGGGTCATGTAGGCCACGACGTAGGGTTGCGAGATGGTCTGCCTATAGCCGATGGGCAGCGGCCGATCGTCGTAGGCGGCCGTGCGGATGTCCTCGGGTACGAAGCGATGGCGCAGGACGCGCCGCATGACCTCGATGACGCGCGGATCGGTGATGTCACGGGCGATGAGCTGTCGCTCGACCATCGACATGCGGTCGCTCTCCCGGTCGGAAGGGGCCTGGGCCGGCGTGCCCGCGGCGGCTGACGAGGCGTCGACCACGGTGTCGGCGGGCGCCGTGCAGGCGAGGAGGGCCAGTCCCAGGGCCGCCGCGGCGGCCCCGCCGTACCGCGCGCGCCGCCCATGACCAGGGGCAGGAGTCTGCGTCCGATGTTCCTGTTGTTCGTCGCCGCCGGGGCCGGCGTGCTGCTGCTGTCCCATATCGCACCCTTTCCCTTCGTCCTGGACGCGCTGACCCCGGCGTCCTCCCGCTGGAGCATGCCGGCCGCCGGCACCCCCACAATCTACCTCACCTACGACGACGGCCCGAACCCCGCCGCGACCCCCGACCTGCTCGACGTCCTCGCTCGCGAGGGGGCGGTCGCCACCTTCTTCGTGCTCGACCGCCACCTCACGGCGGAGACCGCGCCCATCGTCGAGCGGATGTTCCGCGACGGGCACGCGGTGGCCCTGCACTCGCACACCCGCCGGCTGATGCTGCTGTCGCCGGACGAGCTCGGCCGCAGCCTGATCGCGACCGCCGACCGCATCGAGCGGCTCACCGGCCACCGGCCCTGCCCGGCGTTCCGGCCCCACGGCGGCTGGCGCAGCGGGCGGATGTACGAGGGCCTGAGGCGGATAGACCACACCCTGATCGGCTGGGGCTGGTTCCTCTGGGACTGGGACTGGTTCCGGACCCGGGACCCCGATCGGCTCGTGCGGCGCTTCGCGGGCCGGGTGTCCGACGGCGACATCATCGTCATGCACGACGGCCACCACGAGGACCCGCGCCCCGACCGCCGCTACGCCGTCGACGCCACCGCCGGCCTCGTGCCGGCGCTGCGCGAGGCGGGGTTCGCGTTCGGCACCGTGTGCTGACGCGGTCGGGTGGTCCTGAACAGGGCAGGGCCGGCCTCGGCGAAACGCTCTCGGCTCGCTCCTGCGAGGCGCTGTCCCTTTCGCGCCATGACCGCCGCGACGCTCGTCCTCAAGACGAGGAAGATGTCGTCCAGGCGGAGTTCGAGGCCAGCGAGGAGCGACGAGCGCAGCGTCGGTTCCCGGCCGAAGGTGTTGGTGGCATTGTGGACGGCGTATCTGCGGGTCTGTCGACAGGTGAATTCCGGGGGCGCACCCGGTGCTGCTCAGCGAGGGCGGCGGGTCCGAGTCCGACGACATCCGCGCAGGTCTGGACCGGAACGGCGGGATGGAGTACGGTCACGATCGATGACCACGCAAGCGATCAGCGACGCGAACATGCTCGCGACGATCACTGGCGCAGACCCGAATGGCGAACCGGTCCGCCTGACAAGACCGACGCCCGAGCCGGGACCCTGGCGACCGCACGAGCGACGAGCCGAGCACAAGGAGCACGAAGTGCTGCTGCCTCCCGAGTCGTTCGACAACGAGACGGCTACGGAGGAGGACCTCCGCCGGCTGCTCGAGAACCCGGACCCGACGGCAAACGGAGCGAACAGCCGAACGGTGCGAACGCGGCTGGCCGGCAGTTGCGCGGGTTGGCATCGCCGGCCGCAACCGAGCGAGCTCTACGCCGCGATACACGCCGAAGGCCCCCCCACGGACCGCGAGAAGTGCCTTCTCAAGACGTGGGTAACGGAAACCGAATGGCTGGAGCTCATCCAGGCCTGGGCCGAACGCGTCTATACCCTTCGCGAGCTGGTGTTCGCACTCCACAGAGCCGGAATCACGAGATCGCGACACTCGCGAACGTTGAACCGATGGGCGAATCGAGTACCGGAAGCACGGTGAACCCGAGCCAAGGCCTCACGCTGCCCCAGCCCGCCCGCCGATTGTGGTTGAAATCGCGAGACATCGTCACCAGCGCGCTCGAACAGATCCAGGGGCACGAGCCCGAATACGTGATTGGTGGAGGCACGATCCTCGCCGCGCGATGGCTCCACCGGCAGAGCTCGGACATCGACATCCTCGTGCCGGCGAGCACACCGCTCCACCGAGGCGACGATCCGGACGCCGGCGGCTTCAGAGAGCGAATCTCGGGAATCGGCGCGACAGCGAACTACCACCGGACGCTCAACAAGTTCAAGATCACCTTCCCCGACGGAGGCGAGATTGATCTATGGGCAAGAGCGCCGCTCCTCGGAAGCACGACGAAGCGCGAGATCGTCGAGGGACGAGAAGTGGCGGTGCTCTCTACGGCACAGATACTCCGCGGAAAGCTCGAACGCGGAGACTTGAACCTCGTACGGGACGTGTACGACGTGCTCGAAGCCGGCGCACACGACCCGAAGGCGCTGGAAGCAGCGGCGAACGCCATACCCAGGCCGTTGGCCGAGGGATTGGCGTGGAGTTGGCATCACGCCAACCCCACGCTCGCGATCGAGGCAGGAACCGAGCTCGCCGGCACCCGAGGGTCCGAGGACGAATTCCGAAGCCTGGGAACCCGCGCCGCGGCGGCACTGCACGCGGCGCTGTACGACACGCTGGCAATCCAGGTCTCGCAGGACTTGATCACCATCGAAATCAGGACGACCGGCGGGGTGTCGCGAACGTATACGATGAGTCCGGACAACGCAGATGATGAGTTCGAAGAACGAGGGCTGAACTCGCATTTCGCAAACAGGCGACCAGGGGCGGACGTGCTTCGAGAACACGCCAAGAACCAGGCGAGAACGGGGTCCGAAACGCGGACAATCTACCGCGAAGAACGAGACTCCACCATCTACACGGACCCCGGAATCGGCAGGAATCCAACCGGAGATTGAGACCCGTCGGTTCCGGTCCGAGGTGCGGTCACTCGCGGGTTGCAGCCCGGCCGCCTGACAGCCACCCCTCGCGGTTCCGTTTCTGCGCGTCGGTCGGCTCCTCGACCGGCCGGAGCTCCCAGCGGCGGGACGGCGGCGCCGCCGTCTCGACGGGAATCCGGCGTAGCGCGCCCCGCCTCGCCACCAACACGTCGAGAAGGGCGCCCGCTCCCGCCTGGGCGATCCGCGCGGTCCACTCGGACGGCAGCACCCGGTGGTCGCCGATGGCGAGAATCTCGTCGTCGACGTTGAAGCCGGCCGCGTGGGCGGGCGTGTCCCGGGGCACCTGGGCCACGACGAGTCGGCCGCCGGCGTTGCGCGTGACGACGCCGACCCAGCCGTCCTCCTTCTCGTCCTCGTCCCCCGCCGGCTCCTCGCCGAAGGTCAGCCCCAGCCAGTCGAGGGCCTCCGCGTAGTCGAGCTCGTCCGTGGTGTCGAGGGCGTGCGCGAACCAGCCCGACAGGGGCACGCCGGCCACCGCCTCGGCCGTGGCCCTGAACTCGTTCGGCATGAACCCGCGGACCCCGGAGTAGCGGGCCCAGGCAAGCCGCAGGACGTCGTCGAGGGTCTTCGTTCCGTTCGTCGCGGCGCGTATCCGCATGTCGAGCAGGAAGCCGACGACCGCCCCCTTGGTGTAGTAGCTGACCGAGGTGTTCCGCGAGTTCTCGTCGGCGCGGTAGAACTTGATCCACGCGTCCCAGGACGCCAGCGAGACCGGCTGCACCCCGCGTCCCGGCGTGGTCTGCAGCCCGCGAATCTGGCCGGACAGCGAGGCCAGGTACTCCTGCTCGGTCGAGAGCCCCGCCCGGTGCACCGCGAGGTCGTCGTAGTAGCTGGTCAGCCCCTCGACGACCCACAGGCTCTCGGTGTGGACCTCGGCCTCGTAGTCGAACGGCCCGAGCTCGATGGGCCGCAGGCGCTTCCCGTGCCAGGCGTGGAACAGCTCGTGGCTGACGAGGCCGAGCCAGCCCAGGTAGCGGGGGCGCGACGACGTGGCCCAGCGGCTGGTCATGAGCAGCGTCGAGTTGCCGTGCTCGAGGCCGCCGCCGGCCTCGGTGATCATGTTCAGGAACGTATAGCGCTCGTAGGGCATCAGCCCCCACATGCGGTGCAGCTCGCGGGTGATGCGCTCGGCGTCCTCCGCCGACCGCGGGCCGTCCCAGACCCCCGACTCGCCGACGTTGACGAGCTCGTGGGGCACCCCGGCCACCGTGAAGGGATGGACGGTCGGGTTGCCGGCCACGATGGGCGAGTCGACGAGGGTGTCGAAGTCGCGGGCGCGCCAGGCGTGGGGGGCGCCGCCGGGATGCGGCGGCAGCCCGGTCGCGGTGTCTCCCCACGCCGCCGGCAGCTCCAGGAACACGTCGTGCGGCCGGGCGTCGTCATCGGCCAGGGTGAGGAACGTCGGCGCCCCGTTCAGCATCGCGAAGTCGGCCTCGATCCAGTTCGTGCGCACCGACATCTCGCGTCCGTACACCTGGTAGGACACCACGATGGCGTCCGCGCCCCCGGTAGCCGCCCGCCAGCGGTTCTTGCGCGACTTCTCCACCGGCAGGGGGTCGCCGCCCGGAGTGCGGGCGGTGACGGCCTCGACGTGCCGGGCGTACTCGCGGACCAGGTACGACCCCGGCGTCCACACCGCCATCATCAGCTCGACTGCGGGCCGTCCCCCGGTCGGGACCCGGGCGTCGACGGTGACGTAGTGGGTGTGCGGCGCCGGGAACCGCAGCGTGTAGGCGATGGGCTCGGGCGCCTGGGCGGCCGCCGGCGGCGCCAGGGCGAGCGTCAGGACTGCGACGAAGAGGAGTCTGCGCACGTGGGTACCGTCCTTCCCGGTTTCGGCATGGTCGTCTGCCGGGAGCCTGCGCCGCAGAACGGCGCGGGCTCCCGGAGGGTCGGTTGGACGCCCGGCGGAGCCGAGGACGACGATGGGCTGGGAGCATCTCGTGCCGGAAGCCCGGCTGCACTCGGCCCGGCGGCGCATCCCGCCGGACTGTCCGTTTCGCGGAGCCGACGCGGTTTCGTGGTCACGATATGCCCAGTATGCTCTCTCGTCACGCCCGGTCAGGCAGGCGGTGCCACGCGGCGTTCCGGCATGGGCTGCGAGAGCTCGCGGGCGGCGACGGCGGCCCCGAGCAGGGCGGGGTGCGCCTCCAGGATCACCCGCACCGGCACCCGTTCGAGAAGGCCGCGCATCGGGTGCTTGTCGAGGAAGGCGTCGATGAAGCCGCCGGTCCGCACCGCGGGCAACAGGTTGGGGACGATGCCGCCGCCGATGTAGACGCCGGCGGTGGCCACGGTCCGGAGGGCGAGGTTCCCGGCCGCCGCGCCGAGCGCGTAGACGAACAGGCTCAGGGCCTCCTCGCAGGCCGTGCAGGCCCCGGCGAGGGCGCCCGCGGTGACCGCGGCGGGCCGGTCCCCCGGACGGTCGGGCAGCGGGTCGCCGGTGCAGGCGGCCCCCCGGTGGGTGAACGCGTGCAGGTTGACCAGCCCCGGCCC
The DNA here is from genome assembly GCA_022820675.1 of Vicinamibacteria bacterium. Taxonomy (GTDB): domain Bacteria; phylum Acidobacteriota; class Vicinamibacteria; order Vicinamibacterales; family UBA8438; genus JAJEEA01. The sequence continues at coordinate 14,465 of JAJEFC010000055.1, read as the reverse complement.
CGAGACCACGTCCTCGAGCGAGACGCGCCCCCGCTCGGCCGCGAACGCCGCCGCGAGCTCGAGCTCGCGCGGCGTGCGGGCCGCGAAGTCGGCGTGCCCCCCCTCCGAGGGCATGGGGACGAGGCGGCCGCCGACCCGGTGCAGGCCGGCCTCGCCGAGCCCCGTGCCGGGGGCGATGAGGGCCGCGTTGCCGCCCGCGGCCGGGACCCCCGCGTGCACGACGGCCAACTCGCGGGCGGCGAGCCGCGGCACCGCCCAGCCCATCGCCTCGAGGTCGTTGAGGAGGTGGACCGACGTCACCCCGAAGCGCTCGCGGATCTCGCGGGCATCGGCCGTCCACGGGACGTTGGTGAGCTGCGACACGCCGTCCCGCACCGGTCCCGCCACCCCGAAGCAGGCTGCCTCCGGGGCCTCGCGGCCCCCCGCGTCGTCGAGGAAGCGGGCCACGACGCCCGCGAGCCCGTCGAAATCGAGGGTCGCGTAGCGGGCCGTTGAGATCGGTTCGGGGCGCGGCGCGCCCGCGTCGAACAGCCCCAGCCAGGTCTTGGTGCCCCCGACGTCACCCGCGAGAATGGTCCGAGGCGTCATCGGCGGCGCATGTCCCGGTCGTGGTTCCGGCGGCGGTCGCGCCGCCCGGTGGGTTCCGCCCGCGGTTGCGCCGGCCGGTTGCCGCGGTCCCCCCCGATGGGCGGCGCGGCCGGCTTGACTTCGGGACTATTCTCATTCATCTTGCGGGCGGTGGCATAGCCTGCGGTGGCACGCCGCGCCAGCGGAGGCCGAGGCGCCCGCCTGACAAGGCGTGAGGAGGGCGCATATCGGGGCATATGAAACCGACGAACGACGCAAGCGGGCATCTGCGGCGGTCACGGCGCAGACGCCCGGCAGGCGTGGCTGGGCGGCCATCGGAGCCGAAGGCGACGCTTGCCGGGCGCAGGCGGGATGCATCGCCGCTCGAATGCAGCGGGGCTTCCGCCGCAGGCTGACAGTGCCTTCACCAGCCGATACTCCGTTTCGCGATCAGGTCGTGGTCTTCGCGGGGAGACTGGCCGCCGTGCATCACCGGGCCGCGCGGCAGCTCGTGGAGCGGATGGGCGGGGTCGCCGACGACGAGGTGACGGCCCGGACGACGATGCTGGTGGTGGGCGGGGGCTCGCCGTCGCCGCGGGGCTCCGCCGCGCGATCGGACGCACGCAGCCCGAAGCTGCGGAAGGCCGAGGAGGTCAACGCGGCCACCCCCGGCCGCGTGCAGATCGTCGCCGAGGATGACTTCTGCCGGCTCGGCGGCCTGCCGACGGCGGAGGTCCTCGACCGCCGCTACTACAGCCTGCGGCGCATCCGCCGCCGCTATCCGCGCATCCGGCAGAATCACATCCGCTGCCTCGAGAAGCGGTCGCTCGTCCGCCCCGCCGCCCGCACCGACGTCGATCGCTACTACGGATTCCAGGGCCTGCGGACGGTCCGTGGCGTCAGCGACGGTCTCGAGCGGGGCACGCCGTTCCGGGCGGTGCTGCGGGAGCTCGAGGCGGCCCGCAACGGTCAACTGACCCTCGACTTCGGCGAGGACGGCCGGGCTCCGAAGCCGGCGACGATCGTGGCCCTGCCCGCCCGCCGCCAGCTCGCGATGGGCGGCGCGGCGCCGGGGGACGCCGGGGGCGGGCCGCCGTCGTCGGTCGAGGCCTCGCTGGCGATCTCCTGCTTCCAGGAGGGGGCGGCCCTCGACGAGGGCAACGAGCGCGACCAGCTCATGGCCGGCATCGCCTATCGCAAGGCCCTGATGCTGGACCCGAACATGGTTCCCGCCCTCATCAACCTCGCCAACGTCCACTACGCCCGCGACGAGCTGGTGGAGGCCCAGGCCCTCTACGAGCGGGCCATGCACCTCGATCGCGAGTGCTTCGAGGCGCAGTTCAACCTGGGGAACATCCATCACGATCTCGGCCGCCACGGCGACTCGGTCCGGCACTATCGTCGCGCCCTCGAGATCGATCCCAACTACCCCGACGCCCACTTCTATCTCGCCGTGACCCTCGAGAAGACCGGCCGCCCGGCCGAGGCCAGGCCGCATTGGCGGGCCTACCGGGAGCTGGCCCCGCGCGGCGAGTGGATCGAGCTGGCCCGGGAGTTCACGGAGTAGGCATCATGCATCGTCACTCGCTTCTCCCCGGACACCGCCGCGAGATCGCCCCCGGCGCGACCCGCATCTCGCGGAGCGTGCCCCGCCTGCCGCTCGTGCTGGTCGCGCTGCTCGTGCTGATCGGATCGGCGGGGCCGGGCGCCGCCCAGACCGTGCGCATCGAGCGGCTCCTGGACGGCCCCATCATCCGGCCCGACATGGACGCCTCGATGGGCAGCAACATCGCCGGCCCGTCCCTCATCCGGGTGCCCGACTGGGTGGAGGACCCGCTGGGGCGCTACTACCTGTACTTCGCCGATCACCGCGGCACCTACATCCGGCTCGCCTGGGCGGATGCCCTGGAGGGCCCCTGGACGACCCACGAGCCGGGCGTCCTCGACCTCGCCGACTCGCACTTCCCGACCACCTGCCCGCCGTGCGCGCCCCCCGGCGCCTACGTGCACATCGCCTCGCCGGACGTGCACGTCGTCGACGAGCGGCAGGAGATCGTGATGTACATCCACGGGCGGGACGCCGGCCGCCAGGTGACCCGGGCCGCGGTGTCCCGCGACGGCCTGCACTTCGAGGCGAGGCCCGAGATTCTGGGGCGGCCGTACTTCCGCGCCTTCCGGCACGACGGTTTCTGGTACGCCCTGGCCATGCCCGGCGTCGTGTACCGGTCCCGGGACGGCCTCTCGGGCTTCGAGGAGGGGCCGACGCTGTTCAACCCGAACATGCGGCACTCGGCCCTCCTGAAGCGGGGCGACTCGCTGCTCGTGTTCTATACGCAGCGGGGCGACGCTCCCGAGCACATCCTGCTGTCGCGCATCGACCTCGCCGGCGACTGGCTGACGTGGACCGAGACCCCGCCGGTGGAGGTGCTGCGCCCGGAGCGGGACTGGGAGGGGGCGGGGCTGCCCGTGGAGCCGTCGCGGGGCGGGGCCATCGACGTGCCCGTAAACCAGTTGCGCGACCCCGCGATCTACGAGGAGGACGGCCGTACCTGGCTCCTCTACACGGTGGCCGGCGAGCGGGGCATCGCCCTCGCCGAGGTGCACGTCGACCCGTAGCGAGGAGGACGGCCGCGCCTGGCTCCTCCATGCCGTGGCCGGCGAGCGCGGGCATCGCCCCTCGCGGAGGTGCGCATCGAGCCGTAGCCGCGGCCCGGAGAACATCGGCCGCGGCTGCGCCTCTCCGCAACCCACCCTTGCACCGTGGCCGGCGAGCAACGGCGTCGCCCTCGCGAAGGTGCACGTCGAGCCGTTGCGCAGCCCCGAGAACATCGGCCGCGGCTGTGACTCCCTGCAATCCGCCTCGCACCGTGGCCGGGCGGGCGCGGCATCGCCCGCGCTGCGGTGCATATCGAGCCGCAGCCCGGCCCGGAGAGCACCGCCCGCGGTTGCGACTGCCGCCAGGACCCGCCTTCCGGAATGCCGGACCGCCCGCGGCGCCGTCTCCCGGTCGGGACCCCGCTAGTACGGGTAGTCGTCGTCGAGCTGCCGTCGTTTCGGGGCCTTCCGCCGCACCTTGTAGAGGGCGCAGTCGGGGCACCACGACTCGGCGTTGAAGCCGCTCTTGCCCGCGTAGGGCAGCACCTCGGGGTTCGAGCAGTACGCCGGCCCGCCCTCGCTGACCGACCAGCGGCAGCTCTGAAAGCGGGCCTCGGCCGGCGTCGGTTCGGGCTCGGTGGCGGGAAGGGTGGGGGAGGGAGCTTCCATGGTCAGGTCCGGCGCGGCGCCCCGGGCGGGTCGCCCGCATTCTCAATCGGCATGCGCCGGCTCCCGCAACTGCAGGTCGATCGAGGTCTGCAGCGCCCTGACCGCCTGCAGCTCGGCCGGCGCGGCCAGGGTCAGCGCGCTCCCGGTGGCGTCGAGCCGGGCCGTCCGCCCCACGCGGTGGACGTAGGTGTCGCGGTTGGGCGGCACCTCGAAGTTCACGACGGTCTGGATGCCGTCGATGTCGAGCCCCCGTGCCGCGACGTCGGTGGCGACGAGCACGCGGAAGCGGCCGCTGCGGAACCCGCCCACCGCCGCGAGTCGCAGCGCCTGCGACCGGTCCGCGTGGAGGGCGGTGGCCTTGATGCCGGCGCCCGACAGCGCCCGCGCCAGCCGCTCCGTCCCGCGCTTGGTGTTGACGAAGACGAGGACGGACCCCGAGGATCGGCCCAGGAACGACGTGAGCCAGGCGGTCTTCCGGGCCGCCGGCATCCGTTCGACGGCGTGCGAGATGCCCTCGGCCGGCTTGCCCCGCTGGCCGATCTGGACGTAGGCGGGGTCGTGGGCCAGCTCCTTGAGCGGGTGCAGGACCCAGTCGGGTATGGTCGCCGAGAACAGCAGGGTCTGGCGCCCCGACCCCCCCGACCGGCGGCCCGGCGGCAGGTCGGCGACGATGCGGCGGACGTCGGGCCAGAACCCCATGTCGAGCATGCGGTCGGCCTCGTCGAGAATCAGGGTGTCGATGCGCTCGAAGCCGGGGATCCCGCCGCGGAGGTGATCGATGAGGCGTCCCGGGGTCGCGACGACGATGTCGACGCCGGCGGCCAAGGCCTGGGACTGCGGAGACATCGGGGTGCCTCCGAAGACCGCCGCGCTCGTGAGCCCGGTGTGATAGACGAACCCCTGCAGGTCGTCCTCTATCTGCACCACCAGCTCGCGGGTCGGCCCCAGGACGAGCACGCGGGTCCCCGCCGTCCCTGCCGCGGCGTCGTTCCGCGGCTCCTTGAGCAGGCGGTCGAGCACCGGCAGCAGATACGCCGCCGTCTTGCCGCTTCCCGTCTCCGCGCTCGCGATCAGGTCGCGCCCGCTCGCCACGATCGGAAAGACGGCGGACTGGACCGGAGTGGTGTTGGCGAAGCCGCGGTCCCGTACGCCCTCCGCGAGGGCCGGGTCGAGGTCGAGCTCGTCGAAGCCCATCGGCTCCGCGTCGACTACCGCCGCCGGCAGGGTCAACTCGGCCGACGGGGCCGCGAAGTCCTTCGCAGACGGGGCGGAGCGTCGTGTCGGACGACCGGGGGGGCGGCGCCCGCGCCGCGGTCGTCTGCGTTTCGTTGTTGAATCCAAGATGTTCAGCGAGCCCGGAAGGTGATGATGCCCCGGACCGGATCGTAGGGAGAGACGCCGACGGTCACCCGATCGCCCGGTACGACCTTGATGCGGAACCGCCGCATGCGGCCGCTCAGTTGAGCCAGAACTTCATGACCGGCGTCGCACTGCACGCGGTAGAGCCCGCCGCTGTGCACCGCCATGACCGTGCCCTGTACGTCGATGAGGTCGTCCTTTGCCACGCGCCTCCTTGCCACCGCCCTGCTGGCAGACGCTCGGGGCCTGCCCCGCAGGAGCCTCGCGCGGCGAAGCTCCATGCGCAACCGCCGGTCGCGCAGCCTGCTGCACCGAATGCCGAGGACGGTACGTCTCCCGCCTCCGGTCATCGACCGGGGGCGGGGGCGGGCGGCCCGGGGTGACCGGGACGCTTCGCCTATAACCTCCAAGTCTCGCACATCGGCCCCGCGCAATGCAAAGGCGACCGTCACCGCGGGTGCACGACCGGAGCGTGAGGCGCCGCCGTGCCGGGCGCCCGATCCGGCGTTCATCGGCCTGGCAGCCCGCGGCGAAGTCCCCCGCTACATTCGCGCGGCGATGCATCCCGCCTGCGCCCGGCAAGCGTCGCCTTCGGCTCCGATTGCCGCCCAGCCACGCCTACCGGCAGTCTGCGCCGTGACCGGGGCAGACTGCCGGCTGCGTGGTTCGTCGGTTTGCGTACACCCGACAGGCGCCCTCCTCACGCCTTGTCAGGCGGGCGCCTCGGCCGTTCGCCGGCGCCCTTCGGGCGCGGTGCAACGCGGGGCTTTCACCACGGGCTGCAGGGGTGAGCGCTTCGACGCCATCTCTTCACGACGAAGACGCCGACTCGCGCCCGGTCCTCACGATGATGTCATGCGCCCGTCAGAGGGCCTTCACCGCCGCCTCGAGGTCGGCGGCCATCGCGACGTAGTCCGAGCCGGCCAGGCGCCGCGGGGGGCCGAAGCGCACCCCGACCCGGCCCGGGCGCGCCATGCGGAGCCCGCGTCCCATCACGCGGTCGACCCCGCGCAGCCGCACCGGGACGACGGGCACGTCGAGGCGGGACGCGAGCATCGTCGCGCCGGGCTGGAAGCGCGCGAGGGCGTCGCCGGTCACCCGCAGCCCCTCGGGGAAGATGATCAGCGAGTTGCCCGCGCTGACGAGCTCGCCCGCGTAGCGCAGGGCGTCGCGCGCCCCCGCCTCGCGCTGGGGCAGCGGGAACGCGTTGAAGAAGCCGGTGGCCAGGTAGTAGTTGAGGCTGCTCGTGAACCGCTGGAGCCGCGTGTGGCGCTCGGGGTCGAAGTGGCCGGCGAAGAACTCCTTGGACATCGCCGTCACCACCCGGTAGCGCTGCTTTCCCGGCAGCGCGGCCAGGATCACCGAGGGGTCGATGAAGCTCTGGTGGTTGGCCGCGAAGACCACCGGTCCGTCGAGGCCCCGCACGTGCTCGAGCCCCTCGACCCGGATCCAGGCGAAGAGCCGGGTCATGGGCAGCAGCCACACCGCGAGCGCGGCCCGCCGCAGAGTCCGGACCGGCCACGCCTGGTTCCAGCGCGGGGCCGGGAACGGCGGCGGGGCGGGGCGGGACGAGCCGCCGCCTGACGAGGTGACGAGCCTCTCGAGGTCCGCGACCGTCGCCGCGCCGGCCACCCCCCGCTCGTCGACCGCGACGTCGAGCTCGCTCTCCAGCGTCATCAGCAGCTCGACCCGCTCGAGCGAGCTGAGGCCCAGCTCGTCGAGGCGGGTTCCCGCGTCCACGTCGCCGCCCGAGATGCGCGCGAGGATCGACGACACCGACCGCTCCCCCCCGGCCGCGGCGGCGCGGGCCGGCGCGCCGCCCTCCTCCGCCCACGTCTTCACGGCGCGCCGCATGAGCTTCCGCGTGCCCTCGGTGCGGGGGAGCCGGCCGCCGGGCCACACCAGCACGTCGCGCACCTTCTGGTGGTCGGCGAGCCGGCGGTTGGCGGCGCGCGCGACCTCGCCGGGCGACGTCCCGGGGGCGAGCACCGCCACCGCGTACACCCGCTCGCTGCCGTCGCGGGTCAGGCCGACGACGGCCGACTCCTCGACCCCGGGCACCGCGTCGACGACCCGCTCGACGTCCTCGGGGAAGACGTTGAGCCCCTCGGCGGTGACGATCATCTCCTTCTTCCGGCCGTGCACCTGCAGGCGCCCGGTGTCGTCGAGGGCGCCGAGGTCGCCGGTGTGGAACCAGCCGTCCTCGAACACCGCGTCGTCCCCGGCCGTGCCTCCGAAGTAGCCGGTGGTGACGTTGTCGCCCTTCACGAGGATCTCGCCGTCGTCGGCAATCCGCACCTGCATCCCCGCGATGGGCTTCCCGACCGAGCCGCGCCGGGTGCGGAACGGGTGGTTCAGGGTGACGATGGGCGCGGTCTCGGTCAGGCCGTAGCCCTGCACGACTAGGAAGCCGAGCCGCTGCCAGAACGCCTCGAGGTCGGGGTCGAGGGGCGCGGCGCCGACGATGAAGCACCAGAACTTGAGCCCGAACAGCCGGTGCACCCGGCGGTAGCGCCACCAGCGGTGGGCCACCCCCAGCCCCTCGGCGGGCGGCTCCGCCGTCTCCGGGGCGACCTGCCTCACGTGGTCCCTCAGCACGTCGAGGATCTTCGGCACGCAGACGAGGACCGAGATGCGGCGCGTGCGAATCTGCCGCACGATGGCCTGTGGGGCGTAGCCCTTCATGAACACGCACGTGCCGGGCAGCATCGGGGGGATGAACGTGGCCAGGGCCTGCCCGAACATGTGGCTCAGGGGCAGGAGGTCGAGGAAGCGCAGGGGCCGGAAGGGACGCGCGTAGCGCCGGTACTTGAGCACCTCGCGCTCGACCGGGACGATGTTGGCGAGCACGTTCCGGTGGGTGATGACGACGCCCTTGGGCTCGGACGTCGCCCCGGACGTGAACACGATCTCGGCGGTGTCGCCGGGGGCGGGGGCGTGGGGAGCGTGGGGTGGCGCGCCGGCGCCCGCCGCGGGCGCGCGCAGCTCCGCGAACCGCCAGGTCTCGACCCCGTCGAGTTGCGCCGGGGCCACGTCGTCGCCGACGAGCAGGAGCCGGGCGTCGACCCGCCGGGCGATGCTCCCGAGGAAGTCGGGCGAGGCCCGGTAGTCGATGGGAACCACCACCGCGCCCCGCAGCAGGCAGCCCCAGAAGGCGACGATCCACTCGGGGCGGTTCTCGCCCCAGAACAGCACCGCGTCGCCGCCTCCGATGCCGGCCCCCGCGAGACGCGCCGCGAAGGCCGTCGCCGCCCGCCGCACCTCGTCGTAGCTGTGCCGCCGCACCCTGTAGCCGTCGTCGTGGACGAGGAACTCGGTGTCCCCGCGCAGGCGTTCGTCGAAGTAGTCGAGCAGGGTGTCCCGTCTCATGCGCGCATTATGGTCGACGCCGGCCCCCCCATGGTCGACGCCGGCTGCCCCATGGTCGACGCCGGCCGCCCCGCGGTCGACGCCGGCCGCCCCATGGTCGACGCCGGCCGCCCCACGGTCGACGCCGGCCGGCACCGCCGGGCCGTCAGCGGACGGAGACGCCGATGTTGGCCGCCATCAGGGTCTGGCGCGGCGAGCCGGGCTGCTCCCCGAGCTGCTCGATGGGGCTGATGGCGAAGAACCGCAGATCCAGCGACAGCGCCACGTTCGGGGTGAGGAACCACCGGGCCCCGCCGCCGTAGTTGAGGGTGCGGGCGCCCCGCTGCACCGGGGTCGCCGGCTGTTGCGGGTACACGTTCAGCCGCGAGGTGCCGAGCCCGCCGCCCACGTAGCTCCAGCCGTTCCGGTGCCCGAAGTTGAACGTGATCTGCGGCGAGATCGCGGTGAACCGCGAGGTGACGGGGATGCCCTCGATGAGCGGCTCCATCTCCTCTTCGTCGTCCGTCGTGGGTTGCTGCGGTATGAACGGGTTGAAGCGGCCGGGGGGCTGCTCCTCGGACATCGGCTCGACCACCGGCTGTTGCGCCGAGGTGGACAGGATGGACGCGCCGATGCCGAACGTGACCGGGCCCAGGCGAAGGAAGTAGAGGTGCCCGCCGAGGTCGACCGCGATGCCGCGGGCGGGAAGCTGATCCGGCCGCAGCCGCCGCACCCGGGCCAGCTCCTCGTTCCGCCCCAGGCCGACCGAGGAGCCCCGAAGGTCGATGATGTAGCGGCCTATCGGCTCGTCGTCCTGCGCGGCCACGCCGGAGGCGGTCGTCGCGAGCAGGAACGCGACCCGCAACGCGGTCCGCACGTGGGCGCTCGACATCCTCTGCCCAGTATACCGGGGGCTGGCGGCCCGATTGCCCCGCCTCGCGCCTCGCGCCTCGCGGCGAGGGCCTCCTGGCCGCCGACCGAGGCCGGCCGCGGCGGGGCCTTCAGTCCGCTCGGGCCGTTCCCGGTCCCCGGTGCGGCGCGTGGTTTCCGGCACCCCGCCCAACGAAGGGGGTGATATTTCGCGCTGGCGTTCCCGGTCTCGGCGCCACCCGTGGTTTCCGGCGCCGGCCGCCGCCGGCCACGTCCGTCGGCCCCGATGCGGCGCGCCGTCGTAGTCTCCCGATGCCCAGCGACGTTCTCCTGCGCGCCATCGAGGAGGCCGCGCGGCGCAACGACGGGGAGCCGTATTCGCTGATGTTCCCGATCCCGGCGTGGCCCGTGATTGCCGGCACGGGCTCGCCGCCGGCCACGTCCGTCGGCCCGATGCGGCGCGCCGTTTATACTCCCTCGATGCCCAGCGACGTTCCCCTGCGCGCCATCGAAGAGGCCGCCCGGCGCATCGCCCGCGGCGTCCGCCGAACGCCGCTGCTGCGGCTGCCGCTCGAGGACGGAGCGCCGGTCTACGCCAAGTGCGAGAACCTGCAGGCGGCCGGGGCCTTCAAGATTCGCGGCGCCACCAACTTCATCGCGCAGCTCGACCCCGACGCGCGCCGTCACGGGGTCATCACCTACTCGTCGGGCAACCATGCGCAGGCGGTGGCCCTGGCCGCCCGCCGGGTCGGCGTGCCCGCGGTGGTCGTCATGCCGACGACGGCCCCCGCCGTCAAGGTCGAGGGGGCGCGGGCCCTCGGGGCCGAGATTCTCTTCGAGGGGACGACCTCGGTCGAGCGGAAGCGCCGGGCCGAGGCGGTGGCGCAGGATCGACGACTGCAGATGGTGCCGCCGTTCGACCATCCCTGGATCATCGCCGGTCAGGGCACGGTGGGGCTCGAGATCCTCGAGGACTTCCCCGACGTCGCGCGCGTTCTCGTGCCGGTGGGGGGCGGCGGGCTCGTGGCCGGCGTCGCCGCCGCCGTCAAGCAGCAGCGTCCCGAGGTGCGGCTCGTCGGGGTCGAGCCCAGCGGCGCGGCCAAGATGACCGCGTCGCTCGCGGCCGGCCGGCCCGTCGCCCTCGATCGGGTGGCGAGCCTCGCGGACGGGCTCCTGCCGGTGCGGCCCGGGGACCTGACCTTCCACCACGTCCGGCGCTTCGTCGACGAGGTCGTCACCGTCGACGACGATCCGATCGCCGACGCCGTCCTCTGGCTGTTCCGTCAGGCCAAGCTCGTCGTGGAGACCAGCGGCGCCGCGACCCTGGCCGCTCTCCTGAGCGGGTCGGTCCCGGACCGGTCGGATCCACCTCCGGCCGGGGGCGCCACCGTCGTCGTGCTGAGCGGCGGCAACCTCGGCCTCGACACCCTCGCGCAACTCGCCGCCCGCCGCCCGCCGGAGAACCGGTAGCCGGACTGGACACTGCTTCAGAACTGCACGCGGACGCCGGCGAAGGCGCTGCGCGGCTGCCCCGGTCCGATGAACCGCGGATCGCTGGCGTCCGGCACCTCGTGCAGGAAGACCTCCAGCTCGGCGAGCACGCCCGCCGTCGCGTAGCGCGCGTCGAGGAGGTTCTCGACCCGCACGAACAGCTCGACGCCCTGGTCGAGCCGGTACGTCGAGCGCAGGTTCACCACCCCGTAACCGTCCAGCCGCACCTGGTCGTTGCCCTCGTCGCCCACGAAGACCCGGTCCGACGCGACCACCGTCTCGATGGCGGCGTCCCACGCGTCGGTCAGCGCCTGCCGGATGCCCGCCTTGAGGCTGTGGCGCGGGAGGCCGGGGAGCCGGTCGCCCGGCTCGACGGCGATGGCCCCCGCCTCCGAGGCGGCGTCGTTGACCTCGTCGTCGCCCGGCAGCTCGAGGGGTGACTGGAACGTGGCGTCGAGCAGTCCGTAGCCGACGTACCAGCCCGTCCGCGCGTGGCTGCCGCTGATCTCCAGGTCGAGCCCGACGCGGCGGGTGTCGCCGGCGTTCTGGAAGTAGCCGGTCCCGATGAGCTCGGGCGAGGCGATGAACAGGATGTCGTCGTCGATGCCGGTCCGGTACGCCGTGACTGACCAGTCGCCCTCGGCCCACCGGCCGCGGAGCCCGCCCTCCACCGAGCGCGCCACCGCCTGCTCGAGGGGCGGGTCGGAGACGAACGCGTTCGGCACCCGGCACGGCTCGGCGGGGTCGGCGCAGCTCAGCTCGGCCGCGGTCGGGGCGCGGTTCGACTCGGCGTACCGGGCGAAGACGGATACCTCGCCGCCGGCCTGGAAGACCGCGCCCACCGCCGGGTTGAAGCGCGCGAACGCGTGCGCGCCGTCGAGCGACGTCCCGAGCCGGTCCATGATGTCGATGTTGGCCCGGTTGTAGCGTCCCGACACGGTCAGGTGGACGCGGTCCGTCGCCGACAGGGTGTTGCTGAGGTACAGCCCCACCGCCCGGTTGCCGGTGTCGATGGCGGTGTTGAACAGGTCGTCGCCGCCGAGGCCGTAGAGGCTGGCCAGCAGCCCCGACCCGGCCACGCCGCGCTCGGGGGTCAGGCTGCCCACCTCGCTGCTCGTCGTGAAGTCGACGTCCGCGAGGTCGGCCGACGCGCCCATCACGAACACGTTGTCGCGGCCGCCGACCTCGGCCGTCGCGGTGGCCTGCAGGGTGGCGCCGTAGCCCGTCGCGAGCGTCCTCGTGTGGTTGTAGGCGCCGTTGCCGGCCGCGTCCAGCAGGGTGATGAAGCGGCCCGACACCACGTCGACGAGGGGCGTCGCTTCGTCGTCGTCGCCATCGTCGTCGTCCCCGTCGCGGTCGTCGTCGTGGTCGTGGTCGTCGTCGTCGTCGCCGTCGTCGTCGTCGCCGTCGTCATCCCCGTCGTCGTCATCGTGCCCGTTGTCGTCGGCGTCCCCGTTGTCGTCGTCATCGTCGTCGGCGCCGAAGCAGAGCGTCTGCCCCGGGGCCCCCGCCGGCAGCGCGTCGCCCTCGCACACCCCGAACTCCGCCTCGTCGCCGTTCAGGGTGCGGCGGTCGAGGTCGCGGTAGTAGCCGGTCACCTGCACCGACCAGGTGTCGGAGGCCGCGACGTCGGCGCGGCCCTGCACGAACGCGAGCCGGTTCTCGGTCGTGTCCGGATAGGTGAACACCGCCGAGCGGTCCGCGTCGAGCAGCTCCACCGGGGCGGGGGCGTTCCCGTTCAGGCTGGTGTCGGCCCAGGTGAAGCTGAGCCCGGCGTCCACCCCCTCGTCGCGGTACGCGACGTCGGCGAAGGCCTGCGTCACCTCGGACGGCGAGGCGACGCGCCACCCCGTCTCCGAGAAGTGCGTCGCCCCCGTGTAGAAGGCCCACGCCCCGCGGTTGGCGCCGTACTCGGCGGTGGCGGCGTAGCGCCCGAACGAGCCCCCGGAGACCTCGCCGCGGAACCCCGCGTTGTCGAAGCCGTTCTTGAGATCGAGGGCGAGGGCGCCGCCGAGGGCGTTCAGCCCGTAGGTGGGGTCGGCGCCGGCGCTGAGCTGCACGCGGTCGATGGCGAACTGCGGGAACAGGTCGAACTGCACGGTGTCGCCGAACGGCTCGTTGATGCGGACGCCGTTCTGGTAGACGGCGATGCCCTGGGGCAGGCCGAGGAGCGGCGAGGCGGTGAAGCCGCGGAAGCGCAGGGTCGGCTGGAAGAGGTTGGTGGTCGTGCCTTCCAGGGTCACCGAGCCGAGGCGCTCGTTGAGGGCGTCGGCCGTCGAGGCCGCCCCGCGCGCCGCGAGGTCGTCCCCGTCGATGACCGAGATCGCCGCGGGCACCCGTTCGCGGGGGATGCCGGCGCCGGGAAGGGGGGTGACCCCCACCACGTCGACCCGCTCCGCGATGGCGCCGATGGTCAGCGTCACGTCCACGGCCAGCGGGCTTCCCGCCGTCAGGCGCACGTCGCGCCGCTGCGGGTCGAACCCGTCCAGCGTGAAGGTCACGGCGTAGGCGCCGGGCGCCAGCTCCAGGGCGTACTCGCCGGCGTCGTCGGTGGCGACGGTGGCCGGCGACGCCAGCCCCGGCGCCGCGGCGGTGACCGTCACCCCCTGCAGGACCGCGTCCTGCGCGTCGGTGACCTGTCCGGTGAGCTGAGCGGTCTGGGCGATGGCGACCGGCGGACCGGCCAGGCCGAGGAGAAGCGCGCCGACGAGGGCCGCGTGTCGGCCGTGGTGTGGAGGGGCGACGACGATGGGCTGGAGAGCGCGCGCTTGTGCCATAACAGGTACATTCCCCGCCGCCCCAATCCGTTCAGGGGAATCTCGACATGCGTCGGAGGAGGCCGAGCGCGGGTATAGACTGTCCCGAAACGAAATGGCGCCTTCCATCCACGATCCGGCCCTGGACTTGGCCATCGGGCTCGACGAGGCCGCCGCTCCGGTTGCCGCGACCGAGGCGGCCGAGGCGGTGCTGCGGCTTTTCGACATGCACCGCGACGGGGTGCACCGCTACGTGCGGGCCCTCGGCATCCCCGACCGGGACGCCGAGGACGTGGTGCAGGACGTGTTCCTGGCCCTGTTCCACCACGTGGCCCGCGGCCGGCCCCGCACCAATCTCCGTGGCTGGATCTTCCGCGTGGGTCACAACCTGGCCCTCCGGCACCTGAAGCGGGAGGCGCGGCGGCGCCGGGTCGGCGACGACCTCGTGTCGGGTCGGGCCGTGGACGCGGCGCCCAGCCCCGAGGACCGCTATGCGAGCCGCCAGCGACGGGTGCGGCTGGCCGCGGCGGTGAACGCGCTGCCGGCCCGCGAGCGGCGCTGTCTCCAGCTTCGCGCGGAAGGGCTGCGGTACCGCGAGATCGCCCGCGTGCTCGGGCTGTCGCTCGGCACGGTGGCCAACACCATGGCCCGGGCGCTCGCGCGGCTGCGGCGGGTCGACGAGAGGTAAGCACCATGTGGCGCACCAAGAGACACGTCCCCGACGGCGAGCTGCTGCTCCTGGACGAGGACGGGGCGCTGTCCACCCGCCGGCGTGCGGCGGTGGCCCGGCACGTCGCGGCGTGCCCGCGG
>JAJEFC010000339.1 GCA_022820675.1 Vicinamibacteria bacterium | reverse complement strand
GGAGGCGCGGGCCGCGCCCGCCCCGGCCCCGGCGGAGGCCCCGCCGGAGCCGGACGTGCCGGAGCCGCTGCCGATAGACGAGGACCGCGCCGCCGCCCTGCGCGCCGCCGCCGACGAGGCGCCCGACGACGTGCAGAGCCGCGTCGACCTCGGCAACCTCTACCACGAGGCGCGGCGCTTCGAGGACGCGGCCCCGTGGTTCGAGGCGGCCTTGGCCCTCAGCCCGGACCTCGTCGAGGTGAGCACCGATCTCGGCGTGGCGTACTTCTACCAGGGGTCGGTCGATCGCGCCCTCGCCCAGTTCGATCGCTCGCTCGAGATCGACGCCGCCCATGCCGGGACGCTGCTGAACATCGGCATCGTGCGGGCCTTCGGCAAGCAGGACCTCGCGGGGGCGATCGAGGTGTGGGAAGAGCTGCAGCGCATCGCCCCCGACACCCTCGAAGCGTTCGCGGCGGCCGACGCCATCGAGCGCCTGCGCGCCGCCGGGCACCCGTGATCCCCTCGCGGCCCGGACAGTCCGCGCCGCGAAACGGTGGCGGGCCGGAGGGTCGCCCCGGCGCGAAGCGGAGCCGCAGGAGTCTCGCGTCGCCCGGAGCTTTCCGCGCCGCCGCAGGTGGTGCCGCCGCAGGGTCATGCGTCGGCGGATTACTACTGGCTGGGTGACGACATGGCGCTTGGCTGGCTCATTCGGTTCCTCGTCGCGGCGGTCCTGGTGCGCATGGCCTGGAAGTTCTTCAGCGGGCTGCTGGAGGGCGCGGCCGAGCGCCCCCGGGTGGCGCCGAAGCAGGGCGTGATGCTGGCGCGCGATCCCGTCTGCGGCACCTACGTCGACCGGACCCGGGCCGTCAGCGCGCGCGGCGGCGGCGAGGTCCACTACTTCTGCTCGGAGGACTGCCGCGCCGCGTACCGGCAGGCCCGGCGCGGCTCCGCCGCCCGCGCCTGACGCGGGGGGCCGCGGCGCGGGGACGCGATGGGCAACGACGAGCGGCTGCGGGCGGACATCGTCGAGGTCGGCCGCCGGCTGCACGACCGCGGCTTCGTGGCCTCGAACGACGGCAACGTCAGCGTCCGGATCGGCGACGACCGGCTGGTGACCACGCCCACCGGCGTGTCCAAGGGGTTCATGACCCCGGACATGATGGTGACGACGGACCTGTCGGGCCGCAAGCTGGCCGGCGATCGCGAGCCCTCGTCCGAGCTGCTGATGCACCTCGCCGTCTACGAGCACCGGCCCGAGGTCCGGGCCGTGGTCCACGCGCATCCCCCCACCGCCACCGGCTTCGCGGTCGCCGGCATCGCCCTCGACCGCGCGGTCCTCGCCGAGGTCGTCTGCACCCTCGGCAGCATTCCCATCGCCGACTACGGCACGCCGTCGACGAGCGAGCTCGCCGACGCGGTGCGGCGGCACATCCGGGCCCACGACGGGCTGCTGCTGGCCAACCACGGGGCGCTGACCGTCGCCGACGAGCTGTTCGCGGCGTACTACAAGATGGAGACGGTGGAGCACTTCGCGCGCATCAGCCTCGTGGCGCGGCAGCTCGGGCGCGAGCACCTGCTGTCGCGGGAAGAGGTGGACCGCCTGCAGGGGCTGCGGGATCGCTACGGCATCGCCGCCCCAGCCCCCCTCTGCCCCCCGGACGGCGGCGCCGACGAGGACTGTCAGGTGCTGGAGGCGCCCTCGAGCCCCGGCCGGAGGCTCGTCGACCCCGCCGCCCCGGCCCCCGCGTCCCCGGACGTCCCGCCTTCGTCCGCCGACGGGCCGCGGGCGGGCGGCGTTCCTGGTGACGACGACGAAGTTCGACTAACATACCGCGAGCTGACGGCGCTGATTGCGGACGCCGTCACGCAGTTGCGCCAGGAGTCAGCGCCGTAGAACGGCGCGGACTCCTGGCAGGGTTGGTTGGGCGCCCAGCGGAGCCGAAGGCGACGATGGGCGGGCTGGGAGCCCATGGTGAAACTCCGCTCGGCACGGTTCGACGGCGGGGGCTTTCGCCAAGGGCTCCCGGATGCGCGGGAGGCGTGGTGATGGGTGAGGCGCTCGGCATGGTGGAGACGAAGGGGCTCGTCGCGATGATCGAAGCGTCGGACGCCATGGTGAAGGCCGCCAACGTCACCCTCGTCGGCTGGGAGAAGATCGGTGCCGGCTTCGTGACCGCCATCGTCCGCGGCGACGTGGCGGCGGTGAAGGCGGCGACCGACGCGGGGGCGGCGGCGGCCCGCCGCGTCGGCGAGCTCGTCTCCGTGCACGTCATCCCGCGGCCTCACGCCAACCTCGAGGACGCCCTGCCCATCGGCAAGAGCACCGGCTCGTAGACCAGCCGCTCCGTCGCCATGATTCTCGGCAAGGTGGTCGGGACCGTCGTCGCGACCCGCAAGGACGAGCGCCTGGCCGGCAGCAAGCTGCTGCTCGTGCAGCCGGTGCAGCCGGACGGGTCGCCGCGCGGCGCCCCCCTCGTGGCCGTCGACACCGTCGACGCCGGTGCCGGCGAGCGGGTGCTCGTCGTCGGCGGCAGCTCGGCCCGGATGGCGGAGGGAATGACCGACCGCCCCGTCGACGCCGCCATCGTCGGCATCGTCGACACCGTCGACCTCGATTTGACGCACGCCAGATGACGGAGATTGGGAGCGTCATGCAGCTCGCACGGGTCATCGGGAACGTCGTCGCCACCCGGAAGGACTCCGGGCTGGCCGCGGCGACGCTGCTGGTGCTGCAGCCGTTGTCGCCGGCGCGTGAGCCGGCGGGGCCGCCCCTGGTGGCCGTCGACTCCGTGGGCGCGGGGGTGACCGAGGAGGTGTTCTTCGTGCGCGGCCGGGAGGCGTCCCTGCCGTTCCTGCCGCGACGGGTGCCCGCCGATGCCTGCGTGACCGGGATCTGCGATCACTGGAGCTCTGGCGCGGGCGGTTCCTCGAACGAGGCGCCGGCTTCGGGACCCTCCGGGCAGGAGTAGATGGTGCGGCTCGCGCGCGTCGTCGGGTCCGTCGTCGCGACCCGCAAGCAGCCCTCCCTGACCGGCGCCAAGCTGCTGCTCGCGCAGCCGCTCGACGCCGGCGGCGTCCCCGCCGGGGACACCCAACTGGCGATCGACGCGGTGGGCGCGGGCCCCGGCGAGATCGTGCTGCTGGTGCTGGAGGGGCGCGCCGCGGGGGCCGCGCTCGGCCGGCCCGGCGCTCCCGTCGACGCCGCCATCGTCGGCATCATCGACCCGCGCGACCCCGCCGCGCCCTAGAGGAGTCTGCGCCGTAGAACGGAGCAGACTCCTGGCAGGGTTGGTTGGGCGCCAAGCGGAGCCGAAGGCGACGATTGGCGGGCTGGATTTCCGCCGCCGCCCGACGACCCCGCGCTGTCGACGACCGATGGACCAGACGACGCCAGCCGTCCTCGTGACGCGCCGCATGCCCTCGTCGGTGCTCGCTCCTCTCGAGGCGGCATTCGCGGTCGACCGCCACGACTCCACCGAGCCGCTGTCGGGCGAGGAGCTGCGCGAGCGCATCGCCGGCAAGCACGGCCTCGTCTGCATGTTCGACGATCGCATCGACGACGCCGTCCTCGCTGCCGGCGACCGGCTGAAGGTGGTGGCCACTGTCGCCGTCGGATTCGACAACATCGACGTCGCGGCCGCCGCGGCCCGCGGCATCGTGGTCGCCAACACGCCGGACCTCGTCACCGGGGCCACGGCCGAGCTGACGTGGGCGCTGATCCTGTCGGTGACCCGCCGCCTCGGCGAGGGCGACCGCACCATCCGCGGCGGCGGGTGGCGGGGCTGGACATTCGAGTTCCTGCTCGGCTCCGAGCTGCGCGGCAAGCAGCTCGGCGTCGTGGGGGCGGGGCGCATCGGCCGCGCGGTGGCGGCCGTCGCCCCCGCGTTCGGCATGCGGTCGGTCTTCGCGGCGCGCCCCGGCCGCGCGCCGACGCCCGCGGAGGGCGCCGATGTGCCGGTGCTGTCGCTCGACGAGCTGCTGCTGACGTCCGACGTGGTGTCCCTGCACGTGCCGCTGACGGCCGAGACGAGGCACCTCGTCGACCGCCGGACGCTGGTCCGCATGAAGCGCTCGGCCGTGCTCGTCAACACGTCGCGGGGCGGCGTCGTCGACGACGAGGCCCTGGCGTGGGCCCTCGACGAGCGGCTCATCGCGGGGGCGGGCCTCGACGTCTTCGAGGGCGAGCCCCGCGTGCACCCGGGGCTGGTGGGGCGCGACAACGTCTGCCTGACCCCCCACCTCGGCAGCGCCACCCGGGAGACCCGCACCGCCATGGCCCAGCTCGCGGTGCGCAACGTCGTCGAGGTGCTGGAGGGCCGGCCGGCGGTCACCCCGGTCGCAAGCCCGTAACGGCCCGGGGCCGGCAGGTCCGCGGTGCATGCGCCCGCGACCCCGGCCCACGACCGGTCCGGGAGCGCCGGCCGCTATCAGGGCGTGCAGCGGCCTGGGCGCAGGGAAAAGCGAGCCCGGCCCGGGAGCGCCGGCCCGACCGTTCGTCGGTCGAATGCGGCAGGGCCGTTCGAATACGGGCTTCCCGGCGTTTGGGCGGGCGATGAGCGAGCCCGGCCCACGACCGGTCCGGGCGCCGGGCCGGCCGTTCGCCGGTCGAATATGGCAGGGCCGTTCGAATACGGGCCTGCCGGCGTGGCCGGGGCCGGCAGGAACATGCTGACCGTCAACGAGATCTTCTACTCGATCCAGGGCGAGTCCGACTACGCAGGCCGCCCCTGCGTCTTCGTGCGCCTGACCGCCTGCGACCTGCGCTGCGTCTGGTGCGACACGCCCTACGCCTTCCACGAGGGCCGCAAGCGGGCCGTCGACGACGTCGTGGCCGAGGTCGAGGGCTACGGCTGCCGGCTCGTCGAGATCACCGGCGGCGAGCCCCTGCTGCAGCCCGACGTCCATCCCCTGATGGACCGCCTGCTCGCGGGCGGGGCGACGGTGCTGCTCGAGACCGGCGGGCACGTCAGCCTCGAGCGGGTGCCGGCCGGCGTCGTCAAGATCATGGACGTCAAGTGCCCCGGCAGCGGCGAGTCGCACCGCAACGACTGGGGCAACCTCGCCCGGCTCGCCGGCCGCGACCAGGTCAAGTTCGTCATCGCCGACCGCGCCGACTACGAGTACGCCCGCGACGTCGTGCGACGCCATGCCCTGGACGCCCGCCCCCCCGCCGTCCTCTTCTCGCCGGTGCACGGCGTCCTGCCCCCCGAGCGCCTCGCCGAGTGGGTGCTCGCCGACCGGCTGCCGGTGCGCCTGCAGGTGCAGTTGCACAAGTACTTGTGGGGGGCGGAGACGCGCGGGGTGTAGGACACCCGCTCACGCCATGACCGATTCAGCGCAACCCTCGGCCGTGGTGCTGCTCAGCGGCGGCCTCGACTCGTACACCGCCGCCGCCATCGCCCGCGCCGACGGATTCACGCTGTACGCGCTCACCGTCCGCTACGGCCAGGTCCACGCCTGCGAGCTCGAGGCGGCCCGCCGCGTCGCGCGCGACCTCGACGTCGCGCGCCACCTGGAGATCGAGGTCGACCTCGCCGCGTTCGGCGGCTCGTCGCTGACCGGCGACGGGACCGTCGAGCAGGATCGGCCGCCCGAGCGCGCCGGCATCCCCTCGACCTACGTGCCGGCGCGCAACACCGTGCTGCTGTCCCTCGCCCTCGGCTGGGCCGAGGTGCTCGGGGTCGCCGACCTGTTCATCGGGGTCAACGCCCTCGACTACTCCGGCTACCCCGACTGCCGCCCCGAGTACCTCGAGGCGTTCGAGCGCACGGCCCGGCTCGCCACGAGAGCCGGCGTCGAGGGCGCGCGTTTCCGCGTCCACGCGCCCCTGATCGACTGGACCAAGGCGCAGATCATCGCCCGTGGCGCGTCGCTGGCGCTCGATTACGGCCTCACCCACAGTTGCTACGTCCCCGCGCCGGACGGCCGCGCCTGCGGCCGCTGCGACAGTTGCCAGCTCCGCGCCCGCGGCTTCGCCGAGGCCGGCCTGACGGATCCGTTGTCGAGGTGAAATGGCCGGGCGCTACGGCGTTGACGAAGCCGGACTCCGCTCGGCGCACCAGAACGGCGGTCACGGGCGTCACGCAATGAGCGCGGCCCGCGCGTTGCCGGGTGGACATCGTGACGATCCAGCTTTCCTGGACCGATGGCGCACCGATATTCTACGCTGTAGTGTGGGCGTGCGGATGGGCCGTTCTGGATCACGAAGCGGCGTCGCCGCCAGGCGACGCGTGGAGGAACCGTTCCGGTATCCGTGTCGCCATGGCCGGACGGTGAAGGTCGAGGCCGGCATCGGGCCCGACAGGTGATCGGAGAGGCTGGGGGTCAGCTTCGCGGCGCCGGTGCGTTGGCTACCGGCGGCGGTCGCCGGGATGACAATTGGCAGACGGGACGTCATGACAACCGAGGTGAACGGCGCTCGTGAGATTCGCCTGCATTTCGAGGGGGCGACGACATCCGGTCACTCCATTCCCGCCAGGGCGTTGATCAAGTCGCTCGATCATCTGCAGCGGATCATCCATCTTCTCGCGAAGCTCCATCGTGGCGACGACCCCGGACGGCGCGGCCGCGCGTCGCGTGATTTCGAGGGGGCCTTTTCGTTGACATGCAAAGTCCCGCGCGCGGGCAGCTACGTGGTGCCTGCCGAGATCGGTGATTCGTTGCACATGAATTCGTTCGATCGCAAGTCCGTTGGTCAAGTGAACCGCACGTTCTTCGATCTCACCCGAGCCGTCGGCCGGGGAGATTCCGAGTGGTTTCGCCGGATCGTTCCCGACCAGAGATATCAGGCACTGTTGGTCAAGGAATACCGGGGCATTCAGCCATCCAAAGGACTTGGCCTTGTCTGCTCCATCGAGGATGGAGAGGGGCAGCGGATACTGGAAGGCTCCACGGCTCAGTGGACCATAGAGGAACTCGATGTCGCTCCCGGACATGAGCGAGCCGGTCGTGTCCTCTGCTCTCGTATTGGCGGAGTGCTGGTTGGCATGAACTTCGCCAAACGCCGGTTGCGGATCAGGTGGCGGGACGGCAGAGTGCTGGACGCAACCTACGGTGACGACTTCGAGCTCGCCCTCGCCAACCACCCGCGAGGTCTCATTCAGGTGCTCGGCACGGTAACTTACGACGCTCAAGGAGCTCCCGTTTCGCTGGTCGATGTGCAGAACGTAGTTCAGGTGAATCAAGACCCGATCGAAGTCCACGAATGCAGGATTGCGAATGTCTGTTATCGGATCGATCCGCCCCTTCGGTTTACCGTGAGATTCGACCTTGAAAGTTGTTTGTATGATCTCCAGGGTGATCTTGGCATCTGTTTGTTCGCGGAGGACCGCTCTGGACTGGAGGACTCGCTTGGTGCGGAAATCCAGATGTTGTGGAGCGAGTACGCCCGGGAGGATCCGAGCTGTCTGTCGCCGGAAGGACTGAAGCTGCGGGAGCATTTGCGAGTGCGATTCCGGGAGGTGGGTGATGGTGCTCAGGCGCCCGGTCGTTGAGCGGGCGCTCCAAAGAAAGGGTTTTCGGAAGCGTGAAGGAGATCACAGCTTCTTCATCTATTATACGCTCGATGGAAAAAAGACCCCGGTGCGCACCAAGACTTCCCATGGAAGCAGCCACCGAGACATCGGTTCCGAAATCGCCGGTCGGATGGCGAGACAATGCAGGTTGAGCAGCGTGGATTTCGAAATGCTGGTGGACTGTTCTCTTTCTCAGGCGGAATACGAGAAGTTGCTCCAAAAGCAAGGAGCGGTTTGAGGGTGGTCGGGGGCCTCCGGTCGGTGTCTTTGTGGGAGCGGCCCGCACATAGCTGGTGCGGGCCGCCGGCCCGGCACGTATAGTGACCGGGCCGGCGTGCAGGGGGATGGCGTGAAGCCGGGCGAAGCACGCTGCTGCTGCTAGGCTTCGAGGACGGCGTTCAGCGAGACGGCCGCGTTCATCAGCTTGGAGATCGGGCAGCCGCCCTTCGCGTTGTTGGCGGCGGTGTCGAACGCCTCCCGGCTCGCGCCGGGGACGCGCGCGGTCGTCTCGAGGTGAATCTTCGTCACCGTCGGGCCGCTGTCGAGCATCTCCAGGGTCACCGTCGCGGTGGTGGTGACGTGGTCGGGGGTCAGCCCCGCCTCGCCGAGCTGGGCCGAGAGGGCCATCGAGAAGCAGCCGGCGTGCGCGGCCGCAATCAGCTCCTCCGGGTTGGTGCCGGCGCTGCCCTCGAACCGGGTGGCGAACGTGTACGCGGTGTCCGACAACTCGCCGCTCGCGCTCGAGATCGCGCCGCTGCCGCCCTTCAGGTTGCCCTTCCAGACGGCCGATGCCTTGCTGTCCATGTGTCCTCCTGAGACTCCGGCGCCGCGCCCATGGGGCGCGCGCGCCGGACCGTTGTCCATGGTTCCCGGGCCCCGGCATGGCGACGCCAAGGCGCAGAGACTCTAGATCGTTCGGTCGCAAAGCGCAACCGGCGCGGGAGCGCCCCGGGGCGGGAGGCCGGCGGCGGGGGCCGCGCAATCGTGGAGGGAGGCAACGAGGCGGGGGCGGGTCGCACCGCCGCGACGCCGGCGACCGCCTCGCCGTCCACCCCGGCTGCGCCGCCGTTGCGGCTACTGCAGCAGGACCGGCAGCCTGACGATCCGGTCGGCGTCGACGGTGACGACCAGCGCGTGCACGCCGGACGGCCAGCGCCCGTCGGGGGACACGAAGAACACGTCGCCGCGGACGCCGCCCCGCGCTTCGACGCGGAGGACCCGGTCCGGCGTCCTGTCCGATTCCTCCACCCCGAAATCGAACCGGTGGAACCCCCTGTCGATCCGGCTCCGGGGAAAGGCGAAGCTCAACATGTCGGGCCAGTCGGCGCGCTCGTCCACGAGCCGCCGGACGCCCTCGGGGTCGCGGCGGCGGTCGCTCTCCGTCGCCGGTCGCGCCACGACGCCGTCCCGGCGGACCAGCGCGATGTCCTCGCGCCGGATGCTGAGCGTCTCCGTCGCGGCGAGATCGAGGGTGATCACCAGCCACGGCGAATCGTGGTGGCGTTGCGAGTAGCGGTACGCGGCGCTGGCCAGCACGACCCCGTCGTCGTAGACGGAGAGGTGCGGCTCCCCGAATCGGCCGTCGGGGAACCGGGTGTGGGGAAAGTCGTTCTGGCTGAGGCGGAAAGGCTGCGCCGAGGCCGGCGCGCCGCACGCCCACGCAACGGCGGTGACGAGGAGGATTCTCGTGATCCCGTGCATGGCGGACGCGTTGCGCATCGGCACCCTCCTGCGAGGACCACTGGCAGATGGGCTCGTCGGCACGACCGCCTCCCTTCGGTTCTCCGAGTTCTCCCCGCATGCTAACCCGCAAGCGAAGCGGTCATCAAGGTGCGGAAACCGTTCCGGCGACCGCCGCTGGATCGTCCCGGCGCGACCCCGTATGATGGCCGACACGCAAAGGGCGGCGTCTCCGCCCCCCGCGCAGGGATCTCCGCGGGCGCCGCTCGTCCGGCGGCCGCGGGTCGACGGGAGGTCGATCATGAAGAAGACGGCAGGACTGCTCGCGCTCCTCCTCGGGCTGGGCGCGGGCCCGGGGCTCGCCCAGACGGCGGAAGACCTGATCAACGACGCGCGGACCCCCGAGGACGTGCTCGTTCACAGCATGGGGTACGACCGCAAGAGCTACAGCCCCCTCGACCAGATCGACAAGTCGAACATCCACCGGCTGGTGCCCATCTGGAGCACGAGCCTGATGAACCAGTCCGGCGAGCTCGCGGCGCCGGCCATCCACGACGGGGTCCTCTACGCCATCAACGGAAGCTGGACCTTCGCCATCGACCTCGAGACGGGGCGGCAAATCTGGCGCACCCCGGTGGTCCTCGAGGAGGGGTCGCGGCGGCGCAGCAGCTTCAACCGGGGCGGCCCCGTGATCTACGAGGGCCGGCTCTTCCGGGTCACCGTCGACAACCACGTCCTCGCTCTCGACATGGAGACCGGCGAGGAGCTGTGGAACCAGAAGTTCGCCGACGCGGCCGAGGGCTACTACGCGACGGGCGCCCCCATGATCGCCAACGGGGTCCTCATCTCGGGGATGGCCGGCGGCGAGTCGACCACTCGCGGCTTCCTCGACGGCTGGGACCCCGCCACCGGCGAGAAGCTTTGGCGCCGCTACACCATCCCCGGCCCCGGCGAGCCCGGCCACGAGACGTGGCCGGCCGACAGCGACGCCTACCTGTACGGCGGGGCGCCGACGTGGCGCACCGGCTCGTACGACCCCGAGCTCGACCTCGTCTACTGGGGGACCGGCAATGCCGAGCCCTACGACCCCGCGACCCGCGGCGGCCTCGACAGCCTCTACGCGTCGACGGTCCTCGCCATCCGCCCGAGGACGGGCGAGATCCACTGCTACTACCAGTACACCCCCAACGACGTGTACGACGTGGACGGCATCGACGAGCAGGTGCTGGCCGAGCTCGAGGTGGACGGCGAGATGCGCAAGGTGATGATCCAGGCCAACAAGAACGGCTTCCTCTACACCGTCGACCGCACCGACTGCTCGCTCATCGCCGCCCACCCCTACGTCTTCGTCAACTGGGCCACCCACATCGACCTCGAGACGGGCCGGCCGGTGCTGACCGACCTCTACCGCGACTTCCTCGCCGGCGAGGAGGTCTACATCTGGCCGTCTCGCGGCACCAACGCGGTCCCCATCGCCTTCAACCCCGACACCGGCCTCATCTACTCGACGACGTGGCACGTGCCGCGCATCCAGCGGCTCCTCCCCGAGCCGCAGGAGTTCGTGCTCGGGGCCAGCTCCACCGGGGTGACCAACCGCTTCCCGGTGGTCGAGCCGGGCGACCTGCTCGGGCACATCGTCGCCATCGATCCCCTGACCGGCGAGAAGAAGTGGGAGATCCCGATGCACGACTTCCCCAGCTCGGCCGGGGTGCTGGCCACCGGCGGGGGGCTGCTCTTCACCGGGAAGATCACCGGCGAGTTCGTCGCCCTCGACGAGGAGACCGGCGAGACCCTCTGGGAGTTCCAGACCGGGTCGAGCGTCAACGCGACCGCGGTCACCTACACCCTGAACGGCCGGCAGCAGATCACGGTGGCGTCGGGCCTCGGGGGCGGGCTCGCCAACCGCTACGCCCGCGGCCTCGTGCCGGCCGGCGGCTCGATGTGGACGTTCGCGTTGATGCCGGAAGAAGGGGCCGCGCCGTAGCCAGGCTGCGCGCGAGCCGGTCGGAGGTCATGACCAGGCTCCATCGTCCGCTGGCGGGACCGCGACCCGGTGCCGCCGCCGGGCGATGATCCGTGTCGAGGGCGGCCTGCCCGGCCCGGACTTCCTCGATCAGCTTCGCGCTGGCGAGCTGGCGGGCCAGAGGCCGGGGGAGCCCCCCGGGGAGCCCCCCGCCCGCGTTGCGCGGTGAAGGTGGGAGGGGGATGGTTTCCCCTGAATCGGCGTTTTCGCCCAGTAGAATCGGGCCGTTTGCGCCTTGTGTTTTATTTGTGGACATGTGTTTTTTGGGTACAATCGGATCTGCGCAGGAGGCCGCCCGCGGCGTTTTGGGGCGAACGAACGAATCGGAGGACCGATGACGCAGGACCAGTTCCAGGAGGAGGTTCTCGAGCGGCTGGACAAGCTGGACAGGCGGTTCGACAAACTGGACGGGCGGGTCGAGGAGCTTTCTCAGGAGGTCGGGGCGGTCAAGACCCGACTCAGCGGTGTCGAGGAAGCCGTCCACCGGATCGCCAGGAAGGTCGGCGTGCCCAGCATTCCGGCGCTTGGGGGTAGCGGCCAGCCCATGGCCGCGAGAGCACGGTAGCCACCCGGTGGTGAAATGGGCCGGCCCGCGCGCGGCCCATTCGTGTGTACGGCCCGATTTCGCCGGTTTGTACTCGGCCCGCGGCGCGGCCGGGCGCCGGGCTGGCTAAGGCGCCGGAGCATCGCCGTCCCCGCGGAGGGGGTCGAGGGCCTCGAGGGCGTCCTCCCAGCTCCGGGTGTTCACCCGCGCGGCGCCGGGCTCGTCGCCGCTCACGGCGAACACGTCGTCGCCGGTGCGGCCGACCACGACCCTCTCCCGCTCTCCGTCGTCGAAGGTGACGGCGATGGTGGCGGCCGGCGCGTCGAGGCCGGTGCCCTCGCGGGACGGCTCGAACGACTCGGCGCGCAGGTTGGACAGCCTGGCGAGCAGGTCGTCCATGTCGGCGCGCTCGACGTCGCCGGCGTCCGGCGCGGTGCGGCGCCAGGTGTCCGTCTCTTCCTCCCCGGCCGCCTCCTCGAGGGCGAACGTCCAGCGGTCGCCCTCGAGCTCGATTTCGAGCGCGGTGGCGTTGAACGGACGGAACGCGAACAGGTCCTTCCGGCGGTACTCGTCGACGCCCTGCTCGAGCTCCGAGGCCAGCGACGCGTCGACGGTGAACACCAGGTCGCGCGCCCCGTCGCGGGCGTAGACGGTCCCCGCCGGGGTGGTGTCGCCGAGGAGCAGGGTCGCGGCCGAGCTGCCGAGGCCCACCGTCACCGTCAGCCGCGGATCGTCGAGCCCGTACGGCCCCAGGGCCTCGGCGCCGGCCGACTCCGCCTCGATGGCGCTCATCCGGCCGGTGCTCAGCCGGCCCACGAGGCCGTCCGTCACCCCGAGGTCGGCCCGGGCCTCGATGGGGCTCGCCAGAGACCACTCGTCGTCCGCCTTCCGCAGCCGGACCGCGACATCCGGTCCGGATATCTCCAGCGAGTCCACCTCGTTGCGGGTGATGTCGAGGATCGACTTGTCGCGGAGGTCGAAGGTGGTCTGGTCGAACGTCGTGTCGAGGAAGCCGGAGATGAGGAAGACCCGGTTCGAGCCGGCGACCGTCGCGTAGAGGTCGTTGCCGGCGGGGCTGCGCTCGCCGATGAGGAGCCGGGCGTCGGTGCCGTCGGTCGTCGTGAACCCGACCTCGATGGCGGGCTCGGTCAGCCCGAACGCCTCCAGGTCCGGCGCGTCCCCCGGCTCGGCGACGACGCGCTGCACCTCGAGGTTGGCGAGGCTCGACGACAGCGAGACGACCTGGGTGACGTCGACGTTGACGGGGAACGGCTCGACGATCCGCCACCGGTCGCCGTCCTTCTCGATGACGGTGCGGTCGCCGTTGCCGGCCGTCACCGACAGCGAGTCGATGTCGTCGGACTCGACGTCGAACGCCGGCTCCAGGGGGTCCGGGGTCCCCGCCGGCGGCCGTTCCGACTCCACGAAGTAGATGTAGCCGCCCAGGGCGAGGGCCACCCCCAGCAGGACCAGCGTCGAGCGCGCTCCGCGCATGTCGTTCAGCCTTCCACGATTCCGGCGCCGCCTCATCCAGGTGTAGACCCCGGCCCTCCACGAATCAGCGCCGGCTCATCCAGGTGTAGACCCCGGCCCCCAGGATGGCGGCGGGCAGCAGCAGCACCGAGAGCCAGAAGAGGCGGCGCTGCGCGCTCGCGGTGAGGGTGAGCCGGCGGTCCTCGGGCTCGCGGGCCCGGATCGAGATGAGGTTCTCCTGCCGGGCCAGCCAGTTGACGGTGTTCAGGAACATGTCGCGGTTGCCCTGAATGCCGACCACCGCGTTGCTGGCGAAGTCCGAGTCGCCGATCACGGCGAGGCGGGTCTCCGGCGGGGCCGTGTCGTCTCCGCCATCCGCCTCCGGCGCGCCGGCATCCCCTTCGGTGTCCCCCTCCTCGTCGGCGCCGTCGGCGGTCCCGCTGCCCCCGCCCGCCGCGGTCGCGGGAGACGGCGCGGGGGCCGAGACGGCCATGCCGATCGTGACTGGGCCGGGGCGGTCGCCCGCCTCCTCGTCGAGCTCCACCTGCCCGGTGGCGAGGCTGTCGATGTCCGCCTCCTGCCAGCTCTGGGGGCCGGTCTCGATGAACGGCTGCGCGATGCGGCCGTCGGGGGCGCCCGACGCGGCCGACACCGACCGGGCCAGGGGATAGGCGGTCAGCAGGTTGAACCGTTCGGTGATGGGATGGAACGGATAGCTCGCGGCGACCGGCACCGAGGCGTCGGCCCCGAAGAGCTGCCCCACGCCGCTGGCGTCGACCACCACGTCCGCGCCCGCCTCGATGCCCCACTCCCGCACGAGGCCGAGCAGGCCCTCGGGGGCCGGCTCGTCGCCGGTCACGGGCGGGTCGAGCAGCAGCAGCAGCTTGCCGCCGCCGTCCAGGTACGCGCGGAGCGCGTCGATCTCCCCCGGCAGCAGGTCGGTCTGCGGCCCCGCCGCGACGACCACCGTGGCGTCGTCGGGCACCGCGCCCGCCTGGGCGAGGACCAGCGACTCGACCTCGAAGTTGTCGAGGGCGAGGGCGGCCGAGACCGTGCCGTAGCCGTCGCGATCGGTCCCGGCGGGGGTCTTCTCGCCGTGGCCCTCCAGGAAGTAGACGGTCTGCTCCGCGCCCTCCACGACCGTGATCAAGGCGTTCGTCAGGTCCTGCTCCGAGTCCGACTCCACCCGTTCCACCCGGCCCTCGTACTCGAACACGATGGTGCCGTAGGTCTCCACCTCGTACTGGCGTGCCAGCATCGGCTGCCGGTCCGCGTCGATGTAGTCGACGGTGACGCGGCTCGTCTGGTAGGCGTACTCGTCGAGCCGGTCCCGGTACCGGGGAAAGTCCGGCTCCCGCGCGAACACCAGTATCCGCACCGGCCCGGCGAGGGTGTCGAGCACCTGCCGCGTCTGGTCGGACAGCGAGTACTGCCCCCCCGCGGTCAGGTCCCAGCGCAGGTTCTGGCGGGCGAGCACGTAGTTCAGGCCGACGACGATGGCCGCCACGAGGAGGATGCTGGTTCCCGCGAGGGCGCCGTAGCGGGTCTGCCGCCGCTCGAACGACCGGCCGACCTGGCGCCAGTGCCCGGCGCCGTAGACGAGGATGCACGCGAGGCCGGCGAGGGCCAGCGTCCGGCGCACCGCCTCCAGCTCCGGCGCGACGAGCCACGCGAGCACCGCCGCGAAGACGAGCAGGGAGCCTGCCCAGCCGAGGAAACCGAAGATTCTGTTCAGCATCGGGGTGGGGGCGGCCTCAGCCGTTCCAGCGTTCCTGGTCCATCGACTTCGCGGTCAGGAACAGGCCGACCACGATGAAGCTGAGGTAGTACGTGACGTGCTTCGTGTCGATGACGCCTTTCGAGAAGTCGTCGAAGTGCTCGAGGATCGAGAGGTACGCGAGCACCGCCTGGGACGTGGTGCCCGAGGCGTCGCCGATCCAGTTGATGATCCAGAACAGCAGCAGCACCGCGAAGGTCGCGACCCCCGCCACGATCTGGTTCTTCGTGGTGCTGGAGATGGCGAGGCCGACGGAGATGAACGCGCCCCCCATCAGGAGCAGCCCGAGGTAGCCGCTCGCGATCGGCCCCCACTCCGGCTCGCCGTACCAGAACAGCAGCCCGACGTGCAGCAGCGTGAGGGCCAGCATCAGGCAGTACAGGGCCATCGCCCCGAGGAACTTGCCGAGGATGATCTGGAGGTCGGTGAGGGGCGACGTCAGCAGCAGCTCCATGGTGCCCGAGCGCTTCTCCTCCGCGAAGGAGCGCATCGTCAGCATCGGGAGCAGGAACAGCAGGATGACCGCGGTGTTGCCGAAGAGCGGCCGGATCATGAACTCGTTGATGTTGACGACCTGCGGCCCCATGCCGAACTGGCCCATGCTCAACTGGACCATCACGTTGACGCTGGCCACGTAGAACCAGCCGAACAGGAGGGCGAAGAACACGAGCAGCACGTAGGCGATGGGCGAGACGAAGTACGCCCGCAGCTCCTTCCCCGCCAGGGCCAGGATGTTACCCATTCGTTCGTTCCTCCGCCTCGGTCGGTTCCGCGCCCACGTCGGGCGCGCCGGCATCGCGCCCGGGCCCGCCGTCGGCCGCGTCCTCGGGCGGACCGCCGAGGTCGGTCCCGTCCGCCTCGTCGGCGGTCCCGTCCGGCTCGTCGGCCGCCTCCTCCGTCGTCAGTTGAAGGAAGATGTCCTCCAGGCTCATCTGCTGCGCCCGCAGCTCCAGCAGGCCCCAGCCGCTCGTCACCACGGTGCGCGACACGTCGCGCCGGACGTCGCGGCCGGGGGCGATCTCGATCTGGAATCCCGATACGCCGTCGCGCCGGTCGGCCGGCGTCACCCCGGCCACGCCGGGCACCTCCAGGAGGGCCGGCGCCGGGTCGACGTCGCCGCTGTCGACCTGCAGGTACAGGTTCTGCGAGCCCTGCAGCCGCGCCGTGAGGTTGTCGGGGCTGTCGACCGCGACGACCCTGCCGCGGTTGATGATGACGACCCGCTGGCACGTCTGGGAGACCTCGGGCAGGATGTGGGTGCTCAGGATGACGGTGTGGTCGCCGGCGAGCTCGGTGACGAGCCGCCGCGTCTCGATGATCTGCCTCGGGTCGAGCCCGGCCGTCGGCTCGTCGAGAATCAGCACGTCGGGCTCGTGCAGCAGGGCCTGGGCGAGGCCGACCCGCTGCCGGTACCCCTTGGACAGGGTGCCGCAGAAGCGCTCGGCCATGTCGGCGATGCTGGTGCGCTCCATCGCGGCGCCGACCCGCGCGGCCCGGTCGCCGGCCGCGATCCCGTTGATGCGGGCGACGAACTGCAGGTACTCGCCGACCGTCATCTCCGGATACAGGGGCGGCGTCTCCGGCAGGTACCCGGTCCGGCGCTTGGCCTCGATGGGCTCGTCGAAGACGTCGAACCCCGCGATCCGGGCTCGGCCCTCGGTGGCGGGCAGGTAGCCGGTCAGGATGCGCATGGTCGTGGTCTTGCCGGCGCCGTTCGGGCCGAGAAAGCCCAGGATCTCGCCCGGCTCGACCTCGAAGCTGAGGTCGTCCACGGCCGTGAACGAGCCGTACCGCTTGGTCACGTGCTGCACTTCGACCACGATGCGCTCTCCCTCGCGAACGGCCCGAATGCCCCTCCGGGCCGCACCCGCACGCGCCCGCCAATCGCCGCCGAACGCGACCGCGAGGTCGCGCCGCGGCACCGCCCGGCGCCCCGACCGGGGCGTCCACGCCGTTCCATGGCGCGGACCGTGACCGCGAACGGGGCCGGCCGCGCCGATGGATGGTGGTTTAGACGCAGAGCCTGGAAGAAAAGACGTCCAGTCGGCCCAGGGTGCAGGCGTATTGTAGTGTCCGCCTCCGCCCGTTCGCAACCGGCGCCGGCGCGGGGGGGGCACGTCAGACTTGTTGGAAAGCCCCGGGCTGCCGTGGCGGCTCTTCGTTCCCCGGAAGTCTCGAAGCAGCCGCAGAGCTTCCGGCCGTGCCGCGCGATGTCGGCGTCGGCCTCTGCGATGCTCCGGCCCATGCCGGTCCCGACAATGCCGACGCGCACCCCGGCGCGGGTTTCGGGCGGTCGGCTCAGGGTTCCTCCTCCTCGCCCGGCGGCGTGCCCTCGAGGTGCCGGTCGACGTAGTCGTCGATGGCGGCCTGGTCGGCGGGATCCACGCGCTCGAACTGCAGGCCCATGCCGACGCGCGGGTCGCTCCACGCCACCCGGCACTGCGCTTCGACGTCGAGCGCGGATCCGGGGAGGCGGAACCGGGTGTGGACCTTGGCGGGGGGCCGCAACGGGTTCATGGTGCGCACCGCCAGTCCGCCGGCGCCGATGTTCAGGGTCACCGCGGTGGCGATGGTCTGGTCGACCCGGTACGAGACGGGGATGGCGAGGACGACCCGCGGGCCGGCGCGCCGGTTGAAGTTGTCGGGGAAGAGATGAGGGGCCAGCGACGGCAGCACGTCCCGCGCGTCGCAGTGCTCGTTCACGTAGCCGGCGACGCCGAGGGGGGCGAGGGTGCGCACCTCGGCGGCGCCGTCCACCGACCCGCTGAAGACGATGATCGGGAGCCGGGCCGCGCGGGCGCGCACCTGCCGGAACAGGGCGGCCCCGTCGTCGGCGAGCCGCAGGTCGAGAAGGAGAAGGTCGATAGGCGCTTCCTCGCGGCCGAGCCGGTCGAGCAGGGCCGCCGCCCGGGTCGCCTCGAGCGTGCGGTGCGCGGCATCGTGCAGGGGCCCGGAGAACCGGTCGCGGATGCCGCCGTCGCCGGTGGCGAGGAGCACGGTGCGCGCGCCGGTCGTCGAGAGGGTCATCGGGGACATCGTAGCACCGCCCTCGGCGCGGTCTCCTCGATCCGGTTTGACAGATTTCTCGGTTCCTTTGTAAGCTGTGCGCCTCTGGTGTCGTGTATCCGGGCGGTGGGCGCCCGAGGAGCGTGATTTCGGCCTCGGGCGGGGCGCCGCGGGGAGACGCGGATCAGGGGTGTCGAGGGAGCATACCGGCCGAAGGGACTCGGTCCCGGGGCGCCGGGATGCCGCGCCGGGTGGAAAATGCCGAGGCTGCGGTTGTCAGGAGCTGTCAGTCCCCGGGATGCCTGTCCAGCGGTGCCGGGGCGCTGAGAACAGGAGACGCGACATATGAAGTCGTCAAATTGGCTGGTCACCGTCTGTCTGGGCATCGTGCTCGGGCTGGGCGCGGCAGGATGTGCGGACAATCCGCCACCCGAGCCGCCGCCACCGCCTCCGCCGGCGCCGCCGCCACCGCCTCCTCCGCCGCCACCGCCCCCGCCCCCGCCTCCGCCACCGCCCCCGCCGCTGACGGAAGAGGAGCTGTTCGCGCGAATGTCGCTGGACGAGCTCAACGACTCGGCGCCGCTCGGGCCGGTGTACTTCGAGCTCGATCAGTCGGAGCTGCTCCCCTCGGCCCAGGCCACCCTGCAGCGCAACGCGGAGTGGATGCAGCGGTGGACCTCGACCACGGTGCTCGTCGAAGGACATTGCGACGAGCGCGGGACGAACGAGTACAACCTCGCCCTCGGCGAGCGCCGCGCCGCCTCCGTCCGCGACTACCTGGTGAGCCTCGGCGTGGCCGCGGGCCGCATTCAGACCACGAGCCGCGGCGAGGAGTCGCCGTTCTGCATGGAGTCGACCGAAGGCTGCTGGTCGCAGAACCGCCGCGGCCACTTCAACATCATCGCCAAGTAGGAACCCGGGGGGGCGCACGCACCGCCCCCCCGGATCCACGCCGTCGATCGGTTCTGATGAACGGGTGTGCGCGGGTTCGCCCGCCCACGCCCGTTCTGCGCGTACGCGCCGGCCTCGAGTCACCCCTGACTGGCGCGGGGCGGCGCGATCCCGCGTCAGGGGCGCCGGGACGCCAGGGTCTCGATGAGCTGGGCGAGCCCGATGCGGGTGCGGGCGACCTCGACGCCGTCGGCGAGCAGGACCGGAACGTGGTGGCGGTACCGTCGGAGAAGCGTCTCGTCGGACGAGATGTCCACCTCGTCGAGCTCGCACGCCACCTGACCCCGGACACGGCCGATCACCGCCTTCATCTCCTCGCAGAGCCGGCACCCGGGACGGGTGTAGAGCGTCAGCCGCATGCCGCCTCCGGCGCGGACCCCGCATCGCGGGTCGAGAGGTCCAGCGAGCCGACGACCTCGGTCACCGCGGCCATCCCGTGGCGCTCCAGGTAGCCGGTCAGGCCCGCCCGCAGCTTGCCCCAGATGAACGGGTCGACGAAGTTGGCGGTGCCCACCTGGACCGCGGTGGCGCCGGCGATGAGGAACTCGATGGCGTCGTCGGCGTTCATGATGCCGCCCATGCCGATGATCGGAATCGACACCGCCTGGCGGCACTCGTGCACCATGCGGACGGCGATGGGGCGGATGGCGGGGCCGCTCAGCCCGCCCATCACGTTCGAGAGCCGGGGGCGGCGGGTCTCGACGTCGATGGCCATGGCCAGGAACGTGTTGACGAGCGAGACGGCGTCGGCCCCGGCGTCGCGCGCCGCCGCCGCGAACGCGGCGACGTCGGTCACGTTCGGGGTCAGCTTCGGGACGAGGGGGAGGCGGGTGACCCGGCGCACCGCGGCGACGACGTCACGGGTGCCCTGGAGCGAGCAGCCGAACATCATGCCGCCCTTGCGGATGTTGGGGCACGAGATGTTCAGCTCGATCGCCGCGACCCCCTCGGCGTCGTCGAGGATCCGGGCGACCTCGGCGTACTCGTCGATGGTCGAGCCGCAGATGTTCACCATCACCACCGCGCCGCGCTCGCGCAGCGCCGGCAGCTTCTCGGCCACGAAGCGCCGGACCCCGATGCCCTGCAGGCCGATGGCGTTCAGCATGCCGCTCGGGGTCTCGACGATGCGCTCCGGCGGGTGCCCCTCGCGCTCGTCGAGGAAGAGCCCCTTGACCGCGACCGCGCCGAGGGTGGAGAGGTCCACGACGTCGGCGTACTCGACGCCGTAGCCGAAGC
Source organism: Vicinamibacteria bacterium (assembly GCA_022820675.1). Taxonomy (GTDB): domain Bacteria; phylum Acidobacteriota; class Vicinamibacteria; order Vicinamibacterales; family UBA8438; genus JAJEEA01. The sequence goes on along the minus strand of JAJEFC010000339.1, from coordinate 4,588 downwards.
ACCCGCTGGCCGCGATGAAGGGGTTCGCGAGCGTGAGCCCGCCCCCGACGTCCACCGACAGGTCCGCGCTCATCCGGCGCCCAGCCCGTCCCACACGACGGTCCGGCCGTCGAAGACCGGTCCGTCGAGGCAGGAGCGGACGAAGTGGGGGACCCCGCCGGCGCGCCGCACCGGCACGACGCAACTGTAGCAGCCGCCGAGGCCGCAGCCCATCACCTGCTCCAGCGACACCTCGGTACGCCGCCCGTGGGCGTGGGCCAGGTCCGTCACCGCGCGCATCATCGGGGTCGGCCCGCAGGCATAGAGCCGTAGCGGGGCCGCGGGGGCGAGCCGGCGCAGGGCGCGTTCCAGGGGCGTGGTGACGAGCCCGTGGTCGCCGCGGCTCCCGTCGTCGGTGGCGAGCTGCAGCCGGACCCCGAGGCGCCGGAACTCATCGAGGTGGAACAGCTCGGCGGCGGAGCGGGCGCCGTAGAACAGCGTCGATTCGACGTCGCGGGCGCGGAGCGCGACCGCGAGGGTGTGGAACGGGGCGAGGCCGACGCCCCCGGCGACCATCCACGCCCGCTCCGGCGGGGCGGCGGGCGTGAACGGCCGGCCGAGGGGGCCGAGGCAGCGGACGGCGGCCCCCGGCTCGAGGCCGAAGAGGGTCCGGGTGGTGACCCCGATCCGCTTGTTCAGCAGCGACAGCCCGGTGACCCTGCCGGCGTCGTCCTCGATCACCTCGAAGACCGAGAACGGGCGCCGGAGGAGCGGATGGTCCCCGAAACCGGGCTTGACCATCACGAACTGCCCCGGCTCGGCCGCCGCCGCGACGGCCGGCGCGGCCAGCCCGAGCACGTTGTAGTCGGACGACAGGCGGGTGTTCGACAGGACGGTCGCGTCCACATCGGCGAGCATGACGCGGCGATCATAGCAGCCCGCGGGCTGCCGGCAGAGACGGCGGGAGCCCGCGCCGACGCGGGCGGGAGCGCGCGGGGGCACGACGAGACAGGGAGGCGCCGCCGGGCACGACGCCCGAATCGCCGGCCCGACCCGTGCCGGCGGTCATCTCGCGAGTCTGTCGTGCGACCGGGCTCGCGGGGTGCATGTCAGCATCCTCGGGACCGGCATGGGCTGGACCATCGCAGAGGCCGACGCCGACATCGCCCGGCACGGCCGGAAGCTCCGCCGCCGCTTCGAGACTTCCGGGACGAAGAGCCGCCAAGGCAGCCCGAGGCTCTCCAGCAAATCTGGCGAGCACCCGGCCCGCGGGCGCGGTTGCGCCCCGTCGAGGCGCGGCGCTACAATGCGGAGGCTCTCCCGCCGCCCGCGGCGGACGACCCGGCGCGGGCGGCGACTTGGCTGCGATTCCCGTCCATCGTCGGTTGCGCCGCCCGGAGCCGCGGAGGTCCCGTGCCGGTGGTGATGGCGGCCGATCAGGTCGCGCGCACGATTACCAGAATCGCCCACGAGGTGGCCGAGCGCCATCGCACCTTCGGTGATCTCGCGCTGGTCGGCATCCGCACCGCGGGCGCTCCGATCGCGCGCCGGCTGTCGGCCGAGCTGCACGGCATCACCGGGGTCCGCGTGCCGACCGGGGCCCTCGACATCACCCTCTACCGGGACGACCTCATGCGCAGCCAGGTCGGGCCGCAGCCGATCCTGCGCCGGACCGACGTCGACTTCTCCATCGACGACCGCCGCATCCTCCTCGTCGACGACGTGCTGTACACGGGCCGCACCATCCGGGCCGCCCTCGACGCCCTCATCGACTTCGGGCGTCCCCGCGCCATCGAGCTCGTCGTGCTCGTCGACCGGGGGCACCGCGAGCTGCCGATCAAGGCCGACTACGTCGGCAGGACGGTTCCCACCTCGCGGGAGGAGAGCGTCCAGGTTCGCCTGGAGGAGGTCGAGGGTCGGGACGAGGTGGTCGTCGAACGATGACGCCCACCGCCGAGCCGTCCCGCCGCGCCGCCGATCCGCCGTTGCCGCTCGACGTGCCGGCCCGCCTCCGGACGAAGGACCTGCTGAGCGTCGGGGACCTGTCGCCCGACGAGATCCTGCTGGTGCTGGACACCGCGGAGGCCATGAAGGAGGTCGGCACGCGGTCGATCAAGAAGGTGCCGGCCCTCCGCGGCCACACCGTCGTCAACCTCTTCTTCGAGCCGAGCACCCGCACCCGGACCTCGTTCGAGATCGCCGAGAAGCGGCTCAGCGCCGACACCGTGAACATCGCGTCCGCCGGCTCGAGCGTCTCGAAGGGGGAGACGCTGGCCGACACCGCGCGCAACCTCGAGGCGATGGCCCCCGACATGATCGTCCTGCGGCACGCGTCGGCGGGGGCGGGGCACCTCGTCGCGCGCCTGTGCGGGGCCCGCGTCATCAACGCCGGCGACGGCATGCACGAGCATCCCACGCAGGCGCTTCTCGACGCCTTCACGATCCGCGAGCACAAGGGCGGGTTCGCCGGGCTCAGGGTCGCCATCATCGGGGATCTCCTGCACAGCCGGGTGTTCCGCTCGAACCTGTTGCTGCTCCGGGCCCTCGGGGCCGAGGTCTGCGCGTGCGGGCCGGCCACCCTGATGCTGCCGGACATGGCGCGGCTCGGCGTGCGCGCGACCACGTCGGTGGACGAGGCGGTGGCGGGGGCCGACGTCGTCATGCTGCTGCGGGTGCAGCTCGAGCGCATGCGCGGCCATTTCTTCCCGTCGCTGCGCGAGTACTTCCAGCGCTTCGGCATGACCCCGGACCGGCTGCGCCGCGCCGCCCCCGACGCCATCGTCATGCACCCGGGGCCGATGAACCGGGGGGTCGAGATTGCGCCGGAGGTCGCCGACGGGTCCCGGTCGGTCATTCTCGAGCAGGTGGCCAACGGGGTCGCGGTCCGCATGGCGGTGCTGTACCTGCTGGCGGAGAGCCGCCGGGGGGAGCCGGGGGCCGCGGCCGGGACCACGGTCGAACCGGAGGGGGAAGATGCACCGGTTCGGCACTCGAACCCGCGCGACGCGCCGCGCCGGTAGTCGCGGTCCAACCAGAGGGGCAACAGGCGCCGGTCCGACGAATCGACGTGAGCAGAACTCGGGGGCAACGGTGGATGCGGAGTTGCCGACTGAACCCGGGCGCAGCCCCGCTGCTACGGTGTCCTGCACCCGGCGCACGGCGGGGTGATTCTCGTCGGGGCCGAGGGTAAGAGCGGATCGGAGCGAGCCGGTGAGTGAGCGGACCACCATGCTGAAGGGGGGGCGGGTCGTCGACCCCGCGGCGGGTCGCGACGGCGCCGCCGACGTGCTGATCCGGGACGGCCGGGTGGAGCGGGTCGGTCCCGGGCTCGAGGCCGAGCCGGGGGCCGCGGTCATCGACGTCCCGCGAGGTTGCGTGGTGTGCCCGGGCTTCGTCGACATGCACGTCCACCTGCGCGAGCCCGGGGCCGAGCACCGGGAGACGGTCGCGACGGGAGTCGCGGCGGCCGTGGCCGGCGGCTTCACCGCGGTCGCCTGCATGCCCGACACCGAGCCCGCGAACGACGAGGCCGGCGTGACCGGGCTCATCCTCGCGAAGGCGGCCGAGGCCGGCCTCGCGCGGGTCCACCCGATCGGGGCGGTGACGAAGGGACGGGCGGGGCGGCAGCTCGCGGCCATCGGCGAGCTGCGCGACGCCGGATGCGTCGCCGTCTCCGACGCCGGGCGCCCCGTGGCCGACGCGATCCTGATGCGGCGGGCCCTCGAGTACGCCGCGATGTGCGGCATGGCGGTCATCGACCACTGCGAGGACCCCGCCCTCACCGCCGGCGGGGTCGCCCACGAGGGCGCGGCGGCGGCCCTGCTGGGGTTGCGCGGCATGCCGGCGGCGGCCGAGGAGATCGTCGCCGAGCGCAACGTGGCCCTGAGCGCGCTCACGGGAGGGCCGGTTCATCTCGCCCACGTCAGCACCCGCGGTACGTTGCGGGCGGTGCGGTCGGCGAAGGCGCGCGGGGTCCCGGTCACCTGCGAGGTCGCGCCGCATCACCTGACCCTGACCGACGAGCGGCTGGCCGGCTACGACACCAACTGCAAGACCAACCCGCCCCTGCGCGGCGCCGCCGACGAGGCCCTGCTCGCCGCCCTCGCCGACGGCACCGTCGACTGCGTGGCCAGCGACCACGCGCCGCACCACCTCGACGAGAAGCTCGTCGAGTTCGACCGCGCCCCGTTCGGCGTGGTCGGCCTCGAGACCGCGGTGTCGGTCTGCCTGGACCGGCTCGTGCACGCGGGGCACGTGTCGCTGGCCCGCCTCGTCGGGCTGCTCTCCGCCAACCCGGCCCGCATCCTCGGGGTCGAAGGCGGCGCCCTGACCGAGGGGGCGCCGGCCGACGTCACCGTGCTCGCCCCCGACCTGCCGGTCACCGTCGACGCCCGCGCGTTCCGCTCGCTGTCCGCCAACACGCCTTTCGACGGCTGGTCGCTGCGGGGCGGCGTCGCGGCCACGATGGTCGGGGGGCGGACCGTCTACGTCAACGACGCGGTCGCCGGGGCCGGCGCCTTCAAGGCCGCGGCCGCCGCCCCGCACCGCCCTGACGCCACGGGCCGCCCCGACGCCGCGGGCCCTGACGCCCCGCGCCGTGCTGACGCCG
>JAJEFC010000004.1 GCA_022820675.1 Vicinamibacteria bacterium | reverse complement strand
CTCGGCAAGCGGTTCGCTGCGACGCTGGCCCCCGCGGCCTCGCTCGCGCTGGCCCGCGAGCTGGGGTCGGCAAGCGGCTCGCTACGGCCGCCCTGACGTCAGGCTCGACCCTGGACCTCGTCATCCGCAAATCCGCAAGCGGGCGTCGGCAAGCGGCTCGCTGCGACGGGTCACGTTTCCGGTGCCGACCGCGCCCGCGCGATCATACGCTTCACCTCGGGGTTGTCGTTGACGGGGACGATGCCCACCTCTGGGTGCTCCCGGCGGAACACCCGGAACACCTCGTCGGCGAACGCGCGCCCGATCGCCGGGACGCCCTCGAAATCCAGAAGCACCGTGCTGAACAGGTCGATGCGGGCGAGCACGCGCTTCGCCTGGGATCGGGAGATCAACTGGTCGTTGCCGTACTGCGCAAGCCGCACCGGCACCACCGTCTTGTTGAAGACCGGTTCGTCCTCGCCCCCGGTGAACCGATCGAAGACCTCGCGGGTGGTCCGCGGCGTGTCGTTGTCGAGCCTCAGGAACACCGCCGTTCCGCCGTCCTGCACCGGCGGTTCGAGCATCCAGTCTTCCTGCCGGCCGAGCTCGTGCGCGACGACGACCCCGCAGGACCGGATGTCGAACGCGTCGAACATCCTCGACGTGAAGAAGATGCCCTCGCCGGTGTGGCGTTGCGGGTCGGTGGTCAGCTTTCCCTTCCACAGCTCGAAGATCGCGTGGCGCTCGTCGAGCAGCCCCCGTTCCCGCTGGATCTTGCGGAAGATGCCCACCCCGTCGTCCACGATCAGCATCTCGGCCGCGGCCGCCGTGGTGTTGATCTCGACGGCAATCGTGGATCCGGCGGAGTGATCGACGGCGTTGTTGAACATCTCGGTGAATCCGTAGTGCCAGATGCCGCGCGCGTTCTCGGGCAGCTCTCCCAGCACCGCGGCGATGTCGTTGCGCCACACCAGGTCTTCGTCCGAGCTCTCGCGGATCCGGTACGTCCGGGTCCACTCGCGAGCGACGGCCAGGCGGTAGACGCGGCTGTTGGTCCGGCCGCTCTGGCGGAGGGCCCCTTCTTCCACCAGCCGCCGGAGATGGCGGCTGATCGCCTGCCGGCCCACGCCGAACTCCTCGCCGGCCAGCCGGCTGATGGTGCGCGGGTTGGCCAGGACGTTCCGAAGGATGAAGCGGCGAATTGCCTCGCTTCGGGCTGTCGATTTGGGCATGTTGTCGCTATGTGACCCATTGATTGTAAACGTATCTTGCTGTTATTGACACCACTCGGGGGCGGTATTGTCAACACCGGTTCGGCCTCGGGAATGCGTCCGGGAACATCTGCAGCCGCGTGAGCGAGCTGGCGGCACGTATTCCCCGGACCGCACCTTGTGCTTGCGACAGAACCGCTGGCGCAGCCGCCGCGTCGCGTGCCGGACCGGCGCAGGCTGGGCGAACCTGCCCGGGTTTGCCACCGGGCCGACATTGGTGGAACGATCTAGCGCATGTCGACCCGCACCAACCGCAAGGTCCTGCTGAACGCCCGCCCCGACGGGTTCCCCACCGAGGCCGACTTCCGCCTGGTCGAGGCGCCGGCGCCGGAGCCCGCCGCGGGCGAGATGCTCGTGCGCACCATCTACCTCTCGCTCGACCCCTACATGCGGGGCCGCATGAACGCGGGGCCGTCCTACGCGGCGCCGGTCGAGCTGGGCGGCGTGATGACCGGGGGGACGGTGGGGCAGGTGGTGGCGTCGCGGCACGACGGGTTCGCCGAGGGCGACCTCGTGCTCGCCGGGGCCGGTTGGCAGGAGTACGGCCTGTCCGACGGCCGCGGCGTCCGCAAGCTCGACCCCGCGGCCGCGCCCATCTCGACCGCCCTCGGGGTGCTCGGCATGCCGGGGCTCACCGCCTACGTCGGCCTCCTCGAGGTCGGCGGGCTGAAGGACGGCGACGTGGTCGTGGTGGCGGCCGCGTCCGGGGCGGTGGGCGCGGTGGTGGGGCAGATTGCGAAGATCCGGGGGCACCGGGTGGTGGGGGTGGCCGGAGCGCAGAAGAAGTGCGACTACGTCGTGGACGAGCTGGGCTTCGACGCGTGCGTCAGCCACCGCAGCGACACCCTGGCCGGCGATCTGAAGGCGGCCTGCCCGGACGGCGTCGACCTGTACTTCGAGAACGTGGGGGGCAAGGTGTTCGACGCGGTGCTGCCCCTGCTCAACACCTTCGCGCGGGTGCCGGTGTGCGGGCGCATCGCCAGCTACAACGCGACCTCGCTGCCGGAGGGGCCCAACCGGGTCCCGCAACTGATGGGGCTCGCGCTGGTCCGGCGCCTGACGATCCGCGGGTTCATCGTCTTCGACCACGCGCACCTCGAGGCCAACTTCCTGCGGGACGTGGGCGGCTGGATTCGCTCGGGCGCGCTGAAGTACCGCGAGGACGTGGTCGAGGGGCTCGACAGCGCGGTCGGGGCGTTCCTGGGGCTGCTGCGGGGCGAGAACTTCGGCAAGCTCCTCGTCCGGGTGTCCGACGATCCGACTCGGTGACGTGACCGCGTGCGTCCCCCCATTCGGTGATGCCTGGATGGCGTTGGCGGCGCCCGCGAGCTCCGGTCGGTTGGTGACTGCCCGGATGACGTGGAGGCGTCCGCCTGCTCCCGGCGGTTGGTTGGTGATGTCCTGATGGCGCTGAGGTGACCGTGAGCTCTCGGCGGTCGGTGATGCCCGGCTGGCACTGAGGCGGCCGCGGGCTCTCGGCGGTCGGTGATGCCCGGATGGCGGTGAGGCGTTGAAATGACCGACAGCACTCCACGACGGTTCCCCGACGCCCTGGTGCTCATCGGCGGGCTGATCCTGCTGGCCCAGGTTGCGACCTACGTGCTCCCGGCCGGCGAGTTCGAGCGCGAGGGGCGGCAGGTGATCCGCGGCACCTACCAGGCCGTCGAGGCCGAGCCGCTGCCGCTCTTCACGTTCCTGACCGCGGTGCCCACCGGGCTGGCGGACGCGGCCGACATCATCTTCTTCATCCTCATCGTGGGCGGGGTGTTCGGGGTGCTGCGGGCGACGGGGGCGGTCGACGCGCTGATCGGACTGGCCATCGCCCGGCTCGGCGGCAGCCCCGTGCTGCTCGTGGGCGGCATGGTCACCGTGTTCGCGGTCGGGTCGTCGACGGCCGGCATGGCGGAAGAGTACATGCCGTTCGTCCCCCTGCTCGTCACCATGTGCCTGGCTCTCCGCATGGACGCGGTGGTGGGCCTGGGCATCGTCTACGTCGGGGCCGGGGTGGGCTATGCCTGCGCCGCCCTCAACCCGTTCACGGTGCTCATCGCCCAGGACATCGCCGGCATCGAGCTGACCTCGGGTCAGGCGGTGCGCTGGCTGCTGCTGGCCGTCTGCCTCGCCGTCGGCGTCGACCACATCCTGCGCTACGCGCGCCGCCTGCGGTCGGATCCGTCGCGGAGCCTGGTGCACGACGTCTCCTACGCCGGCGGCTTCGAGATGCCGGCCGACGTCAGGCTGACCCCGGCGCGGGCGGGGGTGGTGGCGGTGTTCGTGGCCGGGGTGGTGCTCTTCGTCTACGGCGTCAGCGCCCGCGGATGGTACCTGACCGAGCTGACCGCGGTGTTCCTGGGCATCGCCCTCGCCGCCGCCGCGGTCGCGCGCCTCGCCCCGAGCCGGGCCGCCGCCGCGTTCCAGGCCGGCGCCGGCGAGCTCGTCGCCACCGCCGTCATCGTCGGGTTCGCCCGCACGATACAGGTCGTCCTGACCGAGGGTCAGGTCATCGACACCATCATCAACGGCCTGGCGACGCCCCTCCAGGCGCTGCCGGGCCAGGCCGCGGCCGTCGGCATGCTCGCGGTCCAGACGGTGTGCAACCTGTTCATCCCCTCGGGCTCGGGGCAGGCCTACGTCACCATGCCGATCATGGCCCCCCTCGCCGACCTCACCGGGCTGAGCCGGCAGACCGCGGTGCTCGCCTACCAGTTCGGCGACGGGTTCACCAACATGGTGGTGCCCACCAACCCCCTGCTGATGGGCATGCTGGCCCTCGCCCGGATTCCCTACCAGCGCTGGCTGCGGTTCGTCGGTCCGCTGCTCCTGAAGCTGTACCTGGTGGCGATAGCGGCGCTGATGGTGGCGGTGCAGATGGGGTACTGAGGCCCTCGCGCGCCGATGTCGGTCGCGCTGCCGGGCGTTGTCAGGCGCGGTTTCCCGCCATGCAGCCGTTACCCGTTACAATGCACGGTTGGGGCCGATCGTCCGGCACGAGGAGAGCTTCATGAGCACGAACAGCCGGTTCTTCGGAGTCGTTGCGGTAGCGGCGGTCGCGGTGATGGCGGGGTGCGGGGCGCCCGGCGAGCCGGGCGGAGCGGAGACCGTCGCGGGACCGGCCGCGGTCTTCGACGCGCGGCCCGACACGATTCAGCTCGTGGCCGACCCCGCGGCGCTGCCCGAGCTCGCCATGCAGACCCTCGACGGCCGGACCATCACCACCGCCGATCTGCAGGGCAAGGTCACCCTCGTGAACTTCTGGGCGACCTGGTGCGGCCCGTGCCGGGCCGAGATCCCCGACCTGATCCGGCTGCAGGAACGCTATGCCGACCAGTTGCAGATCATCGGCGTGTCGGAGGACGAGGGGCCGGTGGGGCTCGTCGAGCGCTTCGCCGAGCAGTACGGCATCAACTACCCCATCGTGATGACCACGCCCGAGATCGATCGCGCGTTCCCCGGCGTGATGGCCCTGCCCACCACGTTCGTCGTCGATCCCGACCTGCGGGTCGTGCAGACCCACGTCGGGCTCGTCAACCCCGGGATCTTCGAGCAGGAGACCCGCTTCCTCGCCGCCATCGACCCCGGCATCACCGTCGACCTCGTCGAGGAGGACCGCCACGGCCGCCTCGTCAACGCCGCCCACGCGACGGAGATCCCGGGCCTCGACCTCACGGTGTTGACCCCCGAGCAGCGGGTCACCGCGCTGCAGCGGCTGAACGAGGAGCCCTGCACCTGCGGCTGCCAGCTCACCCTCGCCCAGTGCCGCATCAACGATTCGGCCTGCGGGTTCAGCCTGCCCCTCGCCGAGGAGCTCGTGGCGGAGGTCGCCGCCTCCTGAGCGGCGCGGTCGGGGGGCTCGTGGTCGTACGATCGGCCGCAGAACCAACCCGGCGAAGCCCGTCAATCGTGCCGGGCCTTGGGGATCGCGGCGTCGGCGTTACGCCAGGTCCCCCAGTCGGCGCAGCTTGTCCTTGACTTCGTCGAGCAGCGGCGTGGGGATGGGGCGGAGCCGCTGCCGAAAGCGCCGATTGTCTATGGCTCGGCTCTGGTCGATCATGATCTCGCAATCGCGGGAGTTTCCGGCCGATCCGGCAGGCAGCGGCACGCGCAGCAGGTTCGCCCCGACCATCCGTGTCGTGCACGGCAGGATCCAGGTCGACGGGTGGCCCACCGCGTTGAGGAGGTCGGACTGAACCACGAGGACGGGGCCCGGCTTCCCTGCCTCGGTGCCGGCCCGGGGGCTGAGGTCCGCCACGTAGAGCCAGCCGTGCCGAGGGGTCACTCGCCGAGGCCCTCGGCCGCCAGATGATCGAGATCCGCCAGGTCGGCGGCCAACGCCTCCCGCGTGGCGTTGGAAGCCTCCCGGTAGGCGCGCCGGAGCTCGTCACGATCCGTCGTGGATTCGAGGAGACGCAGGGCGCGGCGCACGACCGCGACGTTGGTCTTCACGCCGACACGCGGTTTCAGACGTTCGATCAGGGCGACCTCCGCGGCCGGCAGCGTGATGCTCGAACGGGCATTCACTTTCATGCTTTTCGAATACCACTGTCGCCGGGCCCCGTCAACATTCTACGAACCGGCCGCGTTGGCGGCGACGGCGGCGCCGAGGGTCGAGATGGCCTCGGCGAGCATGCGGGGCAGCCCGTCGAGGGTGCCGTCCACCTTGACCGACTCGACGAAAGCCCCGTCGGAGACCTGGAGCAGCCGGGCGGTGAGGCGGAGCTGCCCGCCGACGTGCTGGTAGCCGCCGGTGACGAGCCAGTCGGCGCCGCGGGCGGAGGCGACGGACAGCGCGGCCGGTCCGTCGGCGGCGTTCGTGTCGAGGGTGAGGAGGGCGACGCCCGGGAACGCGGCCATCCGCCCGGCGACCTCCGACGCGATGGTGTCGCTGATGGCGTCGTCGGCGGGGTTGCGCGAGATGTTGGCGACCGGGGCGACGGCGATCCGGTTCGCGGGGCTCGCGGGCGGGGCGGGAACGGGATCCGGGGCGGCCGCCGCGCGCGGCGACGGAGCGACCGCGGCGCCCGGACGCGGGGCGCCTGCTGCCCG
>JAJEFC010000426.1 GCA_022820675.1 Vicinamibacteria bacterium | reverse complement strand
CGAGCAGGCACCGCTCGGCGACCCCGCGGTCCTCGGGGCCGTCGCTGCCGATGCCGCCGACGCGGATGCGCACGGGCCACGCCGGCTCGGCGCCGTCGCCCTGCTCTTCCACGCCGGGCCGCGTCTCGGGCAGCCGGCCGTCGGGGGGATCGACGATGAGCGACGTCCGGCGGTCGTCCACGACCCCCGCACCCCGGTCGAACCAGAAGTTGTTGTAGCCGCCGACGTTGCCGCCCACCGGCAGGGGCTCGGTGCGGATCTCGCTCGGCCGGTCCGCCTCGACCGCGCGCTGCACGGCGGCGGCCTCGATCTCGGCCGCCACTTCAGCCGTCAGCTCCCCCCCTTGGTCCACGGGGCGCTGCAGCGGGGTCCGGGTCCGGAAGTCCCACACCCCCGGGAGGTCGGGGGTACCGTCCGGCAGACGGGGCACGTCGGACGCCGGCTGGGCGCCGGCGGGGACGGACAGGACCACGGCCAGCGCGGTCAGCGCCAGCGCCGCGCCGAAGGATCGTCTCTGCATCTCGTTCACTCCTGACTGTCTCTCACTATCGACGAACGCCTCAACACTGGCGAGCGCCCCTAAGGACAGTGGCGGGAATACCTTGCCACGTGCCCAGGGCAGGAACCGCCGAAAACCGGCTGCATCTGGGTTGCAGTTGGCAACTTTATTTCGATCACTGTCCTAACGTCGCGCCACCAAGCGGCTCGGTCGACTCTCGCATCCGAAGGGCGGATCGATCTGTATCAGGTTGCCAACCGCCACCCGGACCCAGATGCTTCTGCAGGTTCGTGCGCTTGGGACATAGCAAGACGTGATCGCCGTCAGCCTCCCCCAAGTCCGGAACGACCCCGTTCGACCCACCTCCGCGGATCGACGCCCTGCCGCAGCGTGGATTGGCGCGCAGAGACGCCGACGCGAACCAGTGGCCCTCGCTACTGCTGTCCCGACTCCGCCAGCTCCTCCGCGCGGGCGCCCGACAGCAGGTTCTGCATGCCGTAGTTGCCCTCGTGGCAGGCGTACTCGAACATCTCCGACCCGCGCTTCATCGGCAGCGCCACCGTGAACGGCCGGGTGAAGGTGGCGGGGTCGTCGACGGTGTACTCGTAGAGCAGCGTGTCGGCGTCGATGCGGCTGAACCGCTCGACCAGGTGCAGCGTCTCGCCCGAGCCGATGGACTGCACGACCGACGGGTTGAAGCTGGCGGTGTTGGAGGTGAAGTTGGTGGTCTCGACGACGAGGGTGTCGCCCTCCCAGCGCCCGCGCGAGCTGCCCAGCCACTGGCGCAGGTCGTCGGGGAGCGGCGCGCGCCCGTCGAGGGGCACGATGCGCGAGTCGTGCACCATCTCGTTGAGGATGACCACGTGGTCGGCGGTCTGGAAGATCTGGATGTTCTGGTTGTAGCCGCCGGGCACGATGGGGGGGCCGGTGTTGAACCCGAGCAGGCACCGCTCGGCGATGCCGCGGTCCTCGGGGCCGTCGCTGCCGATGCCGCCGACGCGGAACCGCACCGGCCGCGCCGCCGCCCCCGGTCCAGGGCCCTGCCGGTCCGCGTCCGGCCGCGCCTCGGGCACCCGGCCGTCGGGGGGATCGACGATGAGCGACGTCCGGCGGTCGTCCACGACCCCGGCCCCCCGGTCGAACCAGAAGTTGTTGTAGGCGCCCACGTCGCCGCCGGCGGGCAGCGGCTCGGTGCGGACCTCGCTCGGCCGGTCGGCCTCGACCGCGGCCTGCACCGCCGCGGCCTCGACCTCGGCCGCCTCCTCGGCTGTCAGCTCCGCCGCCGCGTCCTCGGGGCGCTGCAGCGGGGTCAGGGTGCGGAAGTCCCAGACGCCCTGGAGGTCCGGGGTGCCGTCGGGCAGGCGGGGCACGCTCGACGCCGGCTGGGCGCCGGCGGGGACGGACAGGACCGCGGCCAGCGCGGTCAGCGCAAGCACGGCGCCGAAGGTTCGTTTCTGCATCTCTCTCGCTCCTGGTTGTCTTCTCACCGATCTGGAAACCGTCGCGTGAGGCTGGGCCGCCTTCGCGCGGCGCCGCCTCGTTTCAATCCTGCCGGCAATCTGCCCGATCTCCCGGAGCAGACCCCTTGCCTCCCGGACGAAGTCGGCCGGCTTTCGCGCGTTGCGGGCGTTCAGCCGAACCGTATCCTCAGTCCGGTGCGACGCACGCGAAGTTCGCGGCGTCGTCGGTGCTGCCGCTGCCCGTGTACCGGGCCACCTGCGGGTAGGGGCACAGCGGCCGCGTGCGCGTCACCTCGCCGTCGACCACCTTCGACGCCACCATCCGGTCCGGGGCGACCCCGTCCTCGACCCACCGCTCGAGCGCGGTCACCGCGTCGAAGCGGTCGGGCCCCGGCCCGCCCCGGCAGTGGGCGACGCCCGGGGCCATGAACAGGCGGTAGAAGTCGGCCGTCTCGTCCGGGCCACCCAGCTCCGCCATCACGCTCTCGTAGTACTCGACGGCGTAGTAGCCGGTGATGAGCGCGTCGGCCCAGCCGTGATAGCTGATGAGCTTGCCGCCGCTGGCCTTGAACGCCGAGAGATCCGGGTCGACGGCGTTCAGGGCCGAGCCCAGGGTGTCGTCGGCGCCGGCCCCGAGGGGGCGGTTGTTGGCGAGCACCCAGTCGTCGTCGAAGTCGAACCCGGCGATGTCGTAGTCGGGGTCCTCGAAGACGGCGTAGCGCATGAAGTCGGCGGTGCTGCCCCCCGGCCGCTCGATGCCGGCCCAGTAGCGCCCCCAGCCGCCCCGGCCGTCGGGGGCCTCGAACCACTCGCTGCCCGGCGGATAGCCGGGGAAGATCTGCTCGCCGGTGCTCGGCCGCACCGGCCCCGCGTAGATGGCGCGCGCCGCCGCGACCTGGCCCGCCGTGAGGCAGTCGTCTCCGTCCGCGCCCGCACACTCGAGCACGCCGGGATCGAAGTCGCAGGCCCGCGGGTCGTCGATCAGGCCGTCCGCGAGCCCGTCGATCGCGTCGCAGGCCTCGAGCACCGCCTCACCGAGCAGGGGCAGCTTCTCGCGCGGCAGGTCCTGCCCGGGGGTCCTCGTGGTCGCGAGCCCCGCCCACAGCTCGCCGGTCATCAGGCCGACCCAGTAGTTGGCGGGGGCCCCGGCGACGATGCCGTCGTAGTCGTCGGGGTACCGCTGCGCCTCCATGAGGGCGTGGTGGCCGCCCTGCGAGCAGCCCACGAAGTAGGCGTGGTCGGCGGGGCGGCCGTAGTAGGCCTGCGTCACCGCCTTGCCCGCCACCGTCGCCTCGTGTTGGGCGCGGTAGCCGAAGTCGACGAGGCGGACGGGGTGCCCCAGCGACCAGCTCCCGTCGAAGCCGCTCGTGCTGGTGTGGCCGTTGTCGGTGGCCACCGCCGCGTAGCCGCCGCGGACCGCGTCCGCGAGCTGGGGATAGCGGATGGCCCCGGCCGAGCCGCCCGAGCCGATGCCCTGGAAACGCCCGTTCCACGCGTCGGCCGGCGGCAGCCACACCTCGAACCGGATCTCCGAGCCCGCCTCGGGGCTCGCGGTCCCCGCGACCCGGCAGAACGACACGTCGTCGACGGTGAAGCCGCGCGACGAGAAGGTCTCGGGCGGGGTGAACGGCGGGGTGACCGCCTCGGCCACGGTGATGGTGGTGTGCGGCAGGCCGAGGGCCGCCCCGGCGATGCGGGCGCAGGCGTCGGCGGCCTGGGCCGGCCGCGCGACGGACGCTCCCGCCGCCGCGGGCGCTTCGCCCGACGCGCCGAGAATGCCGGCGCCGGCGAGGACGGCGGCAGTCCCCGCCGCCAGCAGGGCGGACGTGAATCGGGTGGTCATGGGCCCCAAGGATACCGCACGCACCGGCGAGCCGCGACTGCGGCCGGAGCACGGGGCGACGACCCCGGCGGCCCCGCCCTCACTCGGCGGTGGCGGACGGAGAGCCGGCCCTGTCGCCGCTCATCTCCTCGATCAGCGTGATCAGGGCCGACAGGTCGTCGCGGCCCCGGTCGCGCCCCATCAGGGCGTTGACGAACTGCATGGTCAGGGACGCCGCGGGCAGGGCGGCGCCGCGGTCGTGGGCGAGGCGGAGGGCGATGTCGAGGTCCTTGTGGTACAGCCGCGACTCGATGCCGGCCGCGAAATCGCGCGATGCCATGCGGGCGCCGAACACGTCGAGCACGCGGCTCGAGGCCATGCCCCCCATCATCACCTGGCGCACGCGCTCGACGTCGAGCCCGCAGCGGCCGGCGAGAGCCAGCGCCTCGGCCGCGCCCAGCGCGTTCACCAGGAGCGCGAGCTGGTGGCACGCCTTGGTGGTCTGGCCGGTGCCGGACTCGCCGACGTGGATCACCTTGGGGCCCAGCAGCGCGAACAGCGGCTTCGCGCGCTCGACCGCTTCCGCCGGCCCCCCCACCATCATCGTCAGCGTCGCGTCGCGCGCGCCCTGGGGCCCGCCGGACACGGGCGAGTCGAGCATGTCGACGCCGCGCTCGCCGAGCCGGGCCGCGATGGCGCGGGTGGCGGTGGGGTCGATGGTGCTCGTGTCGACGACGAGGCTCCCGGGGCGCGCGCCGTGGACGACGCCCTCCGGGCCGAGCAGCACCTGCTCGACGTCGCGGGTCCCCGTCACCATGGTGAAGACGACCTCGCTGCGCCCGGCCACCGCGGCGGGGGTGGGGCAGACGCCCGCGCCCGCGGCGGCGAGGGGGCGCGTCGCCTCGGCGCGGCGGGCGAACACCGCCATGCCGTGGCCGCCGTTCATCAGGTGAAGCGCCATCGGGCGCCCCATGGTCCCGAGTCCGATGAAGCCGAGCTGCATCTGTCCGTCCTTGCCCGCGCGCGGTGGGCGGCCGGCCGCTTCCGCGGCCCACGGTGATCCCCGGTCCGTTCGGTCCGCGCGTCGATCGGCCGCGGTCGACCGCTGCCGACGCGCTCAACCGCCAGCGGCGCGGTCTGCAAGCGGCCGGCGCGCAGCCGCCGCCAGCGCGGTCAGCGCGCCCCCACGCCCTGCTTCTTCCAGTAGCGCGCGAGCCCGAGCCAGCACATCGAGAACGGGGCGGCCATGTCGTAGACCGCCGCCTGCGCCTCGGGCATGTGGCGGCACAGGTAGCGGCGGGTGTCGGCGACGAACCGGTCCGCCCGCTCGTCGGCGGGGACGTCCTCCTCGATGATGGCGCGCGCCACCGCGGCCAGTCCGTCGAGGTGCCCGGCGAGCCCCTCGAGCTGGTCGGCGGCGTCCTCGTGGGGGCCGAAGTGGGTGACGAACAGCGTGTCGGCCCGCCAGTCGGCGATGCGCCGGATGCTCGCCTTCCAGACGTCGATGTCGATGTCGGGGGGCGGCGTCGGGGGCAGGGCGAAGCGCTCCGGGCCGACCCGCACCCCCGCGGTGTCGCCGACGAACGCCACCCCGCTCGCCCGGTCGAGGAAGCTGACGTGGTGCGACGCGTGCCCCGGCGTGTACGCGACCTCCAGCTCGCGGTCGCCCACCTTGAGGCGCTCGCCGCCGGCGAGCACGTGCACGTTCGCCTCGGGCACGGGCAGGAACTCGCCCCACAGCCGGTCCATGTCGTCGCCGTAGAGCCGGCCCGCGCTGTGCAGCAGCTTGGCGGGGTCGACCATGTGCGGCGCCCCCGCCTCGTGCACGTAGACCCGGATGCCGGGGTTCTCGCGCACCAGGGTGCCGGTGGCCCCCGCGTGGTCGAGGTGGATGTGGGTGAGCAGGATCGTCCGCACGTCGGCCGGCGCGATGCCCTGTCCGCGGAGCGACGCGCGCAGGGTGTCGAGACAGGTCGACGGCCCCGGGTCGACGAGGGCGGCCCCGCCCGCGTCCTGGAGGACGGCGGTGGCGATGACCCGGGGCTGGCCGAGGAAGTTCAGGTCGGCATAGGTGATGCCGCGCGCGATCGTTGGCATGGGAGCGGGATTCTACTATGCCCTCCCCCGCCTTGACGCCGCCGCCGTCCCCATAGTCTGATCGCAGAGGCATGGCCCACGATCCCCGTACCGGCCACGGCGTCCTCGACGAGACCCGGCAGAAGACCCGCGAGCCGACCCGCTACCACGTGACCCTGCTGAACGACGACTACACGACGATGGAGTTCGTCGTGCAGGTGCTGGAGTCGGTCTTCGACAAGGGCCCGGCCGAGGCCCACGGCATCATGATGCAGGTCCACACGCAGGGCCGCGGGCGCTGCGGCACCTACACCCACGAGATCGCCGAGACCAAGGTCGCCACCACCCGGGCCCTGGCCAAGCGCGAGGGGTTTCCCCTGCAGGCGGTCCTCGAGGAGGAGTGACGGCACCCGCCCATGTTCAGCGCCGCCATCGAGCTGATCCTGAACGTCGCGTACCGCGAGGCGACGGTGCGCCGGCATACGCACCTGACCCTCGAGCACCTGCTCTACGTGCTGGCCCACGACCCCGAGGGCGAGAAGATCCTCACCGCCTGCGGCGCCGACCTGCCGGCCCTGCGGCACTCCCTCGACACGTTCCTCGACGGCCTCGAGCAGTCGAAGAAGGGCCGGCAGCGCGAGCCGCAGCAGACCCTGGCGTTCCAGCGCGTGCTGCAGACGGCGGTGCTCCACGTGCAGAGCGCGGGGAAGGACGAGGTCCGCTTCGGCGACGTGCTCGCGGCCATCCTGCAGCAGCCGAACTCGTACGCGGCCGAGCTGCTGCAGTCGCAGGACGTCACCCGGCTCGACGTCCTGAACTACATCTCGCACGGCATCACCAAGGCGCCGGCGGGCAGGGACGAGCCGCGCTCGGCCCCGGCGCCGGCGGGACCGGCCGGCGACGGCCCCGCCCCATCGCGCGACCCCCTGGCGGCGTTCGCCGTCAACCTGACCGAGCGCGCCCGGCAGGGCCGCCTCGACCCCCTCATCGGACGCCTCGGCGAGCTGCGGCGCACGTTGCAGATCCTCTGCCGCCGGCGCAAGAACAACCCCGTCTTCGTGGGGGACGCCGGCGTGGGCAAGACCGCGCTGGCGGAAGGACTCGCGGGCCGGCTGCTGGACGACGACGTCCCCGCGCGCCTGGAGGGGGCCGAGATCTTCGCCCTCGACACCGCGGCGCTGCTCGCGGGCACCCGGTTCCGGGGCGACTTCGAGGAGCGGTTCAAGGCGGTCATCGACGCCCTCTCGGGGCGCCCGCTGCCCATCCTCTTCATCGACGAGGTGCACGCGACGGTGGGGGCGGGGGCCACCACCGGCGGCACCATGGACCTCGCGATGCTGATCAAGCCGCTGCTGGCGGCGGGCGACCTCCGGCTCATCGGGTCGACGACGTTCGACGAGTTCAAGCAGATAGAGCGCGACCGGGGGCTGGCGCGCCGGCTGCAGCGCGTGGTGCTCGAGGAGCCGAGCGTCGACGAGACGGTCGAGATACTGACCGGGCTGCGCTCGCGCTACGAGGAGCACCACCGGGTGACGTTCACCGACGCCGCCCTGCGCGCCGCCGCGAAGCTGGCGCGCCGGCACCTGCGCGACTCGCGGCTGCCGGACAGCGCCATCGACGTGTTGGACGAGGCCGGCGCGGGCATCGCCGTCACCGGGGGCGATGATGCGCAGGGCGCGAAGGCGGCAGGAGCGGCGGACGGCGGCAGGGTCGCAACGCCGGACGAGGCGGCAGACACGGCGGGCGAAGCTCCGAGCGAGGCGGCCGACACCGTGGCGGAGGTCGCGGCGGCGGCCGACGCAGCCGACGCGACGGCGGCCGGCGCAGCGAACACGGCAGCCGACGCAGCGGACAAGACGGCCGACGCAGCGGACAAGACGGCCGACGTAGCGGGCAGGACGGCCGAAACGGCAGCGGACAGGGCGGACGAGGCGACCGGCAGAACGGCCGACGTAGCGGACAGGGCGGACGAGGCGGCAGACGGGGCGCCGGAGCCGTGGGACACGCCGGCGGAAGGGGCGGCGGACACCACGACCGGGATCGCGGCAACCGCCGGCGCAGGGCCGGCCGACTTGGCGGCGAGGGCGGCCGGCGCCTCCGCGCCGGCCGAAGCAGCAGGAGCCGCGGATGGCGTGGCCGCGCCGGACGCGGCGGACGAGGCCGCCGCGCCGCTCCCCCGCGTGACCGCGGCCGACATCGAGCGCGTCATCGCGCGCATGGCCCGCATCCCCGAGAAGCAGGCGACGGCGTCGGACAAGGAGCGCCTGCGCACCCTCGACGAGGCCCTCCGCCGGGTGGTCTTCGGCCAGGACGACGCCGTCGCCTCGGTGGTGACCGCCATCAAGCGGGCGCGGGCGGGCCTCGGGCAGCCCGAACGCCCCGCCGGCTGCTTCCTGTTCACCGGCCCCACCGGCGTCGGCAAGACCGAGCTCGCGAAGCAGCTCGCCATCCACCTCGGGAACGAGTTCCTGCGCTACGACATGAGCGAGTACATGGAGAAGCACGCGGTGGCGCGGCTCATCGGCGCCCCGCCCGGCTACGTCGGCTTCGAGCAGGGGGGCCTGCTCGTCGACGCGGTCCGCGCGCACCCCTACGCCGTGCTCCTGCTCGACGAGATCGAGAAGGCCCACCCCGACGTCTACAACATCCTGCTGCAGGTGATGGACCACGCGACCCTCACCGACAACAACGGGCGCAAGGCCGACTTCCGGCAGGTCGTGGTCATCATGACGTCGAACGCCGGCTCGCGCGAGGCGAGCGCGGCGCCCATCGGATTCGGCGACCGTGCGGGCAGCGGCAAGGGACGCACCAAGGCCGCGATCGAGCGCGCCTTCAGCCCCGAGTTCCGCAACCGCCTCGACGCCATCGTCACCTTCGACAGCCTCCCCCCCGCCGTCGTCGAGACCATCGTCGAGAAATTCATCCTCCAGCTCGAGACCCAGCTCGCCGAACGCCGGGTCGCCATCACCCTCGAGCCCGACGCCCGCGCCTGGCTCGCCGGGAAGGGCTACGACCCCACCTACGGCGCCCGCCCCCTCGCCCGCCTCATCCAGACCGAGGTGCGCAACCCCCTGACCGACGAGATCCTCTTCGGCCGCCTCGAGCACGGCGGCACGGTGCGCATCGGCCTCGACCGCGAGACCCTGCGGTTCGACGTCGAGCCGAACCCCCCGGCGAACGATCCGGACGACGATGAATGAGAAGAGCCCACCGGACCGTTCAGACGCCTTGCGCGCACTGCGGGCAACCCGTCTGCGTGACGACCTGAAGAAGCTGCAGGAATACTGGAGCCGTCAGGCGAAGGAACGGGGCATCCTCACCGAAGAAGACCTGGAGAGATACCTGCGGTCGTGAGGGTGGTGAAGCTCCGGGGCAGACCGCGGTCATCGTACAGCCTGTCCTCGGGGCTCCGCGCGTCCAGCACCGGCAACGCCGCGCACTCGCGTCCGATCTGCAGGAGCTTGTCTACCCGCCGTGTCCGGTTTCTCGCCCTCGTCAGGCGCTCGGCCACGGCCCGGTCGACAGCCTGAGTCGTCGTCTCGCCCGTCAGGCGGGCCAGCTCGCGGACACGCCGGTGCGTTTCTTCGTTCTCGATGTTCAGGCTCACGTGGACCCCCCCGCCGGACAGGAACCAGCTTGTACTCTACCGCAGGGTCGGTCCCGACCCCCGCCGGTCGACCGCGCGTGCGCGGGCGGCGTCCGGGACGGCACGCGGAAGTGATACGCGATGCGGCGCCCCGAAGAGCCGTAGTCGACCGCGCGTGCGCACGGGCGGCGTCCGTTCACGTGCGTGACGCTCCCGCCTCACTCGACGCGGAGGGCCTGCATGGGGTCGATGCGGGTGGCGCGGCGGCCGGGCAGCCAGCAAGCGAAGAGCCCGGCCGCGACGAGCACGAGGGGGGCGGCGGCGAAGGTCAGCCCGTCGCTGGCGGCGACGCCGAACAGGAAGCGCTCGAGGACGCGCGCCGACGCGGCGGCCGCGAGGAGGCCGACGGCGGCGCCGGCGGCGACGAGCCCGCCGCCCTGCCGGACGACGAGGGCCAGGATGTCCGCGCGCCGAGCGCCGAGGGCCATGCGGACGCCTATCTCCCGGCGCCGCTGCGAGACGGTGTAGCTGAGCAGGCCGTAGACGCCGAACGCGGCGAGGAAGAGGGCGAGGGCCGCGAACGACCCCACGAAGACAGCGTAGAAGCGGGGCTGCGCGACGGCGGCCGACAGGCGGTCGGCCATGGTCATCACCGCGCCGAGCGCCGCGCGCGGGTGGGCTTCGGTCACCGCCTCGGCGAGGAAGGGGACGACGGCCAGGGGATCGCCGGCGGTCCGGACCGCGACCATCGGGAGCGCGAGGGAGCCGACCATCCCCACCGCCTCCGCCTGATCGAGCGGAATGAACGCATCGGCCTGCGACTCCTCGATGGCGAGCCCCCGGTACCGGATGTCCCCGACGACGCCCACGACCTCGGCCGGCTCGTCGGACCGGCCGAACAGCACCCGCTCGCCGACGGCCCGCGCCGCGCCGAAGAGCTGCCGCGCGAGAGTCTCGTTGAGGACGACGACGGGCGGGCTGTCGGCGCGGTCGAGGCGCGTCAGGATGCGCCCGCCGCGGAGGCGCGGGCGCATCGCCTCGAGATAGCCGGGGCTGACCACCTGCACCGACGCCTGGGGGATGTCGGCGGCGTTGCCCGCCACCGGGCGGCCGGCCACGCGGAACTGCGTGCGAAGCTGCGCCGCGTCGGTGACCGCGAGGGGGATGCGCGACGTCACCCCCGCCGCCTCGACGTCGGGCAGGCGCTCGAGCCCCGTCACCGCCTCGACGAGCGCGTCCTGGAACCGCTGGTTCGCGGCCCGGGCCTCGGCCTGCGCCTCGGGGGTCATGCCCGCCCGCCGCGGGCGGTAGTCGGGGTTGCGGGTGACGGCGGTGATCACGTTGGCCGCGTCGTAGCCGCGGTCGGCGGTGACGAGCCCGACGAAGCTGCGCAGGAGCAGCCCCGCCCCGACGAGCAGCACGAGGGCGAGCGCCACCTGCCCCGTCGCCAGCGCCGCCCGGATGCGGTTCGAGCGCAGCAGCCGAAAGCCGCCGGCCGCCTGCCCGCTTCCCTCGTTGAGGGCGCGCACGAGGTCGAGCCGCGACCACTGCACGGCGGGGGCGGCGCCGAACAGCAGCCCGACCGCGACCGACAGCCCGAGGTTGAACGCCAGGGCGACCCCGTCGACGGCCACCTGGTCGAGCCGCGCGACGTTGCCGGGAACGAGGGCCGGCGCCGCGCGCAGGACGAGGGCCGCCGCGGCCAGCCCGAGCGCGCCGCCGACCAGGCTCAGCACCACGCTCTCGGTCAGGAG
>JAJEFC010000099.1 GCA_022820675.1 Vicinamibacteria bacterium | reverse complement strand
CCCTCGCGGGCTGGCTGTCGCGGCTGGCCGTCGCGGCCGTCGCCGTCGTGGCCGCCGTGGTGCTGTCGTTGCCGCCCGCCGAGGGGCCGGCCGCTCCCGACCAGACAGCCGCCGGGGCGCCCGGGCCAACCGGCGAGGTTGCGCCCGCGTCGGCCCGCCTCGATCGTCCGCGCCAGGACCTGACCCCCGGCAGTGTCCTCCCCGTCGGGGTCGACGAGATCTGTGGCGGCGGCGTCACCGGCCTGCCGGCCGTCGCGGCCCAGGTGCCGCGCCAGGTGTTCGAGGCGTACGGCGTCGACTACCGGCGGGCGGCCGAGTACGAGCTCGACTTCCTCATCACCCCGGAGCTCGGGGGCGCGCCCGAGCCCCGGAACCTGTGGCCGCAGCCGTATCGGGCCGGCGTGTGGAACGCGTACGTCAAGGACGAGCTCGAGCGCGAGCTCCAGGACCTCGTCTGCCGGGGCACCCTCGACCTCGCCACCGCCCAGCAGGAGCTCGCCGACGACTGGATCGCCGCCTACAAGCGCCGGTTCAACACCGACCGCCCCCTGCGCGACTACGGCCGCTTCCCGCTGACTCCGGACGACGTCGAGGCGTGGCGATCCGAGCTCGCCGAACGGCGCCTGCTGCCGGAAGGCGAGCCCGTGACGGTCGCGGGGCTGGACATCGCGGCGCCGTCGCGGCTGGCTGCAAGAGCGAGCTGACGCCGACCCGGCTGCGCCGTGTCGGTGCGGCCCCCAGGCCCGCGGGCCGTTACCCGGAGCACGCGCCGCATCCCTCGATCGATCGCCTTTTGCGGCTCGTCGGCGCTCTGTCGACCGTGTTACGTTGGGGACTGTGAGACTGTGCCCAATGAGGAACATCACGGTATCCGTGGACGATGACACGTATCGGCGTTCCCGCAACCGGGCGGCGGAGCTGGAGACGTCGGTGTCCGCGCTGATGCGCGGCTTTCTGGAGCGTCTCGTTCGGGAACCGGCCCGCGGGAGCGGCGAGCAAGGGATGGCGGGCGCGATGGGGCTGGAAAGGCGTCGACGCCTTCTGGATGAAGTGGTCGCCGACTTCGACGCGCGAGGCGTGGGGTTGCGAATGGCCGACAATCTGTGCCGGGAAGAGCTATACGACCGCGGTCGCGCTCGGGCCGAAGCAGCCGAGGCGGCCCGGAAGCACCGGGACAGCCCGGAGCCCGGCGGCTCTGGAATGAAGAACATCACCGTAACCGTCGACGACGACACCCATCGGCATTCCTGCATCCGGGCGGCCGAGCTGGAGACGTCGGTGTCCGCGCTGGTGCGTGGCTGTCTCGAGCGTCTCGTTCAACGCGGAGCTGAGGCGACGGGCACGGATGCGCCGCGGGCGGAAACGGAGCGCGAACGCCGTCGCCGGCTGTTGGACGAGGTCTTCGAGGACATCTGCGCGACGCGCGGCGGATTCAGGACGGCCGACAACGTCGGTCGCGAGGCCCTGCACCACCGCGATGCGATTCGTTGACAGCAACGTCCGGACCGTCAACTACAACATGAGCAAGCAATCGGAACTGCTCGATCGCATCACCGTCCGTGCGGATGTCTTCGGCGGAAAGCCGATCGTCCGGGACATGCGGATAGCCGTGGAGCATGTGCTCGGGATGTTGGCGGCAGGAGACACGGCAGAGACGATCCTGCGGGAGTACCCGGAACTGGAAGCGGAGGACATCCAGGCCTGTCTGCGATTCGCGCATCGTTCGGTTGCGGGCGGGCATGTGTATGACCGGCTTCCGGCTCGCGAGGCTTCGTGAAGTTCGTCGCCACCACGTCGGGAGGCGGTGATACGGCGGGGTTTGCAGCACGGAGGTGACGACATGGCGGATTGGGAGACGTGTCCTGCCGTGGAGAGCGTACCGGAAAGGCTCAGCGGCGCTTGGGTATTCAAGGACACCCGGGTACCCGTCTCGAGCCTGTTCGCCAACCTGGCGGAAGGCGCAACCGTAGAGGACTTTCTGGACTGGTTTCCGGGGGTGGAGGCATGGCAGGTCAAGGCGGTGCTGGAGCACGAGGTCAAGCATCTCGACTCCAGAGTGGAGCATGCGAATCCTGTTTGACCACGGAACGCCGAGGCCGCTTCGCGGTCATTTTCCGGAACACAGCATCGATACGGCGGCCGAGAAAGGATGGTCGCAGCTCGGCAATGGAGAGTTGTTGGATCGTGCCGAACGCGACGAGTACGACCTGATGATCACCACCGACCAAAATATGCGGTACCAGCAGAATGTAGCCAGCAGGCGGCTGGCGATTGTGGTCTTGCGCTCGAACCGGTGGCCAAGGATTCGGGAGAGAATCGGAGCGATTCGGAGGGTGGTCGAGGAGATTCGCTCAGGAGAACTGAGGGAAGTCGGGATCTGAGGAGAGGGGGAGGACGGGAATTCGGGCCGCAGAGCTCGGTACCTCGATGTCCGCGTTGGTGTGCGGCTTTCTCTCGGACCTGGTCGGGGCACCGCCGACGAGGTGCGTTCCGGCGCGCTGCTGGGGCGGCGCGGGCGGCTGTTGAGCGAGGTTGTGGCGGAGTTCGAAGCGCGGGTGTGGGGTGCGTTCGGTCCGTGATCTGTCACGGAAAGCAGTGTACGACGGTGGGCGGGCTGATACGGTAGCGAGGCGGGGAGGGTGAACCGGTGACCACGCGGGGTACGTGTTCCGCGGTCCGGTGGGACGAGGGTGGGGTCAACGGGGTGTGCCACGACCCAGCGCGGATCGCCATGTCTGGAGGTGCGGCGTGAACGGCTGGCGCACGACGCCGTACCTGCGGGGGCTGCTTCACGAGCTCCAGGCGTTGCCGCGGGAGACGGAGTGGGTCGAGTTCAAGGAGAACCGGGCCGATCCCCAGGAGATCGGGGAGTATCTGTCGGCCCTCGCCAACTCGGCGGCGCTGGCCGGGAAGGCGGAGGCATATCTGGTGTGGGGCGTGCGCGACGGCGATCACGCCGTCGTGGGGACGAGCTTCGACCCGGCTCGGGCGAAGAAGGGCGGCGAGGACCTCGAGAGCCGGCTTCTCCGCCTGCTCGAACCGAAGATCGACTTCCGTTTCTTCCGGCTGGAGACGGACGACGGACCGGTCATCGTGACGGAAATCGCCCGTGCGGCCCGCCAGCCCGTGCGCTTCGCGGGTCGGGAGTACATCCGAGTCGGCAGCTACAAGAAGCAGCTCGGGGAGTTTCCCGAGAAGGAAAGAGCGCTTTGGCGCATCTTCGACCAGGTGCCGTTCGAAGACGGTGTCGCCGCACAACGCGTGAGCGCCGAGGAGGTGCTGCTCGCACTCGACTATCCGACGTACTTCCACCTGCTCGGCATGCCTTTGCCGGACGGTCGGTCGGCCATTCTCGACGGGCTCCGGCAGGATGGGCTCATCGTGCCTTGCGCGGCCGGCGGCTTCGACGTCACCAACCTGGGCGCGATCCTGTTCGCCCGGGACCTCGGCGCGTTCCCGCGGCTCGGGCGCAAGGCGGTGCGGGTCATCGAGTACCGGGGCAGGGGACGTACGGAGGGTGTGGGAGAGCGGGAGTACGCGCAAGGATACGCGCCCGCCTTCCAGGCGATGGTCGACTACGTCAACGGGAAGCTGCCGACGCGTGAGGTCATCGGCGACGCGTTTCGGCGGACGCTGGCGGATTATCCCCCGCTGGCGGTGCGAGAGCTGGTGGCGAACGCGCTTCTCCATCAGGACTTCTCGGTCACCGGCGCGGGACCGATGGTCGAGATCTTCGAAGGCCGGATCGAGATCACGAATCCGGGCGAGCCGCTGGTGGATGCGCGGCGCTTCCTCGACCGGCCCCCGGTGTCGCGCAACGAAGCGCTGACCTCGCTCATGCGACGGCTCGACATCTGCGAGGAACGGGGCGGGGGCATCGACAAGGTGGTTGCGGAGCTCGAGTCCCGGCAACTGCCGGCGCCGCTGTTCGAGGTGCCGCCCGGCGCGACCCGCGTGGTGCTGTTCGGCCGGAAGCCGCTCGCCGACATGGACCGGTCGGAACGCCTGCGCGCCTGTTATCTGCACGCGTGCCTG
The DNA here is from genome assembly GCA_022820675.1 of Vicinamibacteria bacterium. Lineage (GTDB taxonomy): Bacteria > Acidobacteriota > Vicinamibacteria > Vicinamibacterales > UBA8438 > JAJEEA01. The sequence goes on along the minus strand of JAJEFC010000099.1, from coordinate 11,808 downwards.
AAGTACGTGGCGCGGGACTTCCTGACCAACGCGTCGCTGCGAGACCGCTTCGGTGTCCGGTCGAACAACAAGGCGATGGTGTCCCGCTACATCCGCGAGGCGGTCGACGCGGGCATGATCCGCCCGGTCGACGAGCAGGCGCCGCCGAAGATGCGCCGCTACGTCCCGTTCTGGGCCGCCGCGGCAGCGGACGGTAGTTGACGGGCGTGGCTCCGAGCTGGCCGCGGAACGGCGTAAAGCGTTGCAGTGCAAGATGTTGGGGTAGTTGACGGGTAGTTGACTGGCTGGACGGCTGCAGCGTGCGGGGTGGTTCGAGGCAGATCGGGACGTGACGAGAGGCCGGCCAGCGCCCAGGCCAGCGCTCCGGGCTCGGCAAGGACCACCACAATCCACAATGCAACCACGTTGGGGAGAAGCACAAGCATCGGTGGTCGGAGCGGTACGGAGACAAGGAAGCGTATGTTCCGGATGATGTGAACGCAGCGGTTTCGGATCCAGTAGCCGTCTGGAGGGAGTTCTGTACGGAGGCCCGCATCCGCCATGAAGGCGTGATGCGGCGGCCGCCGGCAAGGCAGCGGGAGTTGTGGTGATGGACGCACGGGACTGGTGCCAGGAGCTGCAGCGGAGCCTCGGAGCCTTGTACATGTGCTCGGAGCACGGGGACTACCAGCGGATCCGTACGCCCTATCTGTATCCCGACGGCGATGTTATCGATCTCTTCTGCAAGGCCGAGGGCGACACGGTGACGGTGAGCGATCTCGCCGAGACGACGGGTTGGTTGCGTATGCAGTCGGCAGGGCTGCGGCGGACGGCGAAGCAGAAGTTGCTGATCGAGGACGCCTGCTTGACGCACGGCGTGGAGTTCTACAGCGGAATGGTCCAGGCGCGATGCCGGCGGGGAAAGGAGTTGGCGCAGGTCGTCACCCGGGTCGCACAGGCGGCGATCCGGGTATCGGACCTGTGGTTCACGTTTCGCGCGCAGGGGGTTCAGACGATAACCGACGAGGTGGCGGAGTTTCTGACGGAGCGGGAACTCGGATTCGACCGGCGCGAGAAGCTGGCCGGGCGGTCGGGGCGGGGCTGGACGGTGGACTTCCACGTGCGGACGGAGAGGCGCAGCTCGCTGGTTCAAGTGCTGAGCACGGGCAATCGCGCGGCCGCGCACAGGGTGTCGGAACACGTGCTGGCGGCGTGGCATGACCTCAATCATCTCGCGGCGGGGCCTGAAGCGCTGACGTTCGTGTCGCTGTTCGACGATACCGCCGATGTCTGGGCGGACGAGGACTTCCGGCTGGTGGAGCCGTTGTCGACGGTATCCCGTTGGTCGCGGCCGGACGAGTTCGCCGCTGTGTTGAGCGAAACGGCATGACGGCCGCAGACGCAACGGATGGCGGCCGGGAGCGCCTCATCTTGCGGCAGGCTGGACCAGGTGCTCAAGCGGGCCGGCTTGAGGGTTTGGGACGGGGAGCGTGCTGATGGCACAATCGGAGTATCTGGTCATCATGGAGAAGTACGAGTGTGGGGCCCTTGGGGCTTATGTGCCGGAGCTTCCGGGCATCGGTGTGGCCGGTGAGACCGAGGACGAGGTGCGTGACCTCGTCGGCGAAGCGATCAGGCTGTATCTCGATGAGCGCGATCGGGGTGACGATCGCGGGTCGGCGTCGGTCGTCGTGAGCCACTACACGGTGGCGGTCTGACCACGGAACCCTGCCGGCTTGCGGGACCGCGGCTCTTCGCGAAGCCGGGCGGCGTCATCCACGATTGTCGAGAAGCTCCCGCGCGGCATCCAGCGCTTCCTCCAGCGACGCGACCTCCCCGTCGAGCTGGCGCTCGTAGACGGCCTTCAGAATCCGGCCGATCTCGGGACCCGGTGACAGCCCGAGTGCCAGCAGGTGCCGCCCCAGGAGGAGCGGCGCGGGCGCCTCGTGCTCGACGCCGAGCGCCCGGGCGCGGTCGAGGAACCAGTCCATCGTCGACGCGCAGTCGAAGTCGCCGGTGCGGCCGAGGCAGTCGGCGGCCGACAGCCGGGCGAGCAGCTCCAGGTCGACCTTGCGGGCGAGGCGGCGGAAGGCGCCGTCGCCGACGGGGTCGGCGCCGCGGTGCCACATGCCGGGCTTCAGGTGGTGGGCGACGAGGCAGAGCACCTGGTGGCGGACGTCGTAGCCGGCGAGGGTGTGGACGTCGAGGCGGTCGAGGAGGGTGCGCGTGGGCGGCACGCCGGCCTCCTCGTGGCCGCGCGAGCGGATGCGGCCGTCGACGAACTCGGTGGTGGCCGGTTTGCCGAGGTCGTGGCAGAGGGCGGCGAGCATGAGGGTGAGCTGCTGGGGGCGGTCGAGGTCGTCGATGCGGGCGCGGGCCTCGTCGACGACCATCAGGGTGTGCACCCAGACGTCGCCCTCGGGGTGCCACTCGGGCTCCTGCTCGCAGCCGACGAGGGCCTCGAGCTCGGGGAAGAGCTGCGCGATGACGCCCAGGTCCAGGGCCAGCTCGATGCCGATCGACGGGCGCCGGGCCTGCAGCATCAGCTTCTCCATCTCGGCCCGGATGCGTTCGGCGGGGAGGTCGTCGAGGGCGATGCCGCGGCAGATGCGGGCGGTGGCGTCGTCGGGGGTGAGCTCGAAGCGGGCCGCGAGCTGCACGCCGCGCAGCACCCGCAGGCTGTCGTCGGCGAAGGTGGCGGGGTCGACCACGCGGAGCCGGCGCCGCGCGAGGTCGTCGCGGCCGCCGAAGGGGTCGATGTACTCGTGGCCCCGGGGGTCCCAGGCGATGGCGTTGATGGTGAAGTCGCGCCGGCGGGCGGCCTCTTCCACGGGCATCCAGGGGTCGCCGGTGACGACGAAGCCGCGGTGGCCGCGGCCCTGCTTCGACTCGGTGCGGGGCAGCGAGACGTCGACGCCGCCCACCTTGTAGACGGTGAAGCTCTGGCCGACGGTGTTGACGGGGCCGATCTCCGTGAGCAGCTCGCGCAGCCGTTCGGCCTCGATGCCGTACACCTCGATGTCGATGTCCTTCGATTGGTCGATGTCGTTCGACTCGTCGATGTGGTTCGACTCGTCGATGTGGTTCGATTCGACGTCGGTCGACTCGCGGCCGAGCAGGCGGTCGCGCACCCACCCGCCGACGTACAGGGCGCGGCCCCCGGCGTCGTGCACCCGGTCGGCGATCGCCTCCGCGAGATGGGCGTCGGTCATGGCGCGGGACTCTTCGTCGCGACTCGATTGACGGGCGGTGCGGCCGTCGCGGCGCGGACGGAACAGCTCATGACGCGGGGATCCTGGTCGCCACGCGACTGGCGCGCGGCGCCGGCGCACCGTCGCGGCGGGAATCGCTCATGGCGCGGGTCGCGGTTGCAGCGCGACTGGTGCGCGGCGTCGGCGCACGGTCGCGGCGGGAGTCGCTCATGGGTCGAGGTTGTCGATCTCGACCGGCTCGACCGCGCCGGCCGGGTTGAAGCCGAAGACGCGGCCGTAGAAGTACAGCTCGGCCTCGGCCGCGCGGCGGATGTTCGCGGCCCGTCGGAACCCGTGCTGCTCGCCCTCGAACATCAGGCAGGCGACGGGGATTCCCTTCCGCCGCAGGGCGTCGGCCATGCGCTCGGTCTGGTCGGGCGGCACGACGGCGTCCTCGAGGCCCTGCAGGAAGATGACGGGGCACGAGAGGCGGTCGACGGCGTGGATGGGCGAGCGCTGCTCGTAGAGGTCGGCGCGCTCGGGCCACGGGCCGATCAGGGCGTCGAGGTAGCGCGACTCGAACTTGTGGGTGTCGCGGGCCAGGGCGGCGGCGTCCGAGACGCCGTAGTACGAGGCGCCCGCCGTGAACACGTCGCCGAACGCGAGCGCGCACAGGGTGGTGTAGCCGCCGGCCGAGCCGCCGCGGATTGCGAGCCGCGCGGGGTCGACGTCGCCGCGCGCGACCAGGTAGCGCGCCGCCGCCTCGCAGTCCTCGCGGTCGACGACGCCCCACGCGCCGCGCAGGAGGCGGCGGTAGGCGGTGCCGTAGCCCGTCGACCCGCCGTAGTCCACGTCGACGACCGCGAAGCCGCGCGTCGTCCAGTACTGGATGGCGAGCCGGAACCCCGGGTCGGTGCCGCCGGTGGGCCCGCCGTGGATGAACGTGAGCAGCGGCGGCCGCTCGCCGTCGGGGGCACGGAACGCGCGGTTGCGGGGCGGGTAGTAGTAGGCGTGCGCGGTGCGGTCTCCCGCGCTCGGGCAGGCGATGGGCTCGGCGCGCGAAACGTACGACGGGTCGAGCCTGGGCTCCGAGCCCCGGCGCAGCGTCTCGACCTCGCCGCTGTCGGCGTCGATGGCGACGAGGGCCGAGCCGGTCTCGGCGCCGGCGGCGACGCACAGCAGCCGGCCCCGCGACGCGGCGGCGAAGAAGCCGAACGTGGTGAACGGCGTGGCGACCTCGCGCAGCCGTCCCGTCGCCACGTCGATGATCCCGAGCCGGGTCCCGTCCGCGTTCCCGTAGTGCGCGACGACGCGGTCCGCGTCCAGGACCGCGTAGCGGCACATGCCGAACAGCCACGGGGGCAACCCGAACTCGGCCTCCATCGGCAGCACCGGCGCCAGCCGCTCCCCGTCCCAACGGTGGAGGTTCCACCAGCCCGAGGCGTCCGACACGCAATACAGGGCGCCGTCGGGGCCCCACGCCGGCTGGAGCACGGAGACCTCGCCGCCGGTACCGCCGCCGCCCGCGACGTCGCCCACACCCCCGGTGCTGCCGGCGTTCCCGGTGCTACTGGCGTTGCCGGTGCCGCCGGCATCCGCAAGGCCGCCTGCGTCCTCCGTGCTGCGGGCGTTGCCGGTGCCGCGGGTATTCCCGGCGCCGCCGGCATCCTCGGGGCGTCCGTCCCCGGCGCCCCCGGTGCCGTCGGCTTTGCCGCTGCCGCCGGCGTCCGCAGGGCCGCCGGTGTCCTCGGGGCGTCCGCCCTCGGTACCCTCAGCGCGGTCGGCGGTCCCGCTCGACGAGAAAGGAACGCCCCCTGCGATCCGGCGCGGCGACGTCAGCGTGCCGTCTGCCCCCAGGTCCGCGACCCACAGCTCCGTCCCGTCCCACGGCATGTTCGGGTGGTTCCAGCACACCCACGCGAGCTGTTTTCCGTCGGGGCTGAGGCGCGGCGACGCATAGAAGTCGAAGCCGCGGTGCACGGGTGCCGGCTCGCCCCCGCCGGTGGGGACCGACACGAGGAGGTTCTCGGCCTCCCGGTCCGCAGGGCGGTGGTCCTCGGCCACGCAGATCAACCGGCCCCGGGGGGCGTCCACCGTCGCGTCGGCGTAGCGGACGGCAATCTCCGGCGTGATCGCGACCGGCGGCTCGGAGCCGTCCACCGGCCGGCGGTACAGGCGCTGGTCGGCGAAGTTGGAGAAGTACGCCACGCCGTTCGACACCGCCAGCGCGCCGCCGCCGTACTCGTGCACCCGGGTTCGGGCGTTGTGGGCGGGCGTCGTCAACTCCGTCATCGCGCCGTCCGCGGTCAGCCGCATCGCCGCGCACCGGCCGGCCTCATCCGGGCGCGACTCGACCCAGTAGACGTCGCCGCCGTCGACGGCGACGCCCTCGAAGCGCAGGGCCCCCGCCGTCAGCATCTCCGTGGTGACCGGCGAGTCCCACGCCCCGTACGGCGCGATGGTCGTTTCCGTGCTCACGGGTGTCTCCCCGGACATCGACGGTCGCAGATCGCCGCACCTTCAGTGGTCACGACGGTCGCGGGACATCGATGGTTCGTCTGTCGCGCCCTCCGCATGGGCGGCCTGTAGCCCGCCGACGCGCGGGATCGTGCCAATGGACGGCACAGTTCCCGGTCCTGGTGTCCCGTGCAGGAAGTTCCTTCGCGCGATGTTCCGCGAACCTGGGTGGTCCCTGGTTACCGCCCCTGGTACAAGAACATGACGCGCGGTACACCAGCCCGCCCGGTGAACGCCCGTCACCGCGACCGCGCGAGCCGGAACCCGTAGTCGGTGTAGCGCAGCGACGGGTCGAGGCTGCTGCGGGCGGCGGTCCGGTTCAGGGTCAGCGCATGGCGCCACGCGCCGCCGCGGGAGGCGCGCCGCCGGCCCTCCTCCGGCCCCACCGGGTTGACGGCCGGCGCGCGCTCGTAGAACTCGCGGTCGTGCCAGTTCGAGCACCACTCGTGGATGTTGGCGCCGATGCCGTAGAGCCCGAACCCGTTGGGCGTGCCGCGGGTGACCGGCCACGGGCCGTCGAGCGGACCCCGGCCGCGGTTCGGCACCCAGTCGGGAACCTCGTCGCCCCAGGGATACCGCTGCCCGTCGGGCCCGCCGCGGGCCGCCCGCTCCCACTCCGCCTCGGTCGGCAGCCGGACCGCGGCCCCGGGACGCGAGTGCCAGGCGCAGTACGCGACGGCGTCGTGCCAGCTCACGCCGACCACCGGCAGGTCGTCCCGGCGGAACGCGGGGTTGTCCCACTCGCGCGGCGGCTCGCCGCCGGCCGCGTCCAGGAACCCGGCGTACTCGGCCCGCGTCACGGGATGGACGGCCATCCGGAACCCGTCGACCCACACGCGGTGCACGGGGCGCTCCGACGGCTGGCCCTCGTCGCTTCCCATCAGGAACCAGCCCGGAGGGATGATGGCGAACTCGGACATGGGGGCGGTCCGGCGGCCGGGGGGGAGCCGCGCTACATCAGCGGGACGACGACATCGACCAGGTCGCCGTCGCGCGAGACGGTCACCTCGACCTCGTCGCCGGGCTGGTAGCGGTCGAGCACGAGGCGCAGCGCTCGGAACGACTGCACCGGCTCGCCGTCGATGCGGACGATGATGTCGCCGATCTGGTTGGCGTTCGGCTCGGTGCCGCGCAGGCCGGCCCGGGCCGCGCCCGAGCCCGGGTTAACCTCGGCGACGACGACCCCGTTCACCCCGAGCCGGGCCGTGACGTACCGGTTCCACTGCTGGTCCGTCGAGATGCCGAGTCGGGCCGGCGTGTACTCCCCGTGGGCGATCAACTGCGGCACGACTCGCGTCACGGTGTTGACGGGGATGGCGAAGCCGATGCCGGCCGAGGTGCCCGACGGGCTCGCGATCTGGCTGTTGATGCCGATCACCCGCCCGCGGCTGTCGAGCAGGGGGCCGCCGGAGTTGCCGGTGTTGATGGCCGCGTCGACCTGGATGACGTCCTCGATGATGTCGCCGGTCAGGCCCTCGATCTGGCGGCTGAGGGCCGAGATGATGCCGGTGGTCAGGGTGGCGCTGTAGCCGAAGGGGTTCCCGATGGCGTACGCGCTCTGCCCCACGCGCACCCGGTCGCTGTCGCCCAGTCGGACCGGCCGCAGCGAGTCGGCCGGGGCGTCGATGCGCAGCACCGCCAGGTCGTGCCGGTCGGAGCCCCCGACGTACTCCGCCATGTAGCTGGTCTGGTCGTGCATGACCACACGCGCGTTCGTCGCGCCTCGCAGGACATGGGAGTTCGTGACGATGTGACCGTCCCGGTCCCACACGAAGCCGGTCCCGGTGCCCAGCGGCACCTCGCGGGCGGTGACGCGGCCGAAGAAGTCCCGGCGGCGGGTGACGGTCGTGATGTACACGACCGACGGGCTGGTGCCCTCGAAGAGATCGACGATTGCCTGCTCGTCCGGCCGGAGGTCGGTGTAGGGCTCGGGGGCGGGCCCGCGCTGCGCCGCGAGCACCGACCGGGCCTCGCCGGGCTCGCCGGCGGCGTTGGCGGGAACCAGCTCGAACGTGCATCCGCCCGCCGCGACGGCGAGCAGGGCGACCGCCGCGAGGCCGGGCATGGCGGTCGAGGTGGGGATGGGGGCCTCCGACCCGGGACGGCGACGGTAGTGCTTGAGTGCCATGACGACATCCCTGCCGAGCCGCTACCGGCCCGGGACAGCGCGCGATGCACCGCCCGCGCGCACGCGACAATCGACAGGGAGCCGTCGCCTTCGGCTCCGCCTGTCGCCGGAACGACCTGTGGGAGCCCGCGCCCCTTCTGCTACGCGGACTCCTGCGCGACCTTCGGCTCGACGTGCCGGTCGAGGAGCTCCGCCAACTGGTCCTTGCCGGCCACGCCGACCGTCGCCTCCACGACCTCGCCGCCCTTGAACAGCAGCAGGGTGGGAATCGAGCGGACGCTGTACTTCTCGGGCGTGGCGGGGTTGTCGTCGATGTTCAGCTTGCCCACGACGACACGGCCGTTGTACTCGTCGGCGAGGGCGTCGACGGCCGGGGCGATCATGCGGCACGGGCCGCACCACTCGGCCCAGAAGTCCACCAGCACCGGCTTGTCCGACTGCAGCACCGCCTGCTGGAAATCGCCGTCCGTGAGGGTCTGCGTATGTTCCGAGGCCATCGTTGGTGTCTTTCCTCCGTCTTTTCGGCGGGTGGACGGTTCGCCTTCGCCGGCCGGAGCGGGCCGGGTCCGGCGTCCGGGTTCAACCGCGCAGTATACTTCGCTTGGACGTTGCCCCGCCCGATTCGGTTCGCCGGACGCCCGGCGCCGGACGGCCGGGGCGTGAGCGCCGCGCTGCACATCGCGGTACCATCGACTCGCCCGTGCCGACGGCTCCCCGCCCGGGACCGCCGCCGTGGGCGACTCGCCCGTGCGGGCTCCGCGGCCTGACCCGCCAATCGTCGTCTGCGGCTCCGCCCGGCGTCCGGCCGACCCCCCGGTGAGTCCGCCCGGTTCTGCGCCAGGCTCCCTGGTGCTGCGTCACGCCATAATCTTCGGGTACGGACTGGCCCTATTGGTCACATCGTCAACGACTTGCCCGGCACCGCGTACCCGAACTCTTGGCTGTGGCACTGCACTAGCCGTTGTGCCCCGACTCCTCCGCGGATTCGTCGGCTTCCTCGAAGGTCGCCAGCCCCTCCACCTGCCACTCGGCGAGGGGCTGGGGCCCCGCGACGATGCCCTCGAGGTCGGGGTCGCCGCCCGCGCGCGGCTGCGTCGCCGCCTGCGCGCGTCGTTCCTTCGCTTCCTGCCGCCGCGCGTCCTTCAGCTTGCGCTGCTCCTGCCGGGCGCGTTCACGCTGCCGCTTCTGCTGTGTCGGTCGTCCACGAGTTGCCAATCGTCACCTCCTTGGGGCGGGGTGCGAATCGGCCTGAGCAGACGGCAGGTCTGTCGAGAGTGACGCGCTGAGGGTAGAGCGGTTGGAGACCTGCCGGCTCGACGGATGGGGATGCCCACCTCGGGCCGATCGATATGTCGAATCTGTCTCTACAGCTTAGCAGCGCAGGGGTCGAAAGGCAAAGCGGAGTCAGGAGCCTGCGCGGTAGCACGGTGCAGGCTCCCTGGCAGCGCAGCGTCGAAAGGCGAAAAGCGGCGTCAGGAGCCCGCGCGCTAGCATGGTGCCGGCTTCCGGCGGGGTCGGTCGGGCGGCGAGCCGGGTGGCGGACGCGGTTCTCCGGGTGGCGGGAGCGTCGCCCTGGCGGGGCTATAATCCCGGTTCCGGCGGTTCGATTCGCGCCACACCGGGCATCGGCAGGCCATCCCGCCAGTCATGGACGGACTCCGCGACAGTCTCCTGGCCCTGGGCATTCCGGGGCTCTTTCTCATCGCCTTTCTCGACTCGGCCGGCGTTCCCCTGCCCGGCGGCGTCGACGTGGTGGTGCTGTTGCTGGCCTGGCAACAGCCGTCGCTCTTCGTCTGGATCGCGCTGGCCGCGTCGACGGGCTCGACGCTGGGATGCCTGGTCCTCTACCGCATCGGGCGCACCGGCGGCGACCGCGTGGTCCGCCGCCTCGATCCCGGGAAACGCGAGTGGGTCACCCGGAAGGTCCGCGAGAACGATATCGTCGCCATGGTGGTCGCGGTCCTCGCGCCCCCGCCGTTCCCGGCCAAGGTGTTCATGCTCGTCGCGGGCATCGTCGGCATGTCGTGGACCCGGTTCGCCGGCGCGATCTTCGTCGGGCGGATGATCAGGTTCACCGGCGAGGCATACCTGGCCGTCCGTCTCGGCGACCGGGCCGTCGAGACCTTGCAGGAGCACTATCCCACCATCGGCGCGGCGCTGGCGCTGGCGGTGATCCTGTATCTCGCGGTGAAGTGGCTGCGGAAGCGCCGACGGCTCCACGCCGCGGGCTGAGGGATGCACGACAAGACAATGAATGGTGCGCCGCCACGCAAGCGCCGCAGAGCCTCGTGTGCGAGCGCCTCACCCCACGGCGGCGTGTTGGCGAGCGCCGGCCCGTTTCCGTGAACCGCGCGGCCGACAGGGCCGGGGCCGTCGCCTCACGATGGTGTCGTACGTCCCGGGATGAACCGGCGCTTGCGCGGGCGGGTCGACACGTCCTATCGTTGACCCATCAGAGGGTTCCCGGCGCCCCGGGCGGCCCCCGCATCGACGACGGGGGCGGTCGCCCTTGGCCGTCGGCGACCCCGGTTTCTTCCGGGAGGGGACGATGAGCAGGCGAAGCTTCGCGGCGGCGGTGGCGGCGTTGGTGCTGGCCGTCCCGGCGGCGGTGGCCGGGCAGGCGGCGCCCGAGGGATGGACCGTTCCTCGCACCGCGGACGGGCATCCCGACCTGCAGGGCATCTGGGCGAGCGACTCGGCGACGCCGCTCGAGCGGCCGGCCGAGCTCGCCGACAAGGCCTTCCTGACCGACGAGGAGGTGGCGACCCTCCGCTCTCGCGCGGCCGCGCTGTTCGACGGCGAGACCGACGCGGCGTTCGGCGAGAGCGTGTTCCGGGCCGCCCTCGCCGACCGGCAGGACTTCCAGTCGGGCGACGGGGTGACCGAGGAGAACCCCGAGGGGACCGGCAACTACAACCAGTTCTGGCTGATCGACCGCTGGTTCGACAACCGGACGTCGCTCATCGTCGATCCGCCGAACGGCCGCCTGCCCGCCCTGACGGCGGAGGCGGAGGCCCGGCGCGCGGCCGCGCGCAACCGCGAGCGGCCGCCCTTCCCGCGGGGACCGGAGGATCTCGGCGCCGGGCTGCGGTGCAGCGGCGGACGCATCCCCATGACCGGCCGCGGCTACAACAGCAACTACCAGATCCTGCAGACGGCCAGCCACGTCGTCATCCAGATGGAGATGATGCACGACACGCGCATCATCCCCCTCGACGCCCCGGCCCCCGCCACCGCGCTCCGCACCGACCTGGGCGTGTCGCGCGGCCGCTGGGACGGGGACACGCTGGTGGTGGAGACGACGAACACGAAGCGGGGGGGCGGGGGATCGACGCCGAACCTGCGGCTCCTCGAGCGCTTCACCCGGGTCGGCCCCGAAACCCTCGCCTACGAGTACACCATGGACGACCCGGGCACCTGGACGCGGCCGTGGACGGCGCGCATCTACATGCGGCCCGCCCCGGGGACCGGCGTGATCTACGAGTTCGCGTGCCACGAGGGGAACTACGCCCTCGAGCACACCCTGCGGGGGGCCCGTCTCCAGGAGGCCGGCAAGATCGGGGCCCAGTGACGGGTCGCGGGCGCCGTGCGGGGCGCCCGTCTCCGGTGAGGCAGGATCGGGGTCCAGCGGCGGGTCGCCGGCGCCGTGAATGGGCGGTCGTTACGCGGCGCCGAACGGTCGGTGCTGCGCCGGGAGGGGGTCGGCGGCGCCTGTCGACCCGTCGGCAGTGAGCCGTGGTCCGGTCGGCGGTACGCCGCGACCCCGGCCTCGGCGGGCGTGCAGCGCCGGTCGGCCCCGCGGTGACCCGTGGGCACTCCTTCGGTGTTCCGTGATGGACGGTGAGGTGGACATGAGACCATGCGGCCATGCGCGCGTCTCCGGCCTCCGGCGTGGGCTCTTCGCGCTCTTGCTCGCCGCGGGGGCCGCGGCCTGCGGCGGCGGCGCGCCCGCCGTCGAGGTGCTGCGCGCCCCGGACGGGGCCAGCCTGCCCC
>JAJEFC010000409.1 GCA_022820675.1 Vicinamibacteria bacterium | reverse complement strand
CTCCGCCCGCGGCTGCGGATGCGGCGGCTTCCGCGGCCGTTGCTTCAGCGCCGGACCCGGGACCGCCGCCGGCTCCGGATGAGGAGCCGGGGGATGCCCCGCCGGCGGCGCACGATGAGGAGCCGGGCGATGCCGCGGCGGCAGAGGCCGGTGTCGCGGCCCCGCCCGTTTCCGCCGTGCCCGCGGTCGAGGCGCCGGCGCCGCCTTCGCTCGCCGCCGCCTTCGCCGCGCTCCTCGCGGCCGAGCAGGGAGACCTCGAGCGGGCCCGCGCCGCCTATCCCTGGCCTCGTCAGGCCGCGCCCCCCGACGAGGACGACCTCGTCGAACGGGTGGCCGAGCGGGTGGTCGAGCGCCTGTCGGACGACATCACCGGCGAGCTGGTTTCCGAGGTGGTGGCCCGGGTGGCGGAGCGGCTGGTACGCGACCAGATCGGCCGCATCGAGCCGGCCTGACTGCGGCCCGCGTCCGTCGCCCATCCATTCACCGGCGCATCACGCCATCCCCCTCCTGACGACGTGCTCCGATTCCGTTCCCGCCCGCCCGCCGCGCTTGGTGTCTGCGCCGTACGACGGCGTGGATTCCCGGCGGGCTGGCCGGGCGGCCAGCGGCTCGGTGAGGCTCTGCGGCGTGGAACGGCGCGGATTCCCGGCGGGCTGGTCGGGCGCCCGGCGGCGCGGTGCGGCGACGGTGGGCGAGGTGTCCGGCGCCGCAGAACGATGTGGATTCCTGACGGGCCGCCGGGCGCCCGGTGGAGCCGTCAGGCGGCGATGGGCGGGCCGATCCGGCGCCGCCCGGCGGCTTGATACGATGAGTGACATGGTGCGTCGTGACGATGCGGACGGGAAACGGCCCGTATCACGCTCTTCCTCTCCAGCGGGTGCAAGTCCCGCTTCGGTAGGCGCCGGAGCTGCCAATGCGTGAGCTGAGCAAGGGGTTCGACCATGCCACGGTCGACCCGAAGTGGTACTCGTTCTGGGAATCGAGCGGCGCCTTCCGGGCCGATCCGGGGTCGTCGCGCCCGCCGTTCAGCATGGTGCTGCCGCCCCCCAACGTCACCGGGGTGCTGCACATCGGCCACGCCCTCAACCAGACCCTGCCCGACATCGTGTGCCGCTGGAAGCGGATGACCGGCCACGACGTGCTGTGGCTGCCGGGCACCGACCACGCGGGCATCGCCACCCAGAACGTCGTCGAGAAGCAGCTCGCCGGCGAGGGGACCGACCGGCACGCGCTCGGCCGCGAGGCCTTCGTGGAACGGGTGTGGGCGTGGAGCCGGCAGAGCCACGGCACCATCACGAGCCAGATGCGCACGCTGGGGTCGTCGGTCGACTGGAGCCGCGAGCGCTTCACGCTGGATGACGACCTGTCGCGGGCGGTCCGGCGGGTCTTCGTCATCCTGTACCGCGAGGGGCTGATCTACCGCGGCAAGTACATCGTGAACTGGTGCACCCGCTGCCGCACCGCCCTGTCCGACCTGGAGGTGGTGCACGAGGAGCAGGCGGGCCGGCTCTACCACATACGCTACCCGACCGCGGCCGTGGCCGGCTCCGACGCGGCCGAGAGCCAGGCCGACTCCGGGGGAGGCACCAGCGCCGGGGGTGCCGCCAACGCGACCGAGGGCCAGGCGGACGCAGAGGCCGGCGCCGCCGCCCAGCCCGGCTCCAAGACGGCCGAGGGCCAAGCGGAAGCCCGGACCGGCGCCAACGCCACCGCTGACGGCGGGGGCGTCACCGTGGCCACCACCCGGCCGGAGACCATGCTGGGCGACACCGCGGTGGCGGTGCATCCCGACGACGAACGGTACCGCGGCCTCGTCGGCCGGACCCTGCGCCTGCCCATCATCGGCCGCGAGCTGCCGGTGATAGCCGACGGCTTCGTCGACGCCGGGTTCGGGACCGGCGCCGTCAAGGTGACGCCGGCCCACGACCCCAACGACTTCGAGATGGGCCGGCGCCACGAGCTGCCCGAGGTGGTGGTGATCGGCGAGGACGGCCGGATGACGGCCGAGGCGGGGCCGTACGCGGGGCAGGACCGCCTGGCCGCGCGCGAGGCCGTCGTCGAGCGGCTCGAGGCCGAGGGCCTGCTCGAGCGGGTCGAGGACCACCGGCACGCGGTGGGGCAGTGCAGCCGCTGCCACACCGTCGTGGAGCCGCTGGTGTCGACCCAGTGGTTCGTCCGCATCAAGCCGCTGGCCGAGCCCGCCATCGCCGCCGTGAAGGACGGCCGCACCCGCTTCGTGCCCGAGAACTGGGCCCGCACCTATTTCGAGTGGATGGACAACATCCACGACTGGTGCATCTCGCGCCAGCTCTGGTGGGGACACCGGGTGCCGGCCTGGTACTGCGACCGGTGCGGGTCGGTGGTGGTCGAGGAGGAGACGCCCGAGGCCTGCGAATGCGGCGGACCCCTGCGCCAGGACAGCGACGTGCTCGACACCTGGTTCAGCTCGGGGCTCTGGCCGTTCAGCACCATGGGGTGGCCCGACGCCACCGCCGACCTCGCGCGGTACTACCCCACCAGCGTCATGATCACCGGCCTCGACATCATCTTCTTCTGGATCGCGCGGATGATGATGCTGGGCATGAAGTTCGCGGGCGACGTCCCCTTCAAGGTCGTCTACATCACCTCGCTCGTGCGCGACGCGCACGGGCGGAAGATGAGCAAGTCGAAGGGCAACGTCGTCAACCCCCTGCAGGTGATGGAAGAGATCGGCGCCGACGCGTTCCGGTTCACCCTCGCCGCCCTCGCCTCTCCCGGCATGGACATCTCGCTCTCTGAGGGGCGCCTGCGCGGCTACCGGCAGTTCGTCAACAAGATCTGGAACGTGTCGCGGTTCGTGCTGATGAACCTGCCGGCGTCGCTGGCCGAGCGCCCGCCGGTGCCCCCGACGGCCGAGCTCGGGACCATCCACCGCTGGGTGCTCCACCGCGTGAGCGAGCTCGCGGCCGACGTGACACGCGCCCTCGAGGGGTACCGGTTCGACGTCGCCGCCGACCGGCTCTACCACTTCATCTGGCACGAGTACGCCGACTGGTACATCGAGCTGGTGAAGCCGCACCTGCAGGACGACGCGGAAGACCGCGACCGCGAGCGGGCCCAGGCGGTGCTGCTCGCGGTGCACGACCGGGTGCTGCGCCTCGCCCACCCGTTCATGCCGTTCGTCACCGAGGAGCTGTGGCAGACCCTGCCCGCGCCGGCGGACGCGGCCGAGGACGGCCGCACGCCGGACGGGAGGGCGCGGACCGTCACCCGCGCTCCCTGGCCCCGGCCCATGCCCGAGTGGGCCGACGATGAGGCGGTGTCGGTGCTGACGCTCCTCCAGGAGGTCATCACCGCGGTCCGCACGGTCCGGGCCGAGCTGGGGGTGCCGCCGTCGCGGCGGCTGCGGCTGCGGATCGAGGGCGCGGAGCCCGGCGAGCGCGCGGTCCTCGACGGTCACGGCGACTATCTGCGGCGGCTCGCCGGCCTCGAGGCGTTCGAGTTCGTGGCGTCGGCGCCGGCCGACCCCGACACCGTCCGCCGGCTCGTTCGCCGCATGCGGCTCTACCTGCCGCTGGCCGGGGTCATCGACCGGGCGGCGGAGACGGCGAGGCTCCGCCGCGAGATCGACAAGCTCTCGAAGCAGCTCGGCTCGCTGGAGGGGAAGCTCGGCAACCCCAGGTTCCGGGAGCGCGCCGACCCGGCGGTGGTGGCCGAGACCGAGGCCCGCCACGCGGCGGCGCGGCAGCGCCGGCAGCAGCTCGACGACGTGCTGGCGGAGCT
>JAJEFC010000152.1 GCA_022820675.1 Vicinamibacteria bacterium | reverse complement strand
CTCCGCCGAGGCGCCGGCTTCCGATGAAGCGCCGGCCGAGGACGAGGCCGCCGCGTCCGCCGCCGAGGCGCCGCCGCCGCCGGCTTTCGATGAGGACGAGTCCGCCGCGTCCGCCGAGGCGCCGGCTTCCGATGAGGACGAGTCCGCCGCGTCCGCCGAGGCGCCGGCTTCCGATGAGGACGAGGCCGCCGCCGCGTCCGCCGAGGCGCCGGCGGCTTCCGATGAAGCGCCGGCCGGGGACGAGGCCGCCGTGTCCGCCGAGGCGCCGGCTTCCGATGAAGCGCCGGCCGAGGACGAGTCCGCCGCGTCCGCCGAGGCGGGGCCGGACGCCGGCGGCGACGTGCCCGGGGAGCCCGAATCGGCGGGGCCCGGCGGTGAGGGCGACGCGCCGGTGGACGACCCGGAAGCGCCGGCCGCCCCGCTGACCCGGCTGGAGTCCCGGCCGATCGTCGAGTGGCCGCCGGCGTCGACCTACGAGCTGTTCGAGACGTCGGGGCCGGAGGTCGACGGTCCCGCGGCCGCCCCGGAGCGCCTCAACGACACCCCCCTCGCCGAGCCCGCGTACACCGAGCCGCGGGGCGAGTACGGGGCGGAACGGTGCTACGCCGTGCGCACCCTCGACGTGATCGCGGGGTTCGACGTGCGGAGCCGCCTGTCGCCCGTGACCTGCGTCACGTTCGTCGACACCTTCCCCCCCGCGGCCCCCGAGGCGTTGGCCGCGGTGGCGAGCCAGGGAGAGGTGAGCCTGCTGTGGCGGCCGAACGACGAGGACGACGTCGCGGGGTACCTGGTGTTGCGCGGCCTGCCGGGGGATGAGACACTGCAACCGCTGACGGATGAGCCGCTGGTCGAGAACAACTACCGCGACGTCACCGCGGAGCCCGGCGTCCGGCACGTCTACGCGGTGCGCGCCGTCGACGACGCGGTCCCGCCCAATCTGAGCGAGCCGTCCGACCGCGTGGAAGCGACCGCGCGCTAGCAGTCTGCGCCGCAGGACGGCGCCGACTCCTGGCAGGGCTGGTCGGGGCGTCCGGCGGAGCCGGAGGCGGCGATGGGCGGGCGGGAGTCGGCGCCGTGGAGGGGCGCGGACTCCCGGCGGGTCGGTTCGGCGCCGAGCGGAGCCGAAGGCGGCGAATCGGCGGGCGGGCATCTGCAGCCGCGGAGGGGCGCGGACTCCCGGCGGGTCGGTTCGGCGTCGAGCGGAGCCGAAGGCGGCGAATCGGCGGGAGGGGCATCCGCAGCCTTGGACGGCGCGGACTCCCGGCGGGGCGGTTCGGGCGCCGAGCGGAGCCGCGGGGTGACGATTGGGCGCGCGAGGCGCGCCGCGTGGAGGCGGCGTCCGGCGCTGGTTCCGGGTCTGGTTGCACATGGAGTCGATCTATCGTCTCGAGCACGACGAGCACGTGCTCCACGCCGTCCGGAGGGACGGCGCGTGGCACGGGCTGGAGGGCGATCCCTTCGGAGCGCCGGCCGTCGGTGCGCGCCTGGACGGCGCGGCGCCGCGCATCCTGGCC
The DNA here is from genome assembly GCA_022820675.1 of Vicinamibacteria bacterium. Classification (GTDB taxonomy): domain Bacteria; phylum Acidobacteriota; class Vicinamibacteria; order Vicinamibacterales; family UBA8438; genus JAJEEA01. Next base: position 12,756 of record JAJEFC010000152.1, on the reverse strand, counting down.
CCGGTCGCGCCGTCCAAGATCGTCGCGGTCGGGCTGAACTACCGGGACCACGCGGCCGAGATGAACAAGGCGCTGCCCGACGAGCCGCTGATCTTCCTGAAGCCCTCGACCGCGGTCATCGGGCCCGGCGCGTCGATCGTCCTGCCGCCGGGGGCGGGACGCGTGGACTACGAGGCCGAGCTGGGCCTCGTCATCGGGCGCACCGCCCGCAACGTGCCGGCGGAGCGCGCGCACGAGGTCGTGGCCGGGTTCACCTGCGTCAACGACGTGACCGACCGCGACCTGCAGCGCCGCGACGTGCAGTACACCCGCGCCAAGGGCTTCGACACGTTCGCCCCGGTGGGGCCGTGCATCGCCCCCGCGGACCTGGATCGGCCGGTCGGCATCGAGGCCCGGGTCAACGGCGAGCGGCGGCAGCACTCGAGCACCCGCGAGCTGATCTTCCCGCTGCGTCGGCTCGTCGAGTTCGTCACCGCGGTCATGACGCTGCTGCCGGGCGACGTGCTGTCCACGGGGACACCCCCCGGGGTCGGGCCGCTCGCGCCGGGAGACCGCGTGGTCATCGCGATCGAGGGCGTGGGCGAGCTCGAGAACGACGTCGTGGCCGGCGATCCGGGGCCGGGTACGCAGGCGTTCGCGCCGTAGAACGACGCGGAGTCCTGGAGAGTCGGTTCGGCGCCGAACGGACCCGTCGGCGACGAGGTGGCGGGGGCAGGTTGCGCCGTAGAACGGCGCCGAGTCCCGGAGCGTCGGTTCGGCGCCAGGTGGAGCCGCTGGCGACCTTGGCGGGCTGGCGTGGCGCTCGCGGTTCCCGCGGAGCGGCATTCCAGACCGGGAATCGCCGCTTCCACGACGGCATGAAGCGCTGTCGTGATTCCGGCGGGAGCCGGCGCCCCGACCCGCGATCATCGATTCGAGGATGGCATGAAGCTGTTTGCAGACACGGCGAACGTCGAGGAGCTCGAGGCCCTCGTCCCGCTCGGCATCATCGACGGCGTGACCACCAATCCGTCGCTGCTGGCGAAGGCCGCGGCCGACCCGCGCGCCGTCCTCAAGCGCATCTGCGACGTGGTCGGCGGGCCGGTGAGCGCCGAGGTGGTGGCGACCGACGCGGCGGGCATGGTGCGCGAGGGCCGCGAGCTCGCCGCCATCGACCCCCACGTCGTCGTCAAGGTGCCGTTCGGCAAGCCCGGCGTGCGGGCGTGCCGCGAGCTGACCGAGGACGGCATCCGCGTCAACGTCACGCTGATCTTCTCGGCCGCCCAGGCCCTGCTCGCGGCCAAGGTCGGGGCCACGTTCGTGAGCCCGTTCGTCGGCCGGCTCGACGATGTCGCCACCCCGGGCATGGACCTCATCACCCAGATCGTCGACATCTTCCAGAACTTCCCCCTGTCGACCGAGGTGCTCGTGGCGAGCACCCGGGGGCCCATGCACATCGTCGAGGCGGCCCGGCTCGGGGCGGACGTCTGCACCTGCCCCCCGAAGGTCATCGACGCGTTGTTCAACCACCCCCTGACCGACATCGGCCTGGAGCGCTTCCTCGCGGACTGGGCCAGGGCGCGCCAGCCCGTCGGTTAGGACGGGCCAGGGAAACCACCTTGCCACGCGCCAAGCGACGGGAATCGCGGAAACGGGCTGCGTCTGCATGCAGTTGACGGACCGGTAGCGGTCACCGTCCCCGGCCCGGCCCATCGTACCGCTGCCGCATCGACCGATGGACAAGCACAAGCTGCTCGAGGACTACGAGCGCCGCGCCCACGAGGGCGGGGGCGAGGCCCGCCTCGCCCGCCAGCACGCGGCCGGCAAGCTCACCGCGCGCGAGCGCATCGACCGCTTCTTCGACCCCGGCACCTTCCAGGAGGTGGACAAGCTCGTCACCCACCGCTGCCGCGACTTCGGCATGGAAGACCAGGTCGTGCCCGGCGACGGCGTCGTCACCGGGCGCGGGCGGGTCGAGGGACGGCTGGTCTACGCCTTCGCCCAGGACTTCACGGTGTTCGGGGGCTCGCTGTCCGAGACCAACGCCGCCAAGATCGTCAAGATCATGGACATGGCGATGGAGTCGGGCGCGCCCGTCGTCGGCCTGAACGACTCGGGCGGCGCGCGCATCCAGGAGGGCGTGCTGTCGCTCGGCGGCTACGCCGACATCTTCCTGCGAAACACCCTCGCGTCCGGGGTCGTGCCGCAGATATCCGCCATCATGGGGCCGTGCGCGGGGGGCGCCGTCTACTCGCCGGCCATCACCGACTTCACGGTGATGGTCGACAAGACCAGCTACATGTTCATCACCGGGCCCGACGTCATCCGCACCGTGACCCTCGAGGAGGTGACGAAGGAGGAGCTCGGCGGCGCGATGACCCACAACGCCAGGAGCGGCGTCGCGCACTTCGTGGTGCCCGACGACGAGGCGTGCCTCGCGCTGATCCGCGACCTTCTCGGCTACATGCCCGGGAACAACCTCGACGACGCCCCCAGGGGCGCGGACACCGACCCGATCGACCGCGAAGACCCCGCCCTCGACGACCTCGTCCCCGAGCAGCCCAACCAGCCCTACGACATGCACGGGGTGATCCGCGCGGTGGTCGACGACGGCGAGCTCCTCGAGGTGCAGGAGCACTACGCGAAGAACATCCTCGTCGGCTTCGCGCGGCTCGGCGGCCAGTCCGTCGGCGTCGTCGCCAACCAGCCCGCCCATCTCGCGGGCGTTCTCGACATCGACGCCTCCGTCAAGGGCGCGCGCTTCATCCGCTTCTGCGACGCGTTCAACATCCCCCTGGTGACGTTCGAGGACGTGCCCGGCTTCCTCCCCGGCACCCAGCAGGAGTTCGGCGGCATCATCCGCCACGGGGCGAAGCTGCTGTTCGCGTTCGCCGAGGCGACGGTGCCCAAGGTGACGGTCATCACCCGCAAGGCCTACGGCGGCGCCTACTGCGTCATGGCCAGCAAGCACATCCGGACCGACGCCAACTTCGCGTGGCCCACCGCCGAGATCGCGGTCATGGGGCCGGAGGGGGCGGTCAACATCCTCTACCGGCGCGAGCTCGAGGCGGCCGACGACCCCGAGGCGCTGCGGGCCGAGAAGATCGCCGAGTTCCGCGAGAAGCTCGCCAACCCCTTCGTCGCGGCCGGCCGCGGCTACGTCGACGAGGTCATCCCGCCGCGCGCCACCCGGCCGAAGCTCATCGCCGCCCTCCGCAGCCTCGACGGCAAGCGCGACCGCAACCCGCCCAAGAAGCACGGCAACATCCCGCTGTAGCGCAAGGGTGAGGTTGCCGCGCCCCTGCTGCCGAGCTCCGGAAGCCGATCGACTCCCAGCTCGCGGGCGACGCCTTCGCACGATGGTGCAGGCGGTCCACGGTGGGGGGGACGGTCCGTATAATGGCAGAAGGGCTTGGACCCGAGGTTGCCGAATGGGTCGCATCGTAGTCCGGACGTCGGTCACGAATCCCGTCGACGAGGGCAAGTCCATCCGTTGCGGCATGCTCGTCGACACGGGTGCAGGCGCCCTGGTCCTTCCCGCGGCGTGGAGAGAACGGCTCGGTCGTTTCGCGCGTTCCGAGCCGGTCGAGCTTCAGACGGCGAGCCAGGAGGTCATTCGCGGCGAGGCATGCGGGCCGGTGGAGGTCCGCATCGAGGGCTTTCGCCCGGTCTGGAACGAGGTCGTGTTCCTGAACATGGAGCCCGATGACAGCGGCCTGTTCGAACCGCAGTTGGGCTACGTCATTCTGGAGCAGGCGCAGGCCGCCGTCGACACGCTCGGCCATCGGTTGGTCCCCGTGCGGTACATCGACATGAAGACCCTCCGCGCCGGCCGGACCTGACGGTCGGCCGGGCCGCGCGAATACACGTATTCTCACGCGCGAGACGCGACAGATGGCGACATCGATTCGACTGGCCCCGGCGACCGAGCGGCGGCTCGACTTCCTGGCAGCGCAGACCGGGCGCACCAGGGCGTTCTACCTGCGAGAGCTCATCGAACGCGGCATCGAGGACCTGGAGGACTACTACCTCGCGGCCGAGGTGCTGGAACGCATCCGCAAGGGCGAGGAGCCGGTCCACGCGGCGGCCGACGTGAGACGTGATCTTGGCCTGGGAGATTGAGCAGGTCGCCACGGCCGAGTTCCAGCTTCGCAAGCGCAACCCCGTCACGTCATCCGGAGGTCACAACATGGGCAGCAACCCTGCGGCGTACCGTCGTATCGCCTCCCGGTTCGCGCTGGCCGGCGTCCTGCTTCTCGTCCCGCCGTTCGCCGCCGCGCAGGAGGAGCAGGCCGAGCCCGAGCCTCCCGGCCTCCCCCGCGTCACGGTGCCCGACGAGCCGTTCGTCATCAACACCCATGCCATCGCGGAGGTCCGGGTGGTCGTGGTGACCAAGGGGCTGTCGCGCCCGTGGGGGATGGCGTTCCTGCCCGACGGGGGCATCCTGGTCACCGAGCGCGATCTCGGGACGCTCCGGATGGTCCGCGACGGGGTGCTCGACCCCGAGCCCGGGGCCGGGGTGCCGGCGGTGTTCACCGGCGGCCTCGCCGGCCTGATGGACGTGGCGCTGCATCCGGACTTCGACGAGAACCGGCTCGTCTACCTCACCTACACCCGGCCGTTGCCCGACGACGATCCCGGGGCCCGTTCAGCCGACGGGGGGCGGGCCGCCACCGTCGCCCTCGTCCGGGGGCGGCTCGACGGCATGGCCCTGCGCGACGTCGAGGACGTGTTCGTGGCCGAGCCGTTCGGGGGGTCGACGGCGGGGGCCCGCATGGGGTTCGCGCCCGACGGCTCGCTGTACCTGACCGTCGGCGGCGCCTTCCGCACCGACCCCGCCGAGTCGCTCGCCCAGGACCCGGGCAGCCATGCCGGCAAGGTGCTGCGCCTGAACGCCGACGGCTCGGTGCCCGACGACAACCCGTTCGTCGGCCGGGAAGGCTACCTGCCGGAGATCTTCTCCCTCGGGCACCGGAACCACCAGGGGCTGACCCTGCACCCCGAGACGTTCGCCCCGCTGACGACCGAGCACGCGGTGCAGGGCGGGGACGAGGTGAACGTCATCGAGGCGGGGAAGAACTACGGTTGGCCCATCGTGTCCTACGGGCGGCAGTACGACGGCGAGCGCGTGTCCGCCCGGTTCTGGGCGCCGGGCATGGAGGAGCCGCTCGTCTTCTGGTCGCCGTCCATCGCCCCCGGCGGCCTGACCTTCTACACCGGCGACCGGTTCCCCGAGTGGCAGGGGGACCTGTTCGTCGGGGCGATGATGACCGGCCGCATCCGCGGGACCGGTCACCTCGAGCGGATCGTCTTCAACGAGGTGGGCGAGGAGCTGGCCAGGGAGTGGCTGCTGGCCGAGCTCAGGCAGCGCATCCGCGACGTGCGCCAGGCGCCGGACGGCCTGCTGTACGTGCTGACCGACGAAGACGAGGCGGCGCTGCTCCGGCTCGAGCCGGTGGCGGAGGCCAGCGAACCGTAGCCCGAGAATCGCCGCCGCAGGACAATCGCACCAGTGACTCCCGGCGCTACCGCAAGGTCGCGCAGCGGCCCCCCGCCTGGCCGCTCGACCAACGTCGCCTGCAGTCCGGAAAGTCTGGAATAGTGCGCACAATGCCGCAAATGTGCGGACATGGCGTTTGTGGGTGCACGAGCGGCGGTCCTTGTCGATGGTTGCTTTGGCGTCGAGGTCCGCTGCACTTCGACGCCGTCTTCGGGTGGTCGGGGCATTCCGGCCCGGAAGGCCGTCAAGTCCGAGGCCGATCGCGTCGTTGCCTGACGCGGGCGAGGAAGTCCGCGCCGTCGCGGCACGCGAGTGCGGCGTCGATGAGCTGGCTCTGCGGCGCGTCCGCAACCTCGTCGACGAGGCTCTTCGGGACGGCAATACCCCGGGCGCGAAGAACCTGCGCGACCGCGTCCCGAGCTGCTTCCAGGGCGGCGTCCCGCGCCGCCTCTCGCCGCTGCTCCCGCAGCCACGGGTGATCGTCGGGGACGGTGCCCTCGACGTCGCCGAGGGCGCGTCCGACGCGGGTCAGCACCGCGCTCGTCGCCTCGGACAGCCGGGGCTCGTTCAGGGCGGCGTGGATCTCCGCCGCCGTCCAGCTCGGGAACGCGGCGCTCGCGGCCGCCGGGCGGTAGCCGTCCGGGCAGAGCCGGTGGATGGTCAGGGCGGACGGACGGCGCGGCGATCGGCTCGGAGACTCGGCCTCCGGCACCTCGACCCACACCTCGGGGAAGCCCCACGCTTCGTACAGGCCCAGCTTTCCGCGCCGCACGTCCGTCGAGTAGTCGACCTCGAGCACGACGTCGGGCAGGTGGTCCGTGCCGACCTCGACGGCGGCGCCGCGCGGCTCGGTCTTGGCGGGGCGCAGGTAGACGATCTGGTCGGCCTGGAGAATGCGCTGCCGCTCGCCGCGGGCGTTGCGCACCAGCAGGTCCGCGGTGCCGAGGGTCGTGATGGGCGACCCCCGCCCCGCGGCGATCAGCTCCACCAGGTGGGCCAGCCGCTGGCCGGGACCCTCGTGGTAGACGGTGGTCGGCTCGCGCACCATCCACGCCGTCTCGGTGTCGCCGTCCCAGTACTCGATGCGCCCATCGAAGTCGGCGATGGCGTCACGGGTGATGCGCACGGCGCGGCAGCCGGGGAACTCCGGCGCGGGCTCGGCCGCGGTGAGCTCGGGTGCCTTGGCGGACGAAGCGGACGGCGACGGGAGCATGTCCCATCCTACACCGGTTGGGTGGCATGGGGTGAAAGCAGAGTTCCGGGTGCCGGACGCGACGATGGCGACGGAGATTCGACCGGTTCCGGAGACCGGCGACGGCTCGGCTTCCCGCGCGCAACGACCGGACGCACCAGAGCGTGCTGCCGTCCGGCAGCTCCTCGAGGGCGGCATCGAGGACCTCGATGACCGTCAGGACGGTGACGGGAATCACCTTGCCACGTGCCAAGCGCGGGAACCTCTGGAAACGGGCTGCATCTGGACGCAGTTGGCAACCCTGATGTCGATCACGGTCCTTACCGCGGCGCCGAGGCGCCGGTCCGGTACCAGACGGGCGAGGTCCACGCGCGCTCCTGGATCCGCCACGGCAGCTCGGCATCGCCGCACGCGGCGGGACGCTCGTTCTCGGGCAGGGCCGCGCACTGCAGCGCGTTCCAGCGGCAGCTCGGGTTCTCGAGCACCCGCGCGTAGTAGACGGCCGGGCGCGTCGGGTCGAAGTCGGGATCGGTCCAGACCGCGCACAGCGACGCCGCGCCGGTACCGCTCCGCTCGCAGGTGTTGCGCGACACGTCGGCGCCGTTGTCGGCGTCGCCGGCCACGTCGTGGATCGCCTCGTGGAAGAGGCCGTCGTCGCCGACCCAGCCCTTGACGACCTGGATGCGCTGCAAGGGCGTCCCGGGATAGGCGTCGGTGCCCGGGTCGGCGAGGGCGGTCACGAAGAACGAGGGCGCCTCCGCCCCGCCGCGGTCGGGCAGCACGCTGCCCATGGGCACGCCGGCCTCGTACGCCTCCGCGATCATGTCGCTGCTCGCGCACAGGTCCGGCAGGTCCCAGCCGCCGAAGAGCCGCGCCTGGATGCGCACGCCGCTCGTGCCGAACGTCTCCCTCCGCTGCATCGCGTCGAAGAGCGAGTCGCGCGAGTTCTCCTCGGCCCACACGCCGACGAGCCCGCCGGGGTTCCGCAGCGGGTGGGGGGCGTAGGCGTCGGTGGTGAGCCGCTTCTCGAGGTCCGAGTCGACGTTCGAGTTGTGGCCCTGGTAGTCGAACTCGTCGGTGTCGCCGGGCAGGCCGTTGTGGCCGTCGGTGCTGCCGATCAGCCCGAGCTGTATCGGGTTGACGCCGATCCGCTCCTCCTGCGCGATGCCCTCGATGAGGGCGTAGCGCACGAAGTCGAGCCGCGACTGGCAGCCCTCGCCGCGCAAGCCGCCCTCCCCGGTGCCGTCCTCGCAGTCGGGCGGGCGCTCGCCGTCGACGTAGCGCACCTTCTCGAAGTCGCACAGCTCGTCCTCGCCGCCCACCACGTTCCACATGCCCCGCCGGCACTCGGACTCGCCCTTGGCCTGCATCATCTCGACCAGCGGCTCCATCTCGGTCCGCAGCGCCGCCCGCGCCCGCTGCTCGTCGAGGGGCAGGCCGCCCCAGTCGAGGGTGAACATCTGCCCGTTCGAGATGTTGGGGTTGTGGGGGATGGTGAGGGCCTCGCAGCCGGTGCCGGTGTCGTTGCAGCGGGCCTTGAGCCGGGTCCAGAGGTCGCGCGGCCGGTCGGCGTCTATCCACGAGATGGGCAGCTCGGGCGCGATCTCGTTGCGCAGGATGACGTTGCGGTGGACCTTGGAGCGGCCCGGCGCCCGGGTGTACTCCCACGCGTGGAACGTCGTGAACGCGCAGTCGCTCGATCGGTCGTAGTGGCGCTCGGCCGCCTCCCGCGTCGCCTCCCAGGCGGTGAGGAGGCCGTCCCGGCACCGGCTGCCGTCGTCGCCGCAGACCGTCGGGCCGCGGCCGGCCAGCCGGTCCGCCTGCCACGCCGCGCGGTCCTCGGCGGCGCCGCCCGGGCGCAGGCCGCGGCAGGCGGGGGTGTCCCAGGCGGGGGACGCCGGGTCGGTGCACACCGCGACCTCGCCGAGCCACTCGGAGTGGTCGGTGACCGCCGCGAAGTCGAGGGGGCGTTCGAGTCGGGCGGTGCGGGTGGGCCGGCCCTCGGCGTCGACAGGGCTGAGGCCGATCTCCTCGCCGCGCGCGAAGCGGTAGGCGTCGTCGGGGGTCTGGAAGCCGCCGCGCCCGAGGGCGTCGAGCGAGAACGCGGTGTGGGTGTGGAGGTCGCCGAAGAAGACCTGGCGCAGGGGGTCGTGGTGCGCGCACGGCTCCCGCGAGGCGAGATCGGCGGCCTGGGCCGGCGCGCTCGGCGGGGTCCATTCCACGACGGGGCGCTCCGGCGCCGCGGCCGGCGGCTCGCCGTCGCCGGCCGGCGTGCACGCGAGGGCGACGAGGGGCAGCAAGCAGGCCGTGAACAGTCGTAGTGCCGTCATGTCGACAGTCTCCTTGGGACGGTGACGGTTGATTGCCCGGCCACGCGCCAAGCGCAGGAACCCCAAGAACGGGCTGCATCCGGACGCAGTCGGCAACCCTGTATCGAGCACTCCTTGACATCCCGGGGACGCGCCACGCGGCCCTCGAGCCTGGGACGCGCCACGCGGCCCTCGAGCCGGGGCCCGTCCCAGGCGACCGGCGCCGCGACCGGTCCGGTCGATCCGCCGAGCCGTGCAGCAACGCGGGCTCACATGCGCGCCCCGCATGCCGCCTCGCCGCGCCCCCGTTGACGGTTCCTTCAGCCCCGGCGCGGTGGTCTCCCGGCCCGGCCGGGTCCCGGGCGGTTCATGGTCGCGAGCCTGCTCCCTGCCCGTTCGCCGCCGGCAGACGCACCTCGTAGTCGTCGCGCAGCGCCCGGTAGGCGGCGCGGCCGCTTTCGCGACGGCGCTCCTCGCGCAGGTCGGCGACCACCCGATCGCGAAGCTCGTCGAGCGACGGCCCGCGGGACGGCGTCCGGTCGTGCACCCGGACGAGGTGCATGCCGTACGTCGACTCGACCGGCCCGCTCCAACTGTCCTCGGGAAGCGCGGACACCGCGTCCGCGAAGCCGGCCCCGAACATCCCCGCGATCTCCGCGTCCGTTCTCTCCGCGTAGGTGCGCGACAGCATGAAGGGATCGCCGAGCCGCTGCCAGCCGTCGCCGCCGCCGGCGCGGATCGCGGGAAGAAGGGCGGTCGCGTCGCCGGCCGGGTCGGTCCTGCGATCGGCCGACAGGAACACGTGGTCGAACGTGGTACGCGGCGGCCGCCGGTAGCGCTCGGCGTGCCGCGCGAAGTACTCGTCGACCGCGTCGGCGGAAGGCGCGCCGCCCGCGTCCTCCAGGATGAACGTCAGCTTCTGGGCGAGCCGCCGCCGCACGATGGCGTCCTCGCGGTCGAGCCCCAGCCGCTGCGCCTCGCGATAGAGGATCTCCTCGTCCACCGCCTCCGCGATCAGCGATTCCAGCTCCGGCCCGGTGGGCGGGCGGCCCCACTGCGCGGTCCAGCGGGCATGGAGCCGCTCGACCTCGTCGGCGGTCACCTCGATCACGTGGCCCTCCCTCCCGCCGCGGGCCGGCCAGAGATCGAGCGCGAACACGCCGAGGCCGAGCAGGAGGAAGAGCACGAGCGGGTCGGTCGACCGCCGGGGCGTGGGGGGCGACGAACTCTCTCTCCGGTCGCTTCCACTCGTGCGACGATCGCAGCGGGAGTCTCGGTGCATTCGGTCGCCGGGGGGAGCTGGATCGCATTCTAGCGCATCGCGTGACATCCCCTTCAGGCGAGCTGCGGCGAGCGGCGCCGCCGAGGGGAGTAGAATGGGATCCATGAGGTTCGCCACACGGGTCGCGCGGCTCGTCGGGGCGAGCATCATCCCGCGGTTGGTGTGGTTCGCCAAGCGGGTCGCAGGGGGCGCGTGGCTCTTGGCGCGGATCACCATCCGGCTGTGGGCAGGGCGTCCAAGCCTCGGCGCCACAGCGCCGAGGTGGGCGATTGGCGGCGTCCGACTGGCTGCGTTGGCCGGGCTGTTGCTCTACCTGGCGTTTTTCGGGCGCGTCGCGCCCCCAGTGACCGAGGCGTTGAGGAGCGCCGATCCGTGGACGCGAGAGGGGTTGGTGGTCCTTCTCTTGGTCGCGTGGCTGGGTGGCGACGCGCTGCGCTACTGTCGTTTGGCTATTCGGCCAGGGGGTGCGGTGGCAGCTCCGGGTACGCAGAGTCAGGCGCACCAGCGCCGCTGGCCGCACACGGTTCCCGAGTGAAACCGATCGCCGGAGGTCGATGGTTCTTGCGCATCGGCGCGTCAGGCGCAGCGGCTCGATGAACGACTCTTGCAGCGGGGCGCGCGGCCTCCGTCTTTCGCTACGCATCCGGTCCGGCATGCCGCGAATCGTCAGATGAAGATCCTGGTCGCCAACCGAGGCGAGATCGCCGTCCGCATCCTGCGGGCCTGCCGGGAGATGGGAGTTCCCTCGGTCGCCGTGTACTCCGAGTGCGACCGGACCGCGCCCCACGTCCGCCACGCCGACGAGGCGGTGGCCATCGGGCCGAGCCCGGCCGCCGAGAGCTATCTCGACATCGATCGGGTGCTCGCGGCGGCGGCCGGGACGGGCGCGACGGCGGTGCATCCGGGCTACGGGTTCCTCGCCGAGAACGCCGCGTTCGCGCGCGCCTGCCGCGCGGCGGGGCTGGCGTTCATCGGGCCCGACGCCGGGGTCATCGAGACCATGGGCGGGAAGACGGCGGCCCGGCAGGCGGCCATCGACGCCGGGGTGCCGGTGGTGCCGGGCACCGAGGCGCTGCCCGACACGCTGTCCGAGGCCGGCTTGCGCGCGCGGGCCGACGAGGTCGGCTATCCGCTGTTCATCAAGGCGGTGGCCGGCGGCGGCGGTCGGGGGATGCGCCGCGTCGCCGGCCCCGACGGGGTGGCGGCCGGGGTCGAGAGCGCGCGGTCCGAGGCGGGGGCCGCCTTCGGCGAGTCGGCCGTCTACTTCGAGCGGCTTCTGGAGCGGGCGCGTCACATCGAGGTCCAGGTGCTGTGCGACGAGCACGGCACGGTGATCCCTTTCGTCGAGCGCGAGTGCTCCATCCAGCGGCGGCACCAGAAGGTCATCGAGGAGTCGCCCTCGGTCGCGGTCACCGGACCCATCCGGACGGCGCTGGCCGAGGCCGCGGCGGCCCTGTGCTCGGCCGTCCGGTACGTCAACGCCGGCACCCTCGAGTTCCTGCTCGACGAGAACGGCCGCTTCTACTTCCTCGAGATGAACACGCGGCTTCAGGTGGAGCATCCGGTCACCGAGATGGTGACCGGCGTGGACCTCGTGCACTGGCAGATCCGGATTGCGCGCGGCGAGCGGCTGACCCTGGACCCCGGGCGCGCCCTCGCCCCGCAGGGCCACGCGATCGAGGCGCGCGTCTACGCCGAGGACCCCGACGCGGGGTTCATTCCCGCGCCGGGCCGCATCACCTTCCTGCGCAGCCCGTCCGGCCCCGGGGTGCGGGACGACAGCGGCGTCGAGGCCGGGTTCACGGTCCCCGTCCACTACGACTCGATGATCTCCAAGGTGGTGGCGTGGGCCCCCGACCGCGCCGGCGCCGTCGCCCGCCTGCGGCGCGCCCTCGCCGAGTACGAGATCGGCGGCATCACCACCGCGATTCCCGCGCTGCTGTGGATTCTCGAGCAGGACGTGTTCGCGGCCGGCGACTTCGACACCGCCTACCTCGATCGCGTGCTCGCGGAGCGCCGCGGTCGATCGTTCTCCGAGCTGCCCGACGAGGACGTCGACGTGGCGGTCGCGGCGGCGGCGCTGCTGGGCTACCTGTCCGGCCCGGACCGGCCCGCGGGCGGCGAATCGGCGGGGCCGACGCCGTGGCGCCGGGCGGCCCGGCTCGAGGGGTTGCGGCGATGACCGTGAAGGACCGCGGTCCCATGCGCCTCGAGGTCGACGTGGCCGGCCGCCCGCGGCTCGTCACCGTCGAGCCGCTCGGGGCCAACGGCGACGCGACCCGCCTGGCGCTGCGCTGGGACGACACGACCCGCGAGGTGGACGTGTCGGCGCTGGGCCCGGGGCGCCTTTCGTTGATCCTGCCGGGCTCGGGCCGGGCCAGCCGCGGGGTCCGCGGCGACGAGCCCGCCCCCGGGGACTGGGTGGTGGGCCTCGGCGGGCGGCAGGTCCGCGCGCGCGTCTCGGACGGGCGCCGCCGCCGGCGCGCGGCCGCGT